>JAPLFO010000143.1:0-66325 GCA_026390635.1 Ignavibacteriales bacterium
GTTTTTGAGCGAGTTGCCATACTGAAGGGGCGAGGTCGTAACCCGATCAGCATAATATGCTCCTACGAGCTGCGATAGCTCGGCACTTTGTTCGAAAGCGAAATCGGTGAGCCCCGTTTCCCGGTTCCATTGAATTACCGGAAAACCCTGAGCTGTCAAAAACGCTGCGAGATACAGATCTTCGGTGTTGTAGGTATTCATGAGTGAGGTTACTCCACTGATACCGCAGAACCATTCTTCTTCCGCTCTTCCCGGTGTGTGCGGAGACGAATCTTTCTTATCCGCATCGCTTTGGCCTCGGGGCAAAGTGCTCGGATGACATCCTCCTTGGTCATCTTCAGCCAATCGCAGGTGCGGATTACTTTACTGGTTGATTTAGACATTCCTTGTTTTTCACAATATTGCAGCACGATTAACACCGGCTGAATATTGTCTCTCAGTGATTCGACAATGACTGCATCCGGGTCACGCATGTCGTCGTTGAGGATGTATTTGTCACATTGCGATACGGTAAAATAGAATGCTGCTTTGGCCAGGTGGATGAAGTTCCCTTTGGTGGCCTTCCAGTCTATTCCCCTGTGACCGGGAACGATGAAAGGCGTTTCTTGCTCATCGAGGAGCGAAGTGTTTTTCTTAGGCATAGAAATCCTTTAAGATTAGAAGATGTGCCAGGAGCAATCAGACAATGGCAACACACCAGAGCTGTCGCTCCTGACAGTTATGCAGTTGTAGGTGATTTGTGGTTGGGGGGAGGCCGATATCTATCGGCTTTAGATCAGGACGGAAGTAAAACGACCGTGTTTTGGGGTGCGGCTTATTATACAAATAATTATTGAAAGTATACAAATGGAAAATATAATATTTCCGTAATCACCACCTCTAGCCTATTGTAGGAAATATTCTGGTTAAGTACAAGGGAAAAGTGTATCACTTAGAAAACATTTCATTTCTCTCTTAGCCCAATAGGATTGGCCCTCTCTGGCACCCATTGTGAGTTCCTCCTCTCCGACGAATGAGCCCCATGATGATAGGCCGACATGGTACATTAGATCCACCTCCTCGGCGGAGATTCGACGATCCTCCGCGATCAAAAGGAGAAGTCCTCTGAAATAATCGCTTCCTTCCTATGCCGTAATATTCATGTCGATTTCCAAATAGGTAACAATTTGTTCCCATTTCTTCAGAACGTTACTAAGGATACAGGTTTGACGGCTTTTTGATGTTACAATAGCGGCAAATTTTGGCACACCAGTGGCATACATCTATTTACTATCTATGCCCAACAATGTCTTAGTTATCAAACCGGCGGGGTTTGTGTCATGGAAATCAGAAGAAGAGAGATTTATCTACCGGCCTTTCAGCCCCAGTCGACACATTCTATTCCGCGGGAACAGACCCACGAAGGAAACCTCTTAGTCGAGGAGAAAAGGTTTTTCGAACAGCTTTTCCCTACCGCCATAGATGAGGTCAGATCCTATCACGCGTATCAAAGGGATGGAACATCACCTAAGGCCATGTTGGGCACACTCATTGATCGGCTCGCATAGGAATCGATAGTGCGCTGTTCTATTGTTTGTCGTGTCCAATTGTCCGCGCCGTCATACCCTCCATTTTTCCACCGCGCTGTTCCGCCCGTTCCTTGATTACGATTGAAATGATATCATTCGACTTCAATATCAAACCATTCCATTTCGCGACTTTACCAATTCATTCTATCGCGCAATCCCTTGATCTGCATGCAATGCTTTTCTCCATGATTCCCGTAAATGGTCAGCATTCTATCCAATGTCATTTCACCATTTTCCGGATGCATTGCTGTGCGGCCCCAGCTTTCTTCTGGAATCGAATTTACAAGAAAATACCATCGCTCATGCAACCCACGCAGCAATGCAAGTGCCCCGTCAATGGGCATGGTGTATTCCTTCGACACAGCCCATACATCCTGGTCATATGTTTTTAGTAGGGGCTTATCTTCGTTTAGTATCCATTTGAATCGAAGAAATGCATTCATGTGCGAATCGCACAAGTGGTGCACAACTTGCCGAACAGTCCATCCGCCATCGCGATAAGGAGCGTCCAGTTGTTTGTCTGATAATCCTTTGACGGTGACTTCAATTGATTCAGGGAGTGTTTTGATTTTTGTTATGAGTATTCGTCGTTCATCTGGTGTGGACATAGACCAATCCCTTCATGTTTAATGAAGAATAGATATTCGGACAATCACTCTCGTTCAATTGACCGCATTTATGCTACGGAATAAACAATACATATTCCGAAGTGTAACTGTAACAGGCGAAAACAGCAGCATCCGACACGTTTGTTACACTTTCAATTCCGACGGATGGCTCGAACAAAAAAAGTGACCGAATGGCCACCCTGGTTACTGCGTATTGGTCGTAAAGATAGCTCTATTTCGCTTTTGCTGTTCGGCGAGTCGGATGATGGGATTTTCTCTTTGATATCATTTCGTTTTCCTGCCGACGAAGATCGGCAACAATTGCCTCTAGGTTATAGTTGAACTTCTTCGCATGGGTTTGACGATGTTTTCGTATTTCCTCTACAATCGGGTCTGAACGCACTTTAGCCTCCTGTAAGTTCTTGCGATATGCACATTACCGGCAGCCTATTTCCACGATTCGTAGGTTAGGGTTGGTACTCGCGAATAGTGTTTGACATTATTGGTCACCAAAATTAATCCGCGAGCTACAGCTTGTGATGCAATCATTGTATCCATATCTCCAATCGGAATTCCCTTAGACCGCAAATAGGAATCTATGACACCGAAGGAAATGGCATCTGCTTGTTCGAAATCAATAATGCTGAATGGCGCAAGAAATGCATCTATGGCTGAGCGTATCTTCTCCGGACGTGAACTGCCGGGAATTCCCGACTCAAATTCACATATGCTGATCACTGAGATCCCAATTTCCCCAAGAGGAATACTTTTGAACTTATTAATGAGGTTCTGAGGTCGTTTGCGGATGATGTATGAACAAATATCGGTATCGAGCAAATATTTCATTCAAAGACCCGCCTTTTGCTATTTTTTTGTTTTCTTCTTGAAGTCAGATAATCTGATGGAAAATCTTCCAGACATTTTTCAAACGCGGCCCAGACATCTTTTTTTTCAATTAAGAGGATGCCTTCCGGCACTCTCTTTACATACGCATCCTTTCCTTTGATGCGGAACATCCGGGGCAATCTGACTGCCTGACTGCCGCCATTCTTGATAATTTTCACCGTTTGCATATTGTCCCTTTTCATATATACTATTGTGTATATACAAAGAACGTGGCACATAGTCAAGGGGAATATTCCACAATGAATGCGTTTGCTCTTTGGCGGACGACGGGAGATATGTCTGTCGTGACATGCGAAAAAAGCAATGCTCCAAGGTGTAACTGTAACAGGCGAAAATACTCCTCATTCGGCACTTCGGTTACACTTTCAATTCAACTGGATGTGGATCCTGTTTACGGTATCGTGCAGCTGCTCGGGCTGCAGATGGGAATAGATCTGTGTCACCTTCATATCGGTGTGACCAAGGAGCTTCTGCACCTCATATAGTGACACACCGTCCTGGACAAGCCAGCTGGCAAATGTGTGCCGCAGAGAATGAAAGTGCAGGCGATCGTCTTGAAAGCGGCACTCATATACATAGAATTTGAACTTATGGGTGACCCATCCATCTCTGATTTGTTTTCCGTTCAGCGTGAACACATACTCTGATTGAGGCAATACAGACTTCTGCCGCAACACATAGGAGGCGGTTTCATTGAGCGGAATGCAGCGCCTTTTGCCTGTTTTTGTTTTGAACGTGGGACTACTTTGAATCATGATTACGTTCCGTTTCAGATCAACGTTTGACCATTTTAGATTCAATATCTCTCCTCTTCTCATCCCCGTCAGAACCGCTATGATGACGATTTCCCTCAACCACGATTCTTTGATCATGCTGATGAGTTTCTGAAAATCTTCTTTTGTGAAGAATATCGGAACCTGTTCCTCAACCGTGCACTGTTTCTGGCAGGAAAACGGATTACGCTCCAGATATTGCCATCGAACAGCTGTTGATAAAGCGGCCTTCAATGTTCGCAATTCTATATTGACGGTCACAGGTTTGCATTGTCCGCTGGCTAATCGCTTGCTCTTATATTCATCCCAATGCCGAGGAGTAATCTCCGTTAGCAGACAATCTCCGACAAGGCGAAAATATTTTTTGAACGCAGATTGATAGCCCACGAGCGTGCCTTTTGACATCATGGCTTTGGAATTTGTTGCAAACTCGGCGAAGAATACAGATAGTAATCGTGTTTTTTGTTTTTCTCGTATGACATTCTGCATATCCGTTAGAGCACGGATAGCCTCAGTTTTGTTCTTGGTGCCGAGGGATTTTTGTCGTCGTCGGCCCGTTGGGTCGACAAATTGGAGACAGTAGTATCCGCGTTTAATAAAGAGAGAAAGAGGTGTTTGGGGATTCATAGCTTACACTCCTGCTTACTTGGATTGTAAAGAAGTGTTAAAGCTATTGTATTTACTGGGGAGAAGTGATCTTGCGAAACTGGGGCGTAGGCTGATGCTCTATCCAGTTGAGCTACGGGTGCATATCTATACTTGCTGAATCGTAGCGGATGTAAATATAGTCAAGAATTGAACTCAAAGCAAGCCGATTTTGCCGACCCAAAACTGGCGGAACGCTATCTTCACTCTCGTTCCCGGACTGTGCCTTGCCTGAGTCTTTCCGGGAGGAGATATCTTGCTCTGCGAAAAGCTACATAGCTGCTCACCCCTTCCATTCTCCGGGTATTTTTGCCTTGCAATATTTGCACGTTCCTTCAACAAGGTCATTCTGAACGATTGTAAATCCCTTTCTCTCAATGACTATCCTGCCGCACGCGTGACAATAGGTGTTTTCCGCTTGATGGCCCGGCACGTTCCCGATATACACGTACTTGATTCCTGACTTCAACGCGATGTCTCTGGCTTTTTCGAGCACGGCAACGGGAGTTGACGGAAGCTGATTGAGTTTGTAGAGCGGAGTGAATCGGCTGAAATGCAGCGGACATTCGGATAATCCGTTGTTGTGCAGCCAGGCGTACATTTTTTGCATCATGTCGGGATTATCGGTCCACGTGGGAACCACAAGATTGGTGACCTCGAGCCACACGCCTTCCTCTTTCAAGACGCTCAGTGTTCGCAATACCGGCGCCAGTGACGCACCGTTGAGTTTTCTGTAAATTCTTTCGTCGAATCCCTTCAGATCGATGTTTGCGGCATCAATCACTTTGCACAGTCTTCGCAATGGCTCTTCGTTTATGTATCCGGAAGACTTCCACACATTTTTAATTCCATTCCGCCGCGCGATTGCCGCTGTATCATAGCCGTACTCGTAGAATGTGTTCGGTTCGGAGTAGGTATAGGCAATCGATTTGCAATGGTTTTCCTTACACTGCGCGACAGCCTGATCGGGCATGAGTTCAATATTTTCCGTTTCCGTCGGACTGAATTGCGAGATTTGCCAGTTCTGGCAATTCAGGCACCGAAGATTGCATCCGGCGACCGCGATGGAAAACGCTTTTGTCGAAGGAAGAAAATGAAAGAGCGGCTTCTTTTCTATCGGGTCGACATGCACGGCACACGGATTTCCGTACGCAATGGAATACAATCGGTTGTCGTAATTAACTCTGTTGCGGCAAATCCCCGCTTCGCCTTTGTTCAACAAACATCCATGCGGACATTTCGTGCACTGCAGCCCGTTGGCTGTCTTCCGATAAAACAAGGCTTCTTTGCTGTACCGACCCGGTTCGCCGGCTGGAATTGATAACAACGCATTGATCGTTGGGTTTGCAAAAACTTTATCGCAGCACGAACCGAGGGCAAATCCTGCGGCAGCTGCGCTGCAGTACTTCAGGAATTCTCTTTTTGAGATACTATTCTTCATATCTCCTGCCGTTTCAAATAGGTGAATTTGAATTCGTTTCGCTCACGCGTCACCCCGAGCGAGTCCCGCAGGGACGAGTCTCCCGAAGGGATGCCTTTGGCAGAGGGGCGTTACACTGGCACCATAACACAAGATTGATTTTTAAATAGCCTATCTCTCTTGCCACGAAACTCGATATTCTTTCTTCTTCCAGAAAGATACAAGACAACCCATGAAGCAAACCCCGGCCGTTATTATGCAGGCATTCGCTATTCCAACTAAGGGCACTAGTACTACGCTTGTCGCGAAAGCCCCGAGCGCAGATCCAACTAAATCATAACTGTAAATTGAGGATGTTGTTGATAAAACACTTGATTTGCGAATTGATGAGGCGATCGAAAACTGGAGGCCTATCAAAACCGAAATCGCGAGTATGAAGAAAACAAAAATAGCCTGCACAACGACCTCTGCTGCATCCCTATCTCTCAATATCGTCAAGAGGAATGGCAACACCGCGACAAAGATTCCGGCGATGAATTGAACCGCCGTGTAAGCGGTCATTGAATTATCCCGAAATATTTTTCTTCGTTGGAGTGACCCCGCCGCAAGTCCCGCCATAAACATTGTCATGATGAGCGCGCTTGCCTGGTAGGCATACCCGCAGATGGCCTGAAATGCGAGCAGTACTATCACTTCTGCCGACGATGCTGTAAATCCCCCGGTGAGCATCCCGAAATTGATTGCGCTCATTTCCCTCATCATGGGCAGCAGAATGATGACGAACAGAGCCGGAATAATCCAATAATTCACCTTGAAATAGCTCAGCCAATACGCAACGTGTCGGTAATAAGCAACCGGCCGGAAATCCTCATTGAGTGCGGCTTCCTGCACCAACCCTTTGTTCATTGATTGACTGTGCTCCATCAAAAGGGCGTCATCAATATAATATTGGTTGACGAAATCGGCGGCAATCTTTCTCTGCTGCATTTTGCCAGCGATGCGAATGTCCAGAACGCTGTCGGAGGCAAGGAAATAATTTTTTGTCGTGCCGGGAATAATAAGGACGTTGGCAAAACAATGTGCAAGCGTATTCCGCAATATAGAATTAAGCATGCGCGCTTTTTCACCGTAGTAATCGACATTTTCCAAAAAACCAATCGAGACAACCGCTCCGGTGTTGAGCCTCGATTTGAGTTCACGGAAAAACTCTATTGTATAGTATCGATTTAATGCAATGTTCACGGGATCTGCAACGTTGAGGAGCGCGGCATCGTACCGTTCGGCCGTTCTTTTGATATACCGGCGCGGATCTTCGCTCACAACACGAATTCGTGCATCCTGAGGTACTGATGTCAATTTCTTTTCCGCCTCAATCAGCCATGGGTTAATGTCGACATAATCAACGCGCGCCGGATCATACTTCAGCACTTCCTGCGTAATTCCGGCCAGAGCACCGGATATGAGCAGAACATTTTTAGGCCGGGAATGCTGAATCATTGCATAATGAACGGCTTCTTCATTGGAGACGACATCGTCCGTTGAAAACAACAGTACATTATTTTCAAAGAAATTCTTCTGTCCTTCCTGCCCGGTGACGGTGATTTGTCCGTAGGGCGTATCTCTGTACGAGAGAATTGTTTGCCCGCTAAACAGCATTTTTCTAGTCACTGTGTCGAGATCGATGAGCGAAAAGAAGAACAATATGAGAAAGAAGAATACTATGATAGAGTACTTCAATACTGCATACCGGTATCTCATGGAGACAAAGAAAGCAACGGCCAGATTGAAAAGAAGGAGATACTTCAGGCATTGAAAAGTCGAAAAGAAATACGTCATGGTGAATGTGAACACCAATCCACCGATGACACTCCCAATTGCTTCGAGGGAGTATATCCTGGAAATTGTGTTCGATTCGTGCCGCAGTGAACTTGTGCGGACCAATAGGGTAAACATTGCACCGCCAAGAATGCAGTAGGGCAGCAAAAGCGCAAAGGACGCATATGCAATCCGGCTGATATCTATCATCTCACCGGGAATGAAAACGATATTCCTTAACCAGCGCAAACAAAAGACGGTCAGAAGAGGGAGGATTCCCAGGGAAATGGCGGAGAGAATGATCGCTGCCTTGTTTCCTTCCAGCCGTTCAAACAATCTTCCGGCAAATGCACCGATGCCCGTAAGGATCATCCACTGCGTCAGGATGATTCCTATAACGAGTTCATTGCCGTAAAATATTGACAGAAATTCCCGCAGGAAAATAATTTGAGCGATCAGCGAGGTGATCCCGAGGCTGATCGCTGAAAGTTGAATTTCCCGGCTCACCGGAATTGGTCCGGTGAGCGGTCTTTGCGCAGCGTCTTCCATCAGTGTTTACTGTTCTTGAACTCGTTTTCATCGAAGATCAGGGATTCATAGACAAAAAGATCTGCATTGCGCCAGCCGTCCCACCCGATGCCCGCTTTGTCCTGAGCACAATGTCCCAGAAATTCCTCCTTCGACCATCCCGTCTCAGTCGCTACCTGGGGGAGAAACGTGCCCGAGCTCGAGCCTTTGCGGACATAGATTCCATGCCTGCCCATCACGATTTCATCGATGGATTTAATTTTTCGCAATGGAGTCAACACGGAAATTTCTATGTCTATTGTACTGAGTTCCTCCGGTGCAACGGGATGGAAACGGTAGTCCTGCGTTGATGCGGCAATTGCCATTTCCTGCACGACTTTCCACAGCGGCTCCGAGGCATCGAACCTGCCGATGCACCCTCTCAATTGTCCCTCTTTTTTCAGCGTGACAAATGCACCGCAGTCTGTCTTTGCGGCGGCGGAAAGTTTACCGTCATCAATCAGGGGGATTTTATGGTGCCGGACATATTCCTCGATTGTCGTCCGGGCAATATCAATCAGATTGTGTTTGTCCTGTTTGTCGAGTTCAAAGGTCATTGCGCGGCCTTTCTCTTTTACGGTGACAGCGACGGCATGATAGCCGACCACCCTGTCTTTTGTTCCAATACTGACGTCGCCTGAATTCATGTATTGAATATGTGTGAATTGAACATCCGGATTATCTTCCGTCATGCACAAGAGTGTCAAAACGCAAGATTCCCCGCACATACTGGTGACGAGATCCGGTATTCCTTTTGCCGCATTTTTGTCTTTTGTCTCTGTCAAGTGTTTCGATGAGTTTGAAAGAATCGCATCGACGGAGGCTTTGTCGACGCCGCGCGCATCGGCTGCGGAAGGATAATGAGAAAAATCTGTGCTGATAATGAAGAGATTTTTTGTGTTGAAGAACGGGCGCAGCGCCTCTGCAATTCTTTTACAGACAGCCGGCGGGTTCGATCCCAGAACAATCGGAACTATATTAGCAATCTTCTTGAGTTTGTATTGCAGGAAAGGAATTTGCACTTCGATACTATGTTCAAGCTGGTGCGCATCGGTTCTGCCGGAAAAGAAATCGTGCTTCTTGATCAGACTATTAGCAAGCGTTGTGTTGACGTGCACAGTTCCAAACGGCGTGATGAAATTGCCGCGATTGTACACCGCTGCACCTTCAAATCCAACATGATGACTTGGGCCGAGTATGAAAATATTCTCGTACTCCTTCGAACAATCGATCTGGTTATACGCTGAAGCAGCAACCACTCCCGAGTACACATAGCCCGCATGAGGAGCGATGATCGCCGCGACATTTGTTAATTCCTTGCTTTGCACCGCCTTTGAGAACATAACCCTCAACATTTCACGCAACTCACTTGAATTGTCCGGATAGAATTGTCCTGCAACGGCTGGATTTCTGTCGGTTTGAATATTCTGCGATACGAGGAGAGCGGGTGTAAGAAGTATGACGATAGAAAGCGATGACACTGCGAGCCTGCGTTTCATAGCTTTTCCCTTTCAGAGAGAAAGTCGATAGTAATCTAACAGAAAGGAAAGAATAGGTCAAATGCAGACAGATCCTGCATGACTTCTCATACATAGGGAAAATGTCTGAAATTATCGACTATTTTTGACCTAATGGTGCAATCGTTCTGCCAAAGACGACACCCTTTTTGTTCCAGCAAGGATAAGCGTCAACGCGCTGAGGGAGAACCAATGATATTCTTCCAGACCTGCCCCGCCTGCGTGTCTGCACCGAATGTCTCCCGGCTTCCTTCTTCTCATTCACCAGCGTTGCTACCTCGCGGCCAAGCAGATCGAAAACTTTCAACGCGACCAATGATTGATATGGAATTTGTTCGTCTAGAACTCCGGTCAAAACGAGATTGCGTCCCGCCGATGGCGGGATGGAATATTCGACAATTATTGCCGGATTGATGGGGTTGGGATAATTCTGATGAAGCAAATGTGCAGAGGGATAAAACCCGTGCCCGGACGTTGCTGTGCCTGTTGCAGACAATGAGCCGAGATGGATATGCTGTTCAGGAATTTGTTTTCGAGAGAGCTTCTGCTGATATTGCTTTCTCCGCGGACATTCACGCCATAATGGAATAGACCTGCACAAAATCGTCGATCCCCTTTATCACCATCGGCGTCAGTTTTTTGTAAGCGAAATTCGTGTGCGTCTGTCGAAATGTGGCTTCGTCGACAAGAATTTCCTGCGCTCGAGCGAGACTTGAAAGTCGGGCCGACAGATTCACCGATCTGCCGATCACTGTATAGTCCAATCGTTTTCCTGATCCAAAGCTGCCCAGAATCACATCTCCGCTCGTAATGCCGATTCCTACGCCAAGTTTTGAAAAATGCTTCTGAAACTCAGCATCATCCTCCAGGATCTGGGAAAATTCAGACAGCATCACCTCTGCCGACCGAACAGCGCGCAATGAATCATCTTCGCGCGGGGACGAAACACCGAATACTGCGAGCACGGCATCACCAATAAACTTGTCGACCATTCCTGAGTGATCGTAGACGATGTCCGACATTTTTGAATAGAACTGATTGAGCAGCCTGACAACAATTTCCGGCGCAGCATGCTCGCTGACGGCGGTAAAACCCCGAATATCGGCCGTCACGGTGGTGATTTTTCTGCGCTCCCCTTTCAGCTGAACAAGCATCTTCCCCTCAATCATTTTTTCCACGACTTCCGGGGCAACAAATTGTTCGAGCAGACCGCGAATACGGAATTTTTCCGCCTGATCCTGCAACAATTGGTACGCCTGCCGCTTGTTTTTCAAGAGTGCGCCTGTGTATTCCGCCATCAATTGCACCAATGTCAGATCAATCCCCTTGCCTTCAGTGGCCAACAAAATCACCGCTGTCATTTCGCGATTGATGGGGATGGGGATCATCAGTGAGACGGACATCGCCGCCAGTGGATCGAGTCGTTCATCATTGAATGGAAGCTGCAGCGGAGCGGTGGTATTGAGGATCTCTGTCAACGATACAAGAGCATTCACTGCGGAAGCATGTTGGGATTGCGTGAATCCGGACGATGACACAATTATGGCGTCTGTTGAATTACGATGCAGAATTATAGAGAGAATGTTTGATGTGCGAAATATCTTTGCAAATGCACCCGCTGCCGCGGCAATGATTGCATTGTCGGATGCAGTGTTGGTGACGGCGTGCATCGTTTCAAGCCACCCAGGCAGATATTCGATTGGATTCATAGTTGGCTATTTCATTGATGAAAGTGCAGCGTCTTGTGTTGGATGGAGTGTGACGTATTCTGTCAATCCAATCATATCAAAGATTTTCTGAAAATGAGGTGTGAGACTGCAGACGGCAATTGTTTGATTCTTTTTACGCCCTTCCGTCACAATGCTGATAATGATGGCAATGCCGCCGCTGTTGATATAGGCTGCTTCGGCAAAATTGAGAAGAATGTTCCCGTAGTTCTCCCGTGTCAGCTGTTCGTAAATGTCCATCACTTCTTTTTCTGAAAATGGAGTGACGTCGCCCATCAAATTGATGATCCCCACACCATTGATGCTGGTGGTCCGGGCAAATTCCTTCTGAGTCATTGTTGTTCCCTTTCATTGGTATATTTTTTATGGAGATAGATAATCATCGTTGTGGTGTTGCCGTCGTCCTGCGAACTGAAGGCAACCTCATCCATCAGACTCTTAATGAGAAACATCCCCCATCCTCTGGGGGGGAGTGAGCCATCAATTTTTTTTGCAATGTTCGGTTTTCCAACCTCGGGTAGAAATTGTTTCCCCTTATCCTGCACATCCACCTGGAGCTTGGATTCCTCGATCGTCAGCGTCACGATCACCTTTTCCGTTTCTACCTGCTTATTCCCATGTTCGATGGCATTCACACAGGCTTCGGAAATAGCAGTCCGGAGATCGTCGATGCGGTCATTGGTGAATCCCATGATCGCGGCCACTGACGCCGCAGATTCCATCGCCACTTTCTCAAATCCGAGAATGCTGGGCAGGTGCAGCTGAATTATTTGAGTAGGTTTGTCCATAGTATCAATTCTCTCAAAGTGTGAATTATGTTATTGTACTTTTACAACCACCACTGTCATATCATCATGTTGGGGTGCATCGCCGACATGTTGCTGTACTGCTGTAAAAAGCTGAGTGGTAATATCTTTTGCCGTTGAGTCCACAGATAACGTGCGCACAAACTGCTCCATGCGCTCAAAACCAAATAACTCTTTCTCCTTATTCATTGCCTCCGGGATACCGTCTGTATAGAAGAATACAATATCGCCCTGATTCAGCTGCTCTTCCAGTTCGCTATAGTGTACTTCTTCCATAATCCCCAGCGGCAGCCGTACGCCAGGCACTTTGAGGAAACGCACTTCGGTTCCCCGCCTAAGCATCGGATGCATTTGCCCGGCATTCGAAAGCGTGAATGATCGAGAAGGCAGATCAATCACCGCAAACGATAATGCCGTGAACATTTGCTTCTGCGTCTTCAAATACATCGGGCGGTTGATTTTCTGAAGAATTATTTTAGGCGATTGGCTGTTTTCTGTTTCCTGATAAATCATTCCAGAAGTCATCACCGCAGTCATGGCGGCCTTCATTGCTTTTCCGGAGACATCGGCGATTGCAATACCGAGTTTTGATTGTTTCTCATCAAGCCAAATGTAGTCATAATAATCACCCCCGACTTCAGTGGCCGGCAGTGACATTCCTGAAATATCATAATTCTCAATGACAGGATCGCCCGACGGCATTAATCCTTTTTGAGTATCCCGGGCGTTCAATAGTTCTGTCTCATACGCAGCACGTTCACCCGAAGATCTGGAAAATAGAATATTCACTCCGGAGAATGCCGCGATCATAAAAAAGAGAGAGAATGGTCCCAGCAATGAACCGTTCGGCATTTGTGTGGCGGCAAGAATTGCTGAGCAGAGAACAATGAGTTGACAAACAAAATTAAGGAAATACAGCGTCTTCGATGTGTCGGGAACGAAGTACGGTACCAACTGTATTGTGCGCATGAATGAAAATAGGATATTGGCTGAAGTCCGTAATACTTTCCCAAACCACTTCTCCTTTCGGATGAAATAGAGACAGGTCAAACAACATGCGATAATAATCTTCAGACAAAACCTAAAGACAACAATGATGAATATCAAAATGAAGAATGAGGGAATTGGTCTAGAGTATAAGAGGTGAGCAAATCTTTTTGACACAAGATAATATATCATAATGACTACAAAAAGCAGCGTTTCCATATATTCAAACAGGGAAAACGAAGCGGATTGAGCTTCAAGTCCGCTGTGACGAGAATAAAACTTGACAAAAGAAAAGGATTCGTACCATTTCCGGAACTTTGGCGGCATGAGGTTGTATCTGTACAATGGTTCAAGCATCAATATGACCGACAGGATCACAAGGCCAATCCCCCACCCATAGATACCGTCGTTGAAAGAGAGTATTGACAGAAAACCACAATATGCGATTCCGGCAAAGAACCAGCCCACATGAATCGGATGATTTGTTTGCGCTTTGATCACTGTTGTGGCCTTTCGAATTTGAATCCCAAGTCATCCGAAGATCTGTGATGCGTTACCTTGGATGAGCCGTTATCGTTTGCTATGACACCTTTACCACGACCACCGTCATGTCGTCATGCTGCGGTGCTGCGCCGGCGTATGTTTTTGCGGCATCAAGTATTGTTTCAGAAATTTCTTGAGAACTCAATTCTGCATTCATCTCTTTCATCGTAGTTTCCAGCCTTTCAAAACCAAACAATTCATCCTTCTCATTCATCGCTTCGGGAATGCCATCGGTATAGAACAGTAGAATATCACCAATATTCAACTGTTCTTCCAATTCTTCGTATTGAATATCTTCAACGACACCGAGAGGCAGTCGGGCGCCGGGTACCTTTAGATATCGGATTTCACTACCGCGCTTCAAGAGAGGATGCATCTGTCCCGCATTGGCAACAGTCATAAGCCTCGAAGCTATGTCGATCACCGCAAACGACATAGCGGTAAACATTTGTTTGTCTGTCTTTAGGTACAGCGGCCGGTTGATCCGTTTCAAAATGGTCCGGGGTGAATCCGAGATGTTGACTTCGCGGTAGATCATTCCGCTGGTCATGATGGCGGTCATGGCGGCTTTCATCGCTTTGCCCGAGACGTCCGCCATTGCAATGCCAAATTTTGTTTGTTGTTCATCAAGCCAGACATAGTCATAATAGTCACCGCCGACTTCAAATGAGGGGTAACAACCGCCGGATATGTCAAATCCTTTGACTACCGGATCCACGACCGGCATCAGTCCCATCTGTATATCGTGTGCAGTTTGGAGCTCTTCCGCCATTCTCTTCCGTTCTTTGAGCTCCGATTGCTGTCGTTCATCTGCGATTTTGATAAAGAAAAAGGTGAAGAAGGAAAATACCGTTCCCGCCAGCAGGGGAAGAATTTCTACAATGATTCCAAATTGCGCAGCCAGCCATTTTGAGATCATTCCCTGCGCGAAAGCAAGAGCAATGATACCAGCAATGCTATATACGGGCTTCAGAAAGAGCACCATGTACAGAACAAGAAGGATTGTAACAAGGGTGATGAAGAATGCATATATGTTGAGGAGCGGCAATGTCGCTTCTCTTTGCAGAATTTGATGAATGATATTGGAATAGATCAGTCTGAATCCGACAAATCCTGTAATATATTTTCCCGGATCGACAATAACGATTTTTCCTGCGTACAACGAGCGCCACTCCGCGGGCGGATCATTCGACGCAATTCTCCCAACGCCGCCATTGATCATATACTTTATTGAATCAGTCGTCTCAGCGACAGCTATTTGACCTAGGTTATCATCATTATCCCACACCACATAGCGGATATACGCACTGTTGTCGCCGAGAAGTCCGGTTGAATATTCCCGATACATTAGTTTGTTTCGGGAAACCCGGATTTTGTTATTCGTCGTATCGCCGCGGAAATAGCGGACAGCCACAAGAGCTGCATCCGGTGATGTTTCCCACTCGCCGGTCTTGTAGGATCGCGGATAATATTTGTCCGGCGTTATCATTCCCTGCGGAATTGCCGCGCTAATGACTCCCCAATCTGTCTTTGTACTGTTTCTAAATGGATCTGTCACAAATAATTCATTGTTCCATGTTCGTCTATCGGGCTGCACCGCAAAGACGACGTTCTTTATGTCGGACAATTCTTTCAGTAATGCCGGATTCGCCTCGTAGTACACATAATCCTGCGGGAGGGGAACGACAATGCATCGTACGCCATACGTATTCAGTGCATCGCAGATCTTTTTCACCGATTTCAAATATGCAATTGGATTTGGCTCTTCCTGTTCTATGTTCCCGACCAGAAGTGTGCTGACGAACGGACTCGGATTCCCCTTTCGCGATTCCGCCTTCTCATACGTGAAAAGGTATTGCATTTTTCGACTCCAATCGGACTCGTGGATATATTGAGCAATCACAAGGATGCCGATGGTCGCTGCGCCAAGTTTGATGAGATAGAAATATTTCCGATAACGATCTGCGAGCGCGATATCATCCTGCATCTGTCGTTTTACAACGTGACTGAAACGATAGAACGTATAAACGAGAAGACCAGGAATCACAATCCCAAGGATAGAAATGAAGAGTACGGAACCACTGAATAGAGCCAGCGGATTAATTTGACGAAGTGAAAATCGTTCTCCTGTGTTTTCATTGAGCAATGCATTGCTGGAATGAGGAGAGACAAGAACAGAATAGGAGCTAAAGCTTCCGTCACTTTTTTCGATTGTTGCTCGCCCTACGATCTTCACCGTCGTATCGTTTGGAGTATCGATGATAGCGTAGTTGCCAAAACGATTTTGCTCGGGGAATCCAAGTTCATGCAGCGTTACTGTTTTTCTGCTATGGATAGAGTGGAATGATCCATTCCCTCCTCCCAGTCCCTTCGGTAGGAAGTAATACTCCTGAAGCTTGGCGGAGATTTTGTCGACATCGTTGGCCACGGCGTCAGTACAGTCCGAGAGCGCATTATCCTGCCGGATTGTCGTAAAAACCAATCGAGTGACGATATTCGTGCTGACAATACCAATACAATTGAAGACAATGATTGAAATAGATGCCGTGTAGAGAAAGATGTTGAGAAGATAGAGATATATATTCCGTCGGGCAAAAACGATCGGATCGTGCATGGTTCTAAAATAGCGCCAGTAGAATACTATTCCGAGCGGAGCAAAGACATATTGAATAAGAATATTGAGAAGCATCCTTCCAGCCATTGCAGAACCGAACGGTGTTATGATATTCCCTGAAAATTCCGCGATACCGTAGGTAACCGTCATCCACCCCGCAGTGTAATAGACCGGCACAACGATATTGGAAAAAGAAATTTCTCGAGGGTCCCTACCTCGCACAGGAAATGTGCCAAAAAGAAAACCCAATTCAATAATGATGAGAATTGCCATGAACAATCGTCTCATTGTTACGGGACGTAGGCCGGATTCAATTCTTTCTTTCATGGCTTACTCCTTTCTCCGTCAACACTGAGCACATCTGGATATGGCCCTTCTGCCCGTTGATATTTGAAAAGACTGGACTCCATCCCCGGGCTACCGAATCCATCGAAACGATGGTCACGGCGGAATCTGACACTCCTGTAATGAAGTACAGGTCGTCACTATGCACCTTCACCGTCAATTTATTCTCATGAATGTCAGAGGAATGTATCCGGCGAAACAGAATGCCAAGAGATTGTTTCGGCTCCTTCTGCTCATAATATGCGCGATAGACCGGCATCAATGCTTCCTGTGTTTGGCCGACAATTGCTTCGTCGGATATTCTCGTCCGTATCTCAGTCAGTTTAGCCCGTTGCCATGTCGTCATGGAATAGAATACAGACCAAGCAGAAGCTGTTGCTGCAAAGAGCACCGCAAGAAGAACGATGAGGAGTATCTTTTTCAGCAGGGATACCTTTGATGCCGCCAATTGTCTTATGAGGTACACTGCGGCAAAAGCACCTCCTCCGATCGTTCCGGCTATGGCAGAGCTCCATGGATCTGTCGGTGAGTAGAAAACGATGAATGATATGCAGACCATTGCGCTCCCAGCTGCGAGCCATCGTAGATACATAGAATCTCCATCGTTTGATGAAGCGTGATTGTTGATTCAATCTTGGTTGTAGGCACATTAATAGTTTCACGCCACTTTCACGACCACAACGGTCATATCATCATGCTGCGGTGCGGTGCCGGTATGATGATGCACTGCTGCAAACAGCCGGTCTATTATTTCTTTGGCTGTCAGCTGCGCATTTAACCTGCGCACAAATTGCTCCAACCGCTCGAATCCGAATAGTTCCTTCTCCGCGTTCATTGCTTCAGGAATGCCGTCGGTAAAGAAGAGAATCAAATCGCCAGGCGAGAGGGACTCCGTCAGTTCATCGTACACAATCTCTTCCATCACACCCAGCGGCAATCGCACACCCGGTACGGTAAGGAACTTCAATTCGTCGTTTCGTTTTAAAATCGGCGGCAATTGTCCGGCGTTGGAAAGCCGCAACGTTCTGCCGATCGTGTCAATTTCTGCAAAGGACATGGCGGTAAACATCTGCTTCTGCGTTTTTAAATACATGGGACGGTTGATCTTCCGGAGAATCGTTTTCGGTGTGTTGTTACTTCCAATTTCCCGATACACCATGCCGCTGGTCATCACTGCGGTCATGGCGGCTTTCATCGCTTTCCCCGATACGTCGGCGATTACAATGCCGAATTTTATCTTATCCTCATCCAACCACACATAGTCAAAATAGTCTCCGCCGACTTCTGCCGCAGGCCTGCTCGTGCCGGAGATATCAAAGCCAATGAGAGCGGGATCCTCCGTTGGCATCAACCCAAGCTGCAACTCGGTCGCCGTCCGCAGTTCATGGCGGTACGTGTTCTTCTCCAACACTTCAGCGTATAGTACCGCAATAACCATAAAGATGGACACAACACAGCCCGCAATAAGCGCAGTCGCCGTCGCTGTCCGGGTCGTAACGAAAAGAACATACAATAAAAGCCATGTGCTGACATAGCCGGCGAAAAAATACCAACGACGGTCTTTGCTGATTTCGTCGAAGATTGCAAGCTTGTAGTCACCGCCGACAAGTATCGCTGCCTTCAAGAGAGATATTTTTTTTCCGGGAATGTGCACATCTTTCATCGCGGTACTGACGTATTGGGAATACTTCATCAAAAACCAACCGCCGACGCCCCAGAACACAAGAACGAAGACAATGAAAGCAAGAATAATAATAATGCCTTCTTCCAGGCCATTGGAAAGAATTATACCGAATCCGACGACGAGAGAGATGCCGCTGATGAACATTGTGCCTTTGAACAGGAGTGCATTTTTTTTAATCTGTTCCAAATGGTACCCAAACCAGATTGAGTATGCCACCAGCAGACTGAAGAATCCCGAGACAAGAATGACCTCTACTCGATAGGCAAAAGTAATAGGGATGCCGGCTTCTTTGACCAGCCTCAACACAAGCAGAAGAAAGAAATACGAAGAAAATGCAACAAACAGTCCCACAAAGAATTTTGAACGCAGAAGTGTTTTCATATCAGTTCACCTTGACCGCAACTACTGTCATATCATCGTGCTGCGGCGCCTGCCCTGCAAAGCGCTGGACTTCTGCAAGAAGCCCTGCCGTGATCGTCTTTGCCGAGGACTGCGGCTGCACGCTGCCGACAAAGGAGTCGATACGATCAAATCCGAAAAGCTCCATCTTCTCATTCATCGCCTCAGCAATACCGTCGGTAAAGAAGAGAATCAGATCGCCGGAAGATAATTGTTCGGACACTTCATTGTACTGGGAGTCTTCTATCACGCCTAACGGCAGTCGATTTCCGGTGACATGGAGATATTGAATTTCATTACCGCGCTTCAGCAACGGAGGCATTTGTCCCGCATTGGAAAGTGTGAGGATGCGTGTGGATGTGTCGATAACGGCAAAGGAGAGCGCGGTAAACATTTGCTTTGAGGTTTTTAGATACATTGGACGATTGATATGCTGAAGAATTACCTTTGGCGACATTGAATTGCCAATTTCGGTGTAAATCATGCCGCTGGTCATCACTGCGGTCATGGCAGCTTTCATTGCCTTGCCCGAAACATCGGCGATGGCAATACCGAATTTTGTTTTTTCATCATTCAGCCAGACATAATCGTAATAGTCTCCGCCGACTTCATTGGCGGGAATCGTGCTTCCCGATATTTCCAGTCCGGGAACAACCGGATCCGATTCCGGCATGAGGCCGAATTGCATCGCTCTCGCAACATTCAATTCAGCCTTGGCGGCTTCTTTCTCAGACGTTTCCATGGCCGTCAACACCAAGGAAGAAATCGTTGTCAATGCAGGCAGGCCAACCAACACCAGCAGAGCCACACCAGGGATAACTCCAAAGACGAAATTCGGCAACCCGGTCGCCTGAGACAGGAATGCGATCCAGTGGGGTATGTTCGGGCTGGAAACACCGAGCAGGAATGCGAAATAGGGAAAGATCGAACCGACCGCCAGAACAATGAAGAGCGTCCTTTTCTGACGTTTCGATGAGGCCGTCCAGAGAGATTCGCCGATCGCACCGTCAGTGACAAAGCTTACCTGCACAAGCGACAAGAGTGATCGGGATCTCTTTGCTTTCTCAATGATGGCCGATTCCCTTCTTCGTATCCGCGTCTGCATCAGTTTCATTGGCAAGAGAATGACAATAAGGATGGCGCCGAAGACTTTAACGATGGGATAGAATGTATGACTGTAAATGCCATGATCGACCACAAAGAACTGCAGGAACCCCGCCAGAAAAAAAATGAGAACATACAGAACGGTATAGAGAATCTTCCCCCGCGGCGAGAGGATGTGAACATCCTTCATTGCTTCATTACCTACAGGAGCATAGAGCAGCTCGATGAAAAGAATATTGCAGAAGAATCCGACCACATACAGCGTCAGATAGAGGGTCGGCAGTTTAGAAGAGAACGCCAGAAGGATTGAGATGACATAAAATGTCACGACAATGGAGAAGAGTATGCCGTACAACGGTATTTTTTTCATAGCGGGCTCATGATTATTCTTATGATTTTACATTGTCATGCCTGCGCTACTTGTACCTTTGCCACAACCACAGTCATGTCGTCATGCTGTAGTGCAGTTCCGCTATATGTCTGGACTGCTTCGAGTAATTGATCCGTGATCTCTTTGGCTGTTGATGTTGTGTTTACATCATGAACAAATTGTTCCAATCGCTCAAATCCAAATAATTCTCTATTCTTGTTCATTGCCTCGGGAATGCCGTCGGTGTAGAACAGAAGAATATCGCCGGATTGCAATTGCTCAGAGAGTTCTTGGTATTCAATGTCTTTGATGACGCCGAGCGGCAGATGGGGGCCGGAGACTTTCAATGTGATGACATCGCTGCCCCGTTTCAACAGCGGATTCATCTGTCCGGCATTGGAGAAGAGAAGTCGTTTCGACGAAATATCGATGACACCGAACGAAAGCGCTGTGAATACCTGCCTGGATGTTTTGAGGTACATCGGTCTATTGATTTCCTGCAGAATCAAACGCGGCGTGCTGTTGCTCTCAATTTCACGGTAAATCATGCCGCTGGTCATCACAGCGGTCATGGCGGCTTTCATGGCTTTGCCGGAAACATCGGCAATGGCTATTCCAAATTTTGTCTTCTCCTGATCCAGCCAGACATAATCATAATAATCACCGCCGACTTCCAGCGCCGGATAGCACGATCCTGAAATATCAAAGCCTGATATTTCCGGATCCGACACAGGCATCAAGCTGAGTTGCATATCATGGGCGGTTTTTAACTCAGCCTCGGAAGCTATCCGGACATTTTCTTCCTGTGAAAAGATCAGCAATTGTCCGAATGAGACGAACACCATGAAAATGAGAGCAACCGGGCCGATGATATTTCCCTGCGGAAGCCAAATACTCACAAAAAATCCGGCTATCGAGAGGCATGAGATCAACACTCCGATCCCGACGGATCGAATGGATTTATTCTCAGCGTGCCGGCCCATTCCAGCCAGGAACTGCATGATGACCGATGATCCACTGTACGAACCAAACCTCTCCTGCAAGAAGACGCCGGCCAGACCTAGAATCGACGAGAGGGCAAACATACTGAACATTCCGACTGCGTAGATCCGGGCGGGGAGCCAGGTCGATCCCAGAAAACCGTTCTCATATACTAGACCTGCAATAATAAAAATCATTCCCACGAGTGAGACAATAAGAGATATCTTTACGCCTTTCGGAGTCGTATTTTGGGCCGGCCTGAATAATTTCTGCACTCCAAGATAGAAATGACTAAATCTGGGAGGCAGGCGATTTTTCCGGTCTAGCGGTTCAAGGAGAAATAGAACTCCGACAAAGAAGAGTACAAGACCGAGAATCCGCATATGCCACTCCAGTGTGGCCTTGACAAAATCTGCCACTCCGACGGCTGCAAAGAACACGGCAAATAAATAAAACCAGAAGGATGCAATAGGTTTGTTCGTAGGCTCTTGTCTCATAGGTGCTCCCTTTGTATGCCGTATCGTTACTTCATTTTCGTCATGCAATCAATGACGTGCTGAGGGGAATTCAAAGCAATAAAAGCGCAATCGGAGAAGATGTGCACCAATGAATCTTTTTCTTGAAGAGGAGGCACGGCACAGAAAATGAAAGGAGCCGGTCTCCCAAAACTTTTTGCGAATGGGGATGGTGCTGTTGTTCAACTCAGCGTTCATTGTTGTTCCTCCCGGTGGATGCAAGTCGTTGACTATTGATCCTCCTGACAACAATCGTCTTGACACTCACTCTTACTACGGCTGGAATGATTTACTGTTTGTGATTATTATCACGAGAGCAGGATCGCTCTTTGTCGATGGGATGCCATAAAGAAACAGCATACAACGGAGCAAATTTCAGATAAATTGCCGCAAATGTCAACAGAAACAATGGCTGATCATATTATCCTAGGAGTGATGTAGTAGAACTGTCGGGTTGCAAAACGATGTGAGGATTGGTTTGCGTATTCTCTTTGCGTTGATTTGGGATGGGCACCTGGTTGGGACAACTCGACAACTGGGAGACTATGCGGCCGTCACTTCGTCTTCAGCACGAACACTCCATCCCAATCGGGTGACGGAGGAGATTGGAGATAAAATTGAGCGCGTTCGATATAGAGTCCGGACGGTGCGTCCGGATTGATTGTGAGTGCGTTTTGAAATTGTGCGATCGCGCCGGCAAAATCCCGCTGGCGGTACAGTCTCAAGCCGATAGAATATGCAGCAACTGCATCGAGCCTGCTTTGGGGGATACTGCCGTCATTCCGTCCGATGAGTTCAAAGACTTTGATCGGCTTCGTCTTCCCTTTCACAACGAGCAGATCGAGTTCCCGGAAGACAAATTTTTCCTTCGCCAGATCCTGTGTCCGTTCACTTACCATCATATAGGTTCCATACTGCTTGTTGGCGCCTTCGAGGCGCGATCCAAGATTGACGCTGTCTCCGATGACGGTATAGTCGAATTTTCCGCGTCCGCCCATGTTGCCGACAACCATATCGCCGGTGTTGAGACCGATACGGACGTGGATATCCGGTTTGCCTTCAGATGTCCATTTTTCCCGGAGCACGTCGATCTCTTCCTGCATCTCGACGGCTGCTGCACAGGCCTGCACTGCGTTATTGTCAAGTTCGATCGGCGCACCCCAGAACGCCATCACCGCATCGCCTTCGTATTTGTCCAGGGTGCCGTCATGCTTGAAAACGATATCGGTCATGGCACTCAGGTACTCGTTCAGGAGTAGAACAAGTTCCTCCGGCGGAAGGCTCTCGGAGAACGATGTAAATCCTGCGATATCGCTGAAGAGCACCGTCAGTTCTTTTCGTTCACCGCCAAGACGGAGTTTTTCGGGATGTGCAATTAATTCGTTCACCACTGTCGGATTTAAATACTGGCTGAACATACCCTTGATCATCACTTTTTGTTTCCGCTCGGTAAGATACTGATAGACCGTGCACCCGAGGTAGTTGGCGAAGACGGCGGCAATCGGTGAGACGACCGGCAAAATCAGAAAACGCGCAGAAAATATATTTTGTGAGACGAGAATGATGAGAATAACTTCACCGAGAATAAAAAGAACTGCTGCGATTTCGACAATGATCTGATATTTTGCTTTGATGACTTTGAGTGCAGAGACAAAGAGGAATGTGATGATGGAAATAATGATGGTATAAAGAAACTCCGACCAGCGGGGAAGCCGGGTGATGAAGTTTTGGCTGATCAATGTCTGCAGTGCATTGGCGTGCAGCTCGACCCCGTACATCAGGATTTTGTTCGGTGAGGACGGATCGCTGATCGGAACAGGAAAGAGGTCTTTAGACTCCGGGAACGCCGGTCCGATCAAAACGACTTTGTTCTTGAACGTACCGTCGTACAGACGGCCGATGTCGGGATCATCGAAGGCATTGATCTGCGTATGATAGGCGCGCTCTTCTTTCGTCTCGAACGTTGAATCATCAAGCACTTCAACAATGTCAAGCTGCTTGAACGTCTTATCGGCCGGCCCGTGATAATTGATCAGCATCGAGACATCGTCATATTTCGGTATGTGTCTGCCGCCGAGATAAAACGCTGTCCCCTCTTCGGAACATGCTGCCGTGGAAGGAAGGCGGAGATACTTGTTCAGAAGTGCGAACGCGAAGGTCGGGACGTAGGTTTCTTCGCCGGGTACCTTCGCAAAAGGAACGTAGCGACGGAAGATTCCGTCTTCATCTTCGGGAACATAGACCACCCCGACAGAACTGTCGGCGGGATAAAATATTGTATGATAGTTTTCGTCTGTGCGTTTAATGCTCGCTTCGGCAATTTTGATTTCAGTCTTTCCCGCCACGACCACGTTGCGGTACGTACGGATGGCATCGAACAGCTCTTGGTCATATTTCGGCCCGTTGGCGTCCGGTTGTTCAAAGGTAAGGTCGATGCCGATCGCGCGCGCGCCCGCCCGGTTCAGATTGCGGACCGCCCTTGCATAGTAGTTCCGGGGAAAAGGAAATTGATGCGGAACACTGTTCTCCGATTTGTCTGAAATCGTTACGATAACGACGTCGAGCGATTCCTTGGGGATCGGCAGAGGGCCGCGGCGGGAGAAGGATCGGTCAATAAAGGAGAGTTTCAGGCGATCGAACAGTTTGAAGTCGACAACGGCATCCTGAACAAAAACAAGCACAAGAAGAGCAATGCCGAGGCTGAGAAGTATCCGTATCAGCCACGGCATTATTCGTTTGAACCAGGGTGACGTCATATGCCGCCCTTAGAAATCGATCTGGTAGAGAAGGCTGTAATACGAATCATTCTTGCTTGCGGTGGTGGATCCCTCGGTCGCCTTGTTCGCAATAAACTGGTATTGAAGTACGGCTGCCTGATTGCTGGCAATCCTATAATGAAGACTTGCTTCGAAAACCGTCCGCTGAAAATCTCCCAGCGTTGGCGAAATGGTTCCGGAAATCTTCAGCTTGTCTTCGAACAGTCGGTAGCGGCCATTGAGTGTGAGTGTCCTGTAATTCAGCGATCGCGCACTTGTGATGAGTTTCCCCGTGGCCATATCGAGACTGGCTGTCGGGATTGTATTCAGACTCATGGCAAGTCCAACCGTCGTCTCCAACGGAATTGTAAATGTTGTATTGACGAGCAGGAACCCGTTGAAACTCTTGGTATCCTGATTATTGGGGGTCATGTCGTCCTTATTGGACGCATCGACGCTCAGTGTCACGCTCTGACGTCCAAGATACACAAAGTCATAGCTTGACTGCACAAAAAACCGGTTCGTCTTTTCATTCATGGCACGCAATGCGATTGCCGTGATGGTATCCAGCGGGTTGAGCGGATTACTGTTGTTATTAATGCCGTATCCGACCGTGACATTCGGCAGACCGATGCCGGGATACACTGAGATTGAAGTGTTGACTGTACTGTACGTGGTGGTGGCAACTTCGGAATTGGAAGTATTATTCTTCAATTCTTCGAAACTTCCGGTGAGGAACAATCGGTTTTCCCACAGTCGAATTCGATCGAAAATGTTGAATCCGCGGATGTCTTTCCGCAGCGCGCTTGTTCCCACTGAAGTATAGTCTTTTCCGTGGTACAGGTATGTTCCTTTCAGGTAGTTGCCGAAATAGTTCAACGAAAGACTGGTCTCATACACAAGCGATGTCAAACCGGTCGGATCGGTCGGCTGCAGGTTTTCGTTGAAGGTGACGAATTTCGGCACATAGGGAAGGAGGTCTTTCAGGTTCTTTTTGTCGCTTGCATTAAGCGCGGAGGAGGAATCGATTTTCGCTTCAGTAAATTGCTCGGCATAGATATCGATATTGTTCATGCTCAGTGCAGTCTGTCCGGTGAGTTCAATCCGGTGATCGTCCAGCGCAAAGAGCAGATCACTTCCGAAGACGACATTTTCCTGCGGTTTGAGAACAGAATCCTTTCCACGCGTGAAATCATCTTTCGAACGGAGGTACGTCAATCCGAATTGGAAGTTTTCTCCTTTGCCGAAACTCGGGCGGATTGCCGTCAACGACCGCCTATACGATTGAACGGAAGTGTCGGTCCCCGTGCGGCGGATAATCTCGCCGGTGACATAGTTCAGATTGAAGGCGCCAAGAAGAAGTTCGGCATTTACGCCGCGAACACGGCGTCCGTCCATGACTGTTGTCGGAAAGCGCGGATACGCGTCACCGATACCGAGACGGGCGTATTTTGCATCGAGTCCGAGATAATATCTATTCTGCGGCTGGCGATCGGATTGTTCCTCCGACGTAATATGCAGATTGCCGTTCACTTTGAGAATCCCGTAGGACGCGTTCGCCCTCGTGTCGAGCCTATTGTAGGCTTGTTTTACTCCTTTGATATTTTCCTGGCGTGTTTCGACCTGGCCGTTCCCGTTGTACGCAAGCTGTGTTTGAAGCTCCTCAACCTGCGACTGCGTTAATGCCGTAAATGAACGATTGATCGAATGGTACAAAACACCGTTTGTATCATAGATCTGTACTTTAAATTGATGACTGCCTATTTGTATGTTTTGGGGAAGAGCACCCGCAGAGACGATGATGAGATCTCCCAGAGAGACCGCTTGCGGGGAGAGGTCAACCCCATCGAAGAAGATTTTTATCTTCTTCCGGTCGATTGCATCGCCGGCATAGACCAACGACAAAGAGAAATACACATCTTCAATGGCAATCTTTTCTTCCGGTTCCGGACTCAGAATGAGAATCTCCTGATCTTTTTGTGATTTTGCTGCGACGGTCACACGGGAAGGAGACATCTGCGGATTTTCCATCGGATACGTTTCTCTTCCGCCTGTCTGTGTTTCTGCAACAACATAAATTTCCATAAACGGTGGGGAGACTTCATTTCCCTCGATCACAACCGCTGCGGAATCACGGGAGACGGGCATCTCGAGTACCCGGTACTCCGTTTGGCCGAATTGTCTGTAATACAAAACGACACGCTGCAGATCCGACGTCTTTGCGAGTTCTACGGCGATGCGCAGAGGAACGCCTTCGGAAGCTTCTCCGGGACGGACGGATCGCATGTACGTGTTCATTTGTGCGACGGTGACCGTTGATACACTCATAAGGAGGAGAACAAGGATGGCCGGAATCACTCTGTGTGTTCTCTTGAGCTGGCTCTTCATAACTGTCCGCCTATGATGTCGTTGGAAGGGAATTGAAAACCGCTTGCAAACTATGAAACCGGAAGAAGAATTGCAAGCGGTTTGAACTCAACTCATGAGTCAAAAAGCATCCATGTTTTCAATGAAATCAAATTCTGCATCACCTCTTAGTACTCGATAACCATCGTCCGCCGTTTACCGCTCGGATCCAGGAATTCTATTTTGAGCTGGTTTCGCTGGGCCGATTGTACCGGTATAATCAGCGGATTAGATCGCGGATTATTCTGCGGATAGGTGATTTCGATGCCTGTTTTCGTCCTCAGGATGATGTATATCTCTATTTTAGTCCCGGTGACCTTGTCGGCTGGTATATCAAATTTCATCCGGTTTCCGGTAATGGTTGCGCTCAATTCTTCAAACGTCTGGCTTCCCTCGCTCCGGTATGCAAGAGCGAAATAGCTTGCGAGCTGTTTGACGGTATCCAGCGGCACGGAAAGATTGGTGAGTTCTACGGAGACCGCAAATCCCCGGCCCTCGGTCACCGGCGGTGTTGAGATCAAGAAAGAGAGCGAAAGGGACTCACTTCCGGTCCCGCTTGAAGAACTCTGACCGCCGGATCTGTTTCCTCCCGATTTTGTCGTATCGGTTTTTGATCCGGTTGTGTCGGACGGTGTTCCGCTGCCGGAGAGCGCATTATTCAATTGCTGCAGCTGTTCGAGCGTCACCGGTTTTACGTTCATGTTCCCCTGTTTGTCCGAAAAGGCGGCCTGATTTGCTCCGACCGTGACCGATTGCCTCGAGATGAGATTGGTGAAGACAACAACTCCGGATGCAATAATCAAAACATCGGCATTTTCCCCGCCGGTGACTAAAAGGCCTTCGGTCCCACGGATGGATGCGACAGATGTCGGTGTTGAGAATTCAAATTTCTCGTTTGTACGTTTTTGAACAGTGAATCCCAGACTGCCGCGCTCCATGTACACATTCTTGGAGAACTCCTTGTTCTTTGTTATGTCTCCGTGAATGGTGATTTCCGATTTTTCCTGGATGCGGAGAATGGAATTCTCAATAAACTTGATAATGACGAATGAGTTTTCTCCCGTTTTGACTCTGTCACCGGAATAAAGCGGTGTTGCGGGTACGGCCCTGTTCCAGTCCTTTCCTGTTGCCATGAATTCGACCGCACCGACAGGTTTATGGACGGTCGCGACAGGTTTGGACGCATCGTAGCCGGCAAAGGCCTCATTCCCGCTTTGTGCGGCGACGAAGAGGATCAACAATAGAATCATTCTGTATTTCATAGATAAATCTCCTCGGTCTCTCACAAAGTTAGTCTTCAAAAGTTATCGATTTGATTTTCGATTTGTTCTGCGTCAGAAGAACCTGCAGCTCCTGCGCGGTTATTTGTACTCCGTTCAAGGAAATCCGGGCGCCGTTGACCTGCAGCTTCTGATCTTGAACCACGTTCAGGATATTTTGATACGAACCGCCTGACAATGCTGCCTGGAGTACGTTCAGAATCATCTGCCCGGTCGGATCGGAGATGCGGAAGGAACGGATCATTCTGAGAGGATCGACTTCATAACCGAATGTCTTAATAATGCCGTCGAGAACGGCGACGTACACTTTGCCCGGTTCAAGCGGCCGGGGCCCCTTGAGAATTGTCACACCGGGGCCCGATGTTGCCGACTGCGGATAGGTGAGAATGGAAAGATTTCCCGACTCGCGCCGGTCGATCTGGACTTTCAAATAGGGATCGGAGGCCGAGATGGCGTCTTCCAGCGATTGATGTTCAGGCCGTTTTTCGTAGATGGTGAGGACAACTGCGCGGGTATCATACATCCACTGGAACTGCGGGAACGGTGAGGGATATTCGAATCCATTTTCCGACGGAAGCAGCAATGTTGCCGTGGTTGGATTGGTCACCGTCAATGTGAGCCGCGGATCATTCACCTCGATAAGTTCACTGGCCGGACTGCTGCCGATTTGCTCGACGGTAAACTGAATTTTTACTTCGTAGATCCCTGAAGGAACTTTTCCACCGCTTCCCGGATCCGTTACTTTGTTTTTAAGACGATCCCTTGCCGCTGTCAGATCTCCAAGATTCATGAAGTTAAAATCAGGACTATCTGCGTCGCGGCTCGTGAACAGGCGCCCCGCCGGCGGAATAAGGAATGGCCGCCTCGTCTTTGAGTTGACAAATTGTGTGCGGGCACGATCTTCGTCCAGGGTCACGAAGGCTTGTACCGACATATTCGCCGACACATCTTTTCCGGTGTTGTTGATAATCATCATTGAAAAATTTCCCGGAGCGATATCCTTCACCTTCTCCGCCAGAGGATCGACAAGCGCCGTGGCATTGATAATGTCCGCGTCGGATATCTGGAGACTGAAGCTGAGAGATTTCTGGGCATCTGCCCGTGCGGCGAGAAAGATCATCGCACACCCGAAGAAGAATGCAATCCTTGAAAATTTCATGGTGCCTCCTGAAGTTTTAAAAAACGGGGTCAGCAACTTTCTGCAATAATATACACTTATTAGATATTTCCCGGCTGTGTTGAACGTCACGAAGCATTATCCGCCGGGAATGATTCAATAGGTCATAAAGGCCTGAATAGCGGCATTTGGTGTCTTATGCCAACGGTATACCGTCGGGAGCCGCAATGTTTTTCATGCTCTGTATAACATCTGTTAATAATACAATTTTTCTTCATCTTCAACAAGCACATCAGGAAATTATGCAAGTGATCTTTTGCATTTCATGTCCCGATTCCGCCGCCCGGTAACTTCACAGAAAGATAATCTATGGATAATCAGCATATAACAGGAATAGGGTATCTTGTTGCGTGATCAATGAGAAGGAGATGCCATGAGAATTGCCTATTTCAATGCGAATCTAAAAAGTGGGCAGGACGGAGTGACGAACTGCGTGTTCAGAATGATCGACGCGGCCGTCGAACGCGGAGACGAATGTATCGCCGTCACCGCCACATTGCCGGTGGAAACACCCCGCATTCCAATGTTCCGCATCCCCTCGGTGGCATTTCCTCTCCAGAAAAATTACAGGATCGCTGTTCCCGGAATGCACTCATTTGCACGGTACCTTCACACCTTTCAACCTGATATCATTCACATCAACAGTCCGTGCACACTGGGTTTCGGAGCGATGCGGTACGGACAGGAATTCGGCGTTCCTGTCGTTGCAACGTATCACACACATTTTCCCACATATCCACGCTACTACAATCTGACGAAACTCGAAGAACTGACGTGGCACATCTCCCGCTCGCTCTATAACCGCGTGGACAGAACCTTCGTGCCGACCAATCCGATTCTGAATGAACTTGCAGAGCATGGCATCAAAGGACTTCAGTATCTGCCCAACGGAGTGGATGGTTATCGTTTCAATACCGGCTTCCGTTCCGAAGAATGGAGACAACAATTTGGCGGCGGAACCAAACCCATTATTCTATTCGTCAGCCGACTCGTATGGGAAAAAGATTTGCGCATTCTGGCGGAAGCTTATGCGATGCTTCGTACAAAGCGAAATGATTTTGAGCTGGTAATTGTAGGCGAGGGACATGCGCGGACTGAATTTGAGCCGATGATGCCGGGCGCCCGCTTTCTGGGATATCAATCCGGAAGGACCCTGTCCGAAAGTTTTGCTTCGTCTGACATTTTTCTCTTTCCTTCAACCACCGAAACATTCGGCCTGGTGACGCTGGAAGCAATGGCATCCGGCCTTGCGCCGATTGCAGCACGCGCTGGTGGAGCCGAAGAAATTATTGAGGATGGAATATCCGGCATCCTGGCGAATCCGCGTAGTGCGCCGGATCTGGCAGCAGCGGTGGAACGTCTGCTCGACAATCCCGAACAGCGGATTGCACTTTCCCGCAACGCCCTCCTGCGCGCACAGAAGTATGAATGGAATGGAATTCTCACCACGCTGTTTTCGAGCTATGAGAATATCATTGAACAACATCGAACGAAGCGGCGTTTCCATGCGGCATGAGAACGGATTGAATACGGCGGCAGTTCTTCACGGCAATTTCCAGCGGGAAAATGCCCCGTCGCGTCCGTACAAACTCATCCATATTTCCGATCCGCATCTGAGTCGCCAATACTATCGCGAACATATAAAGTCGCTCAAGCTGCTTCTTCGATCCATCCTCGATGCGGGATGTGATCATCTTGTCATCACGGGCGACATCGTCAGCACGGCCGATCCGGACGACTACTATCTCGCGCGGGAACTCTTCGCCTCGTACGGACTGCTGCACAGCGGGAAGCTTACCGTTGTCCCCGGAAACCATGACATCTTCGGCGGTCCGCATCGGGCGGTGGAGGTACTCAGTTTTCCCCAGCACATTCGCTCCGTTGATTATTATCGACGGATGGAACTGTTTAAAGAAGCATTTGCGGAATGTTTTGACGGTGCAGAGGGCCTGATTCCGGGGCGGCAATTTCCTTTTGTTAAAAAAGCCGGTCCTTTCGAAATTCTCGGCTTGAACTCCATTGCTCCATGGTCATTGTGGGACAATCCTCTCGGATCCAACGGCGTCCTGGACGATGAACAATTCAGTGCTTTGGAGAATCTGGGGACAGAAAAAAATCCGGAAGCGGTACGTGTCGTTGCACTTCACCATCATTTCAACAATCTTCACGATGATGCTGTGCAGAATTCATTATGGCACAAGATCGAATCCCGCACGATGCGCATGAAGAAACGCCGCAAGACAATCCGGCTTCTGGGCGCACTGAAGGTGTCGTTGGTACTGCATGGTCACATTCACCGCAACGAAATATATTCCCGCAATAATCTGACGTTCGCCTGCGGTGCCGGAGCAGTGTGCGACGATCCGAATAGGTTCCTGAAATACAACGAAATTCTTCATGCAGACAGCGACACCCGCATTTCAATGGTGACGCTGGCCTATCCGTACCAGGTATCCTCGGTTGGTGTTTCGCAGCATCGTTTCAGATCGGTGCGATCGATACCGCAATTTGCGACAGGAGGCGCCGGATGACGGCCGGAATCATGGCTGTGGAAAACCAGGTCGCTCCGGCAGAATTGGCCCGGGCGCTTGATCAGATGGAAGTGCGCATCTCACAATACAACAGCGTCTTTCAGAAAATTGCTGTGTTCGATTTGGACAACACGCTGCTGATAGGAGATATTGGAGAAGCGGTGTTCGCCAACATGCTGTTGCGGGAATATTCCCTTGGTTTGACGTGGCATGAATACAGGCTTCTTCTGGCGCATGACAAACCGGACGCCTATGCGAGGGTGGTGACGGCTATGAAAGGCATGTCCCGGCTCACCGTCGAAGAGGTGACATTGTCCACTCTCCGCAAGCATTCCGGAGAAATCAGGATTGACGGCGAACTCATCCCGGTGCCGCGTCCTCATCCGGTGTTGCGCGAGTTTATCCGGCTGCTTCAATGGAGAGGATACCGGACGCTGATTGTGTCCGCCAGCAACCAGATCTCCGTCCGCATCGTTGCACGTGAGCTCTTTGGAATTCCGGAGGATGACGCATTCGGCATTGCACCGGTAGTGATCGATGATGTCCTCACCGGTACGCTCGTCACTCCGATGCCGGTGTGGAGCGGAAAAGTCGATGTTCTCAGAAATCTTCTGGGTTCCGCTGCCCCGGTGATTACGGCAGGAGACAGTCCGCTCGATTGGCCGATGATGCGGATGTGCCATGAGAAAGGATTTTCAATATGGGTGGGCCACGACGAGACGACGCCTGGCAGTTTCCGCGGTCAATTCTCAAAGTCGCATTCAATGGTGTTTGTTCCTCAGACATCATTTCTCCCGCTGCAGCAATAATCGTCTCACATCCGGCGTACACTCAATAATCGTTGTCCCGTCCTTGACCGTGAAGGTCACCCTGCTCGTGTGCGGCATTGGAATGATTCTCACGATCTTGAACGGAAGATAGACTTCAATGTTATGGGGATATGATCCACTTTCAAACTCCTGTGCAAAATCCAATGTCGCCGCTCCAAACTCCTCAAAACTCAGTGAACACGAAAGATGGCCGAACGATGTCGGCACATTGTGGAGTTTCGTGTTAACACCGTCCCGCAACAACCCATGTCCTGGATCTTTGAACAATTGGAGAGAAGTTCCTGATTCGCGCACAAGACAGTCACGAAGATAGAGCACAATTTCTGCTGCTGCCCATCCATGATGGCCATCTCCCATGGCACCGCCTCCGCTGAACGGGTGGATGGCCTCCGGAAGTGAAAACGGCTGTGTCGTTTGATTCAGAATCGTCTCTGCCGTCGCCCGGGCTCCATCATCATCGCCAAGATAGAGCAACGAATGCGCTAACTGCAAAGTCAGGTAAGGATTATATCCGGAGTGAATGAATGGGTGGAAAAATCCTTTTGCATCGACAAAATCTTTCACGAGCGCTCTCACCGTCTCCGCTCCATGGCGATGAGCGCCGCCGAATAGCTGAAGCGGATAGATGCTGCATATTGATCCGATGGCGCTTTCATCAAATACCCGTGTAGGTGTTGCCGGAATGATGGATCGGCCGAGCCGGGATTCAATTGCGGCAAAAGAGGCTCGGACGTCTTCCTCGAACAACCTTGCCTCGCGGGCATAGAGATCCCCTCTTTCCCTGTCGTTCTGTGAATAAAAGAGGGCAGATGCGGCCTTGATGCCGGCCAGCGACCAGAAAGTATCCCAGAAATACTGATCAACCGTGCCGAGATGTTCTGCGCTCAGACTTTGCGGCATCAGCTTATTCGGAGTACGCGCACGCATCCGCGTGATCCACTGTGCGCCGCGGTCAACCAGCGGCAGCCATCCTTTCAGCCAAAAATCGGATCGTGTGAGGAGCCAATGCTGCAGCACGGTCCACAGCACTGCACCGTTTGAATCCCACTCGCCATCCGGTCCGCAGAAGAATCCATCGCCCGTCAGCCGAGCGGGAAATTTCCCGATCACCTGCCGGACGCGTTTGTGAAATCCGAGCACGTCCAGTGCCCGGAGCATCACTGCGGCATCGCGGTACCAAAAATGATGATAGAGATACGCGCCCGGAGAAACGAAATCCTTGTCCTGCAGCATCAGGAGTGTCAGACGGCCGGCATCGAAGACCTCCTGCAGTTGTTTGTTCGCGAAAAGAAATGTCCCGCCGTTTTCGAGTTCCTTCTCCCACCGAGATCGGTGCGTTTCAAGCCGCTTCTCGTACGAAACTCTCCACGTTTGCTTCACCGGACGCTGCTTCAATTTATTTTCTTCTTCCAATGCGACACTATAATGAATGGACTGTTCCTGATGCGGTTCCAGGCTCAGCCGATAGAGTGCAATGGCATGGGCCAGTCCCCTCTTGCACCGGGATTGTTTCCGCTGCGGCTCATCAAGAAGAGCAAATCGCATGCTGCGGAGCGCAGCGGCGGCATCTCCATCATCAAAGGCATTGCATCCCACCCAGTCCGGATTTTCTGCAAAGACAACCCCGACGGCTTTGTTGACAAAGGCAATCTTGGGGGAACGGAATTCGATGGAATGAATCGGAGAAACTCCTTCGGGATTGAACGGCCGGATGGCGACGCACACGAGAACCGATTGCGTTGTCGGGCTGTTATTGATGGCACGAACTTGCGTGAACAGAACATCCATTTGATCACTTGTCGGTTCTGCAAAATGGCTTGTCGTGACGGTGATATCACCGCAGGGAATCGCCGTCTCCACCCGGGGAGACACTGTATCAAACGATTGCAAGACTGATTGGACGAGAGAAGGAAAGAAAATTTCCTTTTCCGTCACGATCCATGTGTCCACAGACCATTCACGCGGCAGGGGCGTCAGCAATCCGCGCCGATCGATAATGGCCTCATGGAATCCATGCGGTGATCCAAGCAGCGTCCAATTTCTCTGCGTCACGTTGATCAGCAGAGGATTTTGTGCCCGCGGAATATAGCTGGAACATTTCGGATCCAATTGGCGATGAACCCAGAAAGGGTACACCCAATCGCGATTCATTTGAAGGACGGCAAAATTCAATAAGCCGCGGACTATGACCGGTGCGCTGAGTTGGAATAGCTCTTTTGGAAATCCGCGGCCATCGACGTCGCTCAACGCACTGGCGATTCTAAACTGATCGATGGATCCGGATGGCAGTTGAAGCTGCTTCAATGCCCGTTCGAGTATGATCGCGCTGAGATTCATTGGAAGATTCCGACCGGCTGATGATTGATTATTGCGAACTGGAATCCAGACTACCCTCAATGGCGGCTGACATTCGCCCGGGATGAAACCAGAATAGTGCAATGTATGAAATGATGATTGGATTTCTATACAGAGATAATCCGAACCAAGGGATCATTTCTTTCGCGTACGCAATTAATACTTTCACAACACTCCCGTAATACAGCATTGACAATGATTGATTACTTTGGACCATGATTCTGACCACTCTCATAGCAGCTTTTTTGATGGTAAACAACCCTCACCTGGAAGAGGGTGATGCATACTACTACGCATTTGATAATGATCGTGCGCTGGCAGAGTACCAGCTTGCCTTCACGCAAGAACCGAACAATCCACAGGTTCTCGGCCGACTGATACGGGTTTACAATGATTACGGCAGGATCCTTCTCCATCGCGACAAGAAGGCTGAGGAATTTTATCGAAAGGCGATTCCATGTGCAGACTCCCTTCTGCGGCTTGCCCCTTCAGACCCTGCAGCGCATTTCTGGTCGGCTCTCTCCAAAGGCGGATTGATTCAGTTTGTCGGTGTGAAAGAAAAAATCCGGCTCGGCAAAGAAGTGCGCGATCATGCGAACCTATCGCTTCGGTTGGATTCGACCTTTTCGTATCCCTATGTTCTTCTCGCCGTTTTTGAGCGCGAAGCTGCAAAACTAAACTGGTTGGAGCGAACAGTTGCCCGCATCGTTTTTGGAGAAGATTTGAGCGGCTCATTCAGAACTGCAGAGCGCTATCTCAAAAAAGCAATTGTCCTTGATCCTGAAAATGCCACGGCATATTTCGAACTGGGCTGGACCTATCTGGCGATGGACGACAAAACGCGGGCGATTGCAGCATTCAGGCGTGTCTGTGGAATCGCTCCACGGAACGCCCGGGACAGAATTCAAAAAAGTGAAACAGAAGAGAAGCTCATGCAATTATTATGATTGATCTTTCAGTTGCAGCAACAGAAGATATTGTGCAACGGGGACTAATTCGTGTCATTCCTTTCAGCATGGTGTTTTACAACCCGCGCCTCAGTTTCGAAGATCACATCCTCTGCAATATTCGTCGACAGATCGGCGATGCGTTCCAAATTTCTGCTGATTCGTATCAGTTCCAGTCCGCCTTCGATGGTCAGCACATTATTCTTCACTTGCGTAATAACCTGCTGCGCCATCAGCCGGTTCAGATCGTCGATCTGGTCATCTGTCCTGAGAACCGTGCGTGCAAGTGATGTGTCCAGCAGAATGAAACTGTCCAGCGCTTGTTTGAGCATGGTCCGGGCAATTTCAACCATCTGGTGTATCTCCGGAGGTATTGAAACACCCGGAAGCGTTTGCAGTGTTAGAACGGATTCCGCGATATTGACGGCGTGATCGCCAATCCGTTCCAGATCATTGTTTATTTTCTGGGTTGCGATAATAAACCGAAGGTCACCGGCAACAGGCTGATTGAGAGCGAGCAGGTCGATGATCGCCGTATCAATCTCAATTTCCAGCCGGTTGATCTTTTCTTCCATCTCAAATACCCGCTGTGCGAGAACCTGATCGCCGCTGAGCAGCGCTTTCAGGGCAACGCCCAGGGATTCTTCTGCGACGCTCCCCATCTTCGCCAGTGCCGTTTTCAGGTCTTCCAGATTGCGTTCAAATCGACGTTCCATTTCTGACGCTTCTCCTTTCTATCCGAATCTTCCGGTAACATAGTCCTCGGTCTGTTTGCGGCCGGGTGCGGTAAAAATTATTTTTGTATCGCCGACTTCGATCAACTCGCCGAGATAGAAAAAAGCCGTCGTATCGCTGACGCGCGCTGCCTGCTGCATGTTGTGGGTCACAATAACAATAGTATAACTTTTTTTGAGCGTGTAAATCAATTCTTCAATTTTCGCCGTAGCGATGGGATCGAGGGCGCTGGCCGGTTCGTCCATCAGCAGCACTTCCGGATCGACGGCGATAGCCCGCGCTATGCAGAGGCGCTGCTGCTGCCCGCCCGAAATAGCCATTGCGCTTCGATTCAAGTCGTCTTTGATCTCATCCCATAATGCAGCCTGCCGCAGGGAGCGCTCCACAATTTCGTCCAGTTGTTTCTTCTCGCGCACACCGTTGATCTTCGGTCCATAGGCGACATTTTCATAGATCGATTTGGGGAACGGATTCGATTTCTGAAATATCATGCCGACACGTTTTCGCAATTCGACGACGTCTACCATACGGTCGTAGATGTTTTGTCCATCCAGATTCACTTCGCCTTCGATGCGGATATTGTCGATCAAATCGTTCATCCGGTTCAGCGATCGAAGAAATGTGGATTTGCCGCAGCCGGACGGTCCGATCAGTGCCGTGACGTGATTTGTTTCGAGATCGATGGTCACGTTCTTCAGCGCATGCTTCGCACCATAGTACACATTGAGATCCTTGGCAGAGAGCCTGATGTTTTTTTCGCTCATCGGAAATTAGCCTGCTGTGCTTATTCGTTTGCGCATTTTGTATCGTAAGTAGACAGCAATAAAATTCAGACTGAAGGTGAATACCAGCAATACCAGCGTGGTTGCAAATTGAATTCCCCGCGTGGCCTCGACATCGGAAGATTGCGTTGCCATAATATAGATGTGATACCCCAGTTCCATGAATTGATCAGAGAAAGATTGCGGCAACCGGGGAAGAAAATAGGCGGCACCGGTGAAAAGGATCGGAGCCACTTCACCCGCACCCCTGCCCACGGCAAGGATACCGCCTGTCAGCACACCGGTGATGGAATTGGGGATCACGACCTTCCGAATGGTCTGCCACTTCGTCGCTCCGAGTGCAAGACTCGCTTCCCGCAGCTCGCGGGGAACTGTTTTGATTGCCTCCTCCACAGACACGATCACAACAGGAAGCGTCAGCAGCGCCATTGTCAGGCTGGCCCATAAAAGATTCGGCTGTGCCCAGTGGAGTTGCCCGGGATTGAGCACATTGTCCATTCCGCTCCCGACGAACTGGACAAAGAAACCGAGTCCGAAAAGCCCGAACACTATAGCCGGAACGCCTGCGAGAGTGTTGACTGCAAACCGGATCATTCGCGCAAAAACCGAGCGGCTGCTCGCATACTCACTCAGGTAGATGGCTGTTGTTGCACCGATCGGCACACCGATGATCGACATCACCAGCACGCGGAGAAATGTTCCCACGATGGCCGGGTAGATACCGCCGGCAGTCATTCCTTCCTTTGGAGACTCCGTCAGGAATGCCCAGGAAATGTTGTTCATGCCGCCGGCGATGATATTCACCATCACGAGAACGATTGAGGTTATAATCATCACTGCCGCAGCACCGGTTCCTCCTACGACGAGGAAACCGAGTATCGAATTCTTATGGAAGAGTTTCTTTTTCATTCAGAGAATGTATGTGTTCAACATAAATCGCTTTAGCCACAGAGAACACAGAGAATTTGCAGAATAAATCCAATGGGCTGTTGCGTCATTTCGAAAAGATCGTCCACTCGTCATACCGGTAAAGCGACTAGCCGCCGCCAAACCGTTTCATGAGCTTCTGCCGGATATAGAACTCTGCGACGGCATTCAATGCAAACGTAAAAATAAAAAGCAGCGCCCCAATCAGGAAGAGCACGCTGTAGTGTGTTTCGCCGAACACCACTTCCGCCATCTCGGCTCCAATGGTGGCGGACATCGTGCGGATTGGTTCGAAAGGATTCAGAGACATGAACGGTGCATTTCCTGTTGCCATCAGGACGATCATGGTTTCTCCAAATGCCCTGCCGACACCAAGCAGCACCGCAGCAAAAACACCGGGAGTAGCAGCCGGAAGCACAACAAGTAAGGCTGTCTGCCATTTTGTTGCTCCCATGGCAAGGCTCGCCTCGGTGTACGCCTTGGGCACGGTGGTCAATGCGTCCTCAGCAATGGTGTAGATGATCGGAATGACGGCGATGGAGAGCGCTGCGCCGCCGACAAATGCATTAAGTCTATACTGATAGCCGAAAAAATTCTGTGACCAGGATGCGAGCACGATCAACGCAAAGAAGCCGATGACAACCGACGGAAAACCGGCAAGAAGTTCAATAGAGGGTTTAAGGATCTCCTTTGCCCACCGCGGAGCAAACGATGCGGTAAAGAGCGCTGCCAGAATCGCCAGCGGGCTGGCAATCAACACGGCGATCAGCGACACCTTCATACTTCCCCAGAAGAGCGGCAACAAGCCGTACTTCGGATGCAGCGAGATGGGTTGCCATTCCTTCCCCGCAAAGTTGTTTAACGTCGGAGAACGGTCGCCGCCGGCAGCGTTCTCCCTCGATCCCGTGCCCGTAGTTGTCGTGGCACTCGGAGAATCGTCACCATAGGTTTCCTGCACTTCAGTGGTTTGAACGGCGGAGGGTTTGTCTGAAAAAGAGAAGATCGGCAGCGCCTCTCTGAATACGAAGACAAATATTAATATGATAAAAGCAAAAGAGAGAAAAGAGACGAGCGTAATTATTTTTTCAGAAAGGAATTCGCTCCAGCGAAACTTCTTCCGGAGCGATAAAGCGGGTTTGTCGGATATTGTTTTCACGCCCGTAATATACGGATTTACTGTTAATCGTTGTTTACCATTGTATTAAGAAAATGTTAAGAGGGATGCGGGAATACCAAAACAAAAAGTCCCGCGCCCCCCCGGGCAACGGGACTTCAAAAAGAGAAAAATGGGACTACTTTATCGGGAAATAGCCCACCTTTGTAACAAGGTCCTGACCTTCCGAACTAAGAATCCAATCGATATAGGCCTTCATCGCACCGGTCGGCCTGCTGCGGAGGTACATATAGAGATACCGTGTTATCGGGTAGGTGTCGTCTTTGACGGTCTGCGCATTGGGTTCGTATGCCTTGCTGTTGTTATCCTTTTTGACAGCCGCCATACGGATGCCTTTTGCGTATGCAGCGCCGCCATATCCGATTCCCAGTTTGTCCTTGGCAACCGCATTGACGACAGCGGCTGTTCCGGGAAGTGTCTGTACGGAAGCCGCAAAATCCTGTCCGCCAAGCACGAAGTCGCGGAAGTAAACATAGGTTCCAGAGCTGTTCTCGCGGCCGTAGGTTATGATTTTCGCATCCGGACCACCGAGAGCTTTCCAATTTGTGATTTGTCCCGTGTAGCTTCCCTTCAGCTGTGCGTGCGATAATTCCCTGACGGGGCATGCGTCGTTTAAGTAGACGGATAATCCGTCTTTTGCTGTCTTCACTTCCACGCCAAGTGAGTTGAAACGTTGTTTCAGTTTTTCACGCTCCGAGCCCTTAATGGGACGTGAAGAGTTTGCAATATCCGTTGCGCCGTTGATGAGAGCCGACAATCCAACACCGGAACCGCCGCCGGTGACCTGAATAGTGACATCCGGATGGGCTTCCATATATTTTTCCGCCCAGCGCTGGGCAAGAATGACCATGGTGTCCGATCCCTTGACGGTGATTGTTTCTTTCTCTCCGGCAAATGCAACCATCGCAAGCAATCCGAGGAGCATGATAATGGTTCGTTTCATCTTTTGTTCTCCGTAGTAATTTGAATGACTGTAATCGTTGCCAAGCGTTATTAGAACTTGTACTGCACACGCAGCGTCATGACGTTATCTTTAAGATCGACGGCATAGGGCTTCAAAGATGCCGCTGTGACTGTGGAAGGCACTTTTTCGTTGGAGACCATGTCATAATAGAGTGTGAACTTCACATTGCCGTCCCAGTGATAGATCCATCCGAGTCCAAGAGTCGTGAACTTAATGTCCCCGGGAGTAAAATTCGAGCCGTTGTTCAGAGCATCGGTTGATGCGATGTCCGTATTGGGATCAAATTCATCATATTTGAGCACGAATTGATTCTTATCGCCGACATTCTGGACATAGTTAATGTAGTAACCCATGAAGTTTCTGCGATACATATTGCCCGCTGCATTGTAAAACGTATTCGCTGTCTGCCAGTTTGCATTATTGGAGCCCGGCTGTTCACCGGTAATAACTTCACCGCGCAGCGACATGCCGCCGATGATCGGAAGATCATAATACAACTGCACATCTGCACCCATGTAGGTGCGATCGAAATATTTTCCCAGTGTCAACGTCGTTGTCGAATCGATTGAGTAGGCTTTGCCCGACTGTTTATAGATACGATTGCCTTTGCCGACGTTTACTTGACCGGAATATACCGAAATTCCGCCATCAATTTCAAAATTCTGTTCGCTGAAGGGAAGCGTAGCGCCGAGCCGGCCGATGAAATCTTTGAAATTGTCGTTCTCTACAATGTTTTCACGAGTGCCGTTGAAAAGGCCACCCTTGAAATTCAGGAAGTTCAGCGGACCGGATTCGGTGGCGTATTCGATTTTTGCACCCATATCGCGTTCGCCGGGGAACAAGGTCTGATACATGCGTGTGCGTTCCGGCGCTTCGCGGCTCGAAGAGGAATAGGAAATTTCAAAACCAAACGGACGGTCGAACACGCCCGTGGTCAGCGAGAAGGCCTTCATCCAGGGCTCTTTCACCGTGATGTAGGCATCTTTGATCGCCAGGCCTGTTTGCGCAACGTCGATCTGCAACACATATTGGGTCAATACGTTGTCGTAAGTCAATTTCATGCGGCCGCGGCGAAGAAGAAATCTGGAATGAACACCGCTGGCGAAATTGCCGCCTGCGAAGGAAGGAGCTGCATCAGAATCAGCGACCTGGAATTGTTCCTGTAAGTATCCCGTGAATTTGATCTTTGCCAGAGCATCGAGCGTTGACTGCATCGCCGCCATCTGTTCATTGATTCCGTCCACGGCACCCTTGACTTCCGCTATCTTTTCATCTGCGGTTCCTTTGGACTCCTCTTGTGCAAGCGCGAAGCCCGCGCAAAGCAACAGCAGCAATGCGGCAGTAATTGTTCTTTTCATTGTGTTCCTTTCTTGAAATGATAAATAGTATATATGAACTGTGATGTTTGAAGAATTCAGAAGATCACACCATGGGTCAGCGCGGCAAAGAGAAGATATGCTGCGATAATCATGATGCCGGAGATGGCAAATTGCCGGTTATCAATAGGTGCGTCCTGTTGTGTCATAGAATCCTCCATTGTTGTGTCCAAATATACTCCCCCCTTGTTAACTGGTACTTAAGACCATATTAAGTTTCTGTTAATTCGCCCTCTGGCGTCCGGAAGATATTGCAACACCAATGCGAATCGTTTATATTGACGGCAAGGAATAACAGGAGATATTCAGGTGGGACAAAAAAAGATTCTTATTGTTGATGATGAAAAAGACATTATTGATCTCCTTTCGTACAATCTCACCAAGGAGGGATATACCGTCCTGACGGCGCGCAACGGGCTGCAGGCTCTGAAAATTGCCAAAGAAAAACCCGATATCATCGTGCTTGATATCATGATGCCGGAGATGACCGGACTGCAGGTTATCCAGGAGCTGAAAAAGGAGAAGTCCACCGCATCGATTCCGGTGCTGCTGTTGACTGCGAAGGGCTCGGAAACGGATGAGGTTGTCGGGTTGACCGTGGGCGCAGACGATTATATTACGAAGCCGGTTCGCATCAGTGTTCTCCTCGCTCGCGTGCAGGCCGCATTGCGTCGTTTGGAACAGACATCCGCGCCGGAATTCGAAACGATGCGTTTTGATGAACTTGAGATCAATCTCTCCAGCTATATGGTCACACTGGCTGGCAAAGCAATTGTCCTGGCCAAAAAAGAGTTCGAGCTTCTTGTTTTCCTGGCAAAGAATCGCGGCAGAGTCCTCTCGCGGGAAACAATATTGAATTCCGTGTGGGGTGCCGATGTCCACGTTGTGGATCGGACGATTGATGTCCATGTCCGGAAAGTGCGCGAGAAATTGGGAACATATGCGGATTTTATCGAGACGGTTCCGGGTATTGGATATCGTTTCAGGAGCTGACAGATGAAAAGAATCAGAACAAAGATCACTCTCACCTATGTTCTGCTGACGCTCTTCGTCGTCGTCAGCGTGGATATTCTCATCAGTGTGAATATTGAATCGTTTTTGAAGCAGAGAATTGTGAACGATCTGAACCGTCAGGCCGATGTGCTCTCCTATACGCTGCGGAAGGCGGCAGCACTCAGCCCGTCGGAACTGCATGCACAGATGAAAACGATCAGCGGATTGCAGCAGGTGCGCGTCACATTCATCGACGGTCAGGGCGCTGTGTTGCTGGATTCCGATGTGCCGTTCGAAGAAACTGCCGCGATCAAGAATCACCGCGATCGGCCGGAGATTCAACAGGCTGAGCGGACGGGGCTGGGTCAGGACGTGAGACTCAGTGCTACTCTTGATCGCCCGTTCCTGTATGTTGCAAAAAAAATTGCCGAGGTACAACTTCTCAATGGAGCGAGTGTTCGCTTCATCAGGCTCAGCGTTCCGCTGGAGGATGTTGAAGATCAGATGGGCCGGGCGCGATCCATTGTCATTATGATGGGATTGCTGGTTCTTCTGACAGTCATTGCGGTCAGTCTGCTGCTTTCAAAACGGATTACCGGTCCCCTTGAAGATATTTCCGCAGGAGTGGAGCACATTCGTTCAGGGGATTTGGACAAACGGCTTGCGATAACGACTCGAGATGAAACCGGGCAGGTGGCCCGGGCGATCAACGAGCTGGTGGAGAAATTGCAGAAAGATATTGCGGAACGCAAGAAGCTGGAACATGTGCGCAGTCAGTTTCTCGGAAATGTGTCACATGAACTCCGGACTCCGATTTTTGCGATACAGGGATTTCTGGAAACGCTCCTCGACGGCGCGATCAACGATCCTTCCGTCAACAAAGTGTTCCTGGAAAGGGCCATGTCCAATCTTTCCCGGTTGAATGTGTTGTTGGAGGATCTTATCAATATTTCGCAGATCGAATCCGGCGAATTGAAAATGAGCTTCCGGTTCTTCCGTTTGAATGAGTTTGTTGAATCGCTGGCGGCCAATCACATGACCGCGGCTGCAGAGCGGAATATCACTCTCTCGATAACGCCAAAGACAACGCCGGACGACGAGCTGTTCGGAGATCGCAGTCGTCTTCAACAGGTGATGAATAACCTGATCATGAATGCCATCAATTATAATAAGAACGGCGGAACGGTCCAGGTATCTGCAGAACGGACGGGCGAAGGAATTGAACTCAGTGTGCGGGACAGCGGTGTCGGCATTCCGCCGGAACATCTGACCAGAATATTTGAACGGTTCTATCGTGTTGACAGCGATCGCTCACGCGAAATGGGAGGAACAGGTTTGGGGTTGGCGATCGTGAAACACATTATCGAGGCGCATGGCGGCCGCATCACTGTTGAAAGCACCATTGGGGAAGGGACGGTTTTCAGAGTTACGTTGAAGTCAAATTAGAGACCCGGTCAAAGAGGGTTGCCGCAAAGAAACGCAGAAACGGCCTTGATCATCAAGGCCGTTTTCTTGTTTTGCTGAGTATTTTGTGGTGCCGAAGAGGGGACTCGAACCCCTACGCCCTTCCGGGAGCCAGCTCCTAAGGCTGGTGTGTCTGCCAATTCCACCACTTCGGCTGCGGTTTTAAGGGAAATACTCTCGTTCCCAAGCTCCGCTTGGGAACGTTCACTAGCTTGCACTTTTTCCCACGCAAGCGTACATTTTTCCAGTTTGCTTATTGCGCTAACAATGTACGACAGCAAATCTGCGATGTCAATATGGGAAATAATGAGAAGATGTGGATAGAGAGCAGAATGGAATGGTTATAACCTCATTTCCAAACAGTACCTGGAATCGAAATAAACCATCCCTTCTCTTCGTCTGCGATTTTGTATCCCTCATTCAGGTCCCATCTCGACTTGAACTATTTCCGGATTGCCGATACGTCCTTCCTCTTCCTTCTTTGAATCTCTGAGGATCCAGAAAACAATTCCACTGATGAGTGCTGCAAAGAAACACCACACGGAAGTCAGATATTGGACATAGAATATCGCCGTCACCAGACAGGATACAAACATGAGCACACCCAGCGGGCGTGTTCTTTGAATACTCGAAATGAAAAGAGGCGTGACGGCGGCAATGAAGTAGATAACAAAAACTGGCACCGCCAGAGATTCGGAGAAATCACTGATGTACTGAATATGATGGCCTGCGATATTCGGTATGACGTTGAGAAACAACAGGCAATACACATAGTACAATGACACGGACAGACCCATCGCCAGCAGGACGGATAATATTTTCCTTCTTCTGTTGTTCTCCTCCATAAGGAGAACCGAGAGAGGCATCATCGTCGGCCAGATCACTCTGGCCAGTATGAGAAACATATGTGTGCTGATCTTTTGAACATCAGCATAGCCGGGATTTGTCAATGCCAGCCACAGAAATCCTTCGGATATCTGCTGCACTCCGAAGAACAATGGAATAGTGGCAAACGCCGTCTGCGAGGGTGTCTGCACTTTCCTCAGAGCGGCAACACCGATGGAAGAAATAGCAATCCCTCCTGCAAAACTTGCCGTTGCTGAAAAGCACATATCGTTTTTCTTTCTATTGTCTTGCCGTTTACTTTGAAGTAAGCGCAGCTGAAATCGACAACTTGTATCCGTCTGGATCCTTCAACCGGAATAATCGAACGCCCCAGGGCATGTCGGCGGGCTCAGAGTCGAGTGTGCCGCCGTGTTCTTTGATGCGGGCGGCAATCTCGTCGACATTCTGATCCGTCGTAATCCGCAGCGAGAATCCTTCTCCTTTGATGCGGGTCCAGCCCTTCGCTCCGTCATCCTGATTGATCGAGATTCGCACTTCGCCGGCTGTCAATGCAGCCGATCGCAGTACACCCTCCCGCTCGATCTTGCGGTCAATTGTGAATCCCAGCACATCCTGATACCATGCAAGACTTTTGGCGATATCTTTGACTGTCAATGAGACTGCAACTATGGTTCCATGGAGTGATTGAGCATTCATAAGAGATCCTTTCTATGATTGTTACCTGGTCAACGTTATCTTCTTTGCTCTCGTTCCCAAGTTTCCCGCCTGAACGACGAAGTTGGGCAGGCACTTGGAAGCGAGATGATTAAATACCAGTTCAACGTACCAAAAAACGGAGGGAAGCGCAAGAATCGGTGTCTTTCCCGTACATCCTCAAAACGGCATCTCCGGAGCCGGCACGTCAAAATCCGGCATTATAATCTCCGTCTCATTTGATCCGCCGAGTTTCCCGTATTCCGCCAGCGCAGCTTGTGTCAATTCATTTTTTGATTCCTTCGGTATCAACACGCGATCCCAATATTTTGTTTTGTCCTTCCGGTCCTGATCGGACGGAACGCCGACGAAGAGTCCTTTCGCGCCTTCGGCGATTTTGAATCCCTTGATGATGATGCCTTCGTCCGTCACGACATCAAAATAGGCTTTGATCTTGGAAGAACCGGCGGAGCGGTTCATGGATTCGATGTGCATGAATGCCTCTTTCTGAATTTGGATGAATAGATTTGCAGTCGAACACACAGAAGACAATATTTCACCCCTGCGGGGTTCTATGTGCGGGTTGGGCGTTTTCTGCTAAAAATTTGCCCCCCGGGGGGGCTTTTCGTGCGCCTCTCCCTGTTCGTCACATTCCCCCGCATGTAGACAGCATTGTCGCGTCTTCAGAACATCATTCTCGTTTCCAAGCAGCCTACGGCTCGTTTTACTCTCGGGGTTGTCCCAAAAGTCTATTTTGTCATACTGAGCGAAGCGAAGTATCTCGTTTTTAAATTGAAAAGAGAGATTCTTCAGTCGCTTTGCTCCTTCAGAATGACAATATCCTTCTTTTGGGACAACCCCGAGGTAGCTTCCGCTGGGAAGACATACCTTTTTTCGCTCACGCTGCAAGAACCCCGCCAAGCCGCTGCAGCAATTCCGACGCCATGCTATTCCCCTCTGCGGCGGCTTGCTCCAGATCGGACACACCCAGATCAAACAACTGGGGAATGCCATATTTCATCCTGGAAATTCCACGCAGACAGAGCGCTCTGTCATTTGCACCACAGGTCTTAATGAATCCGTCCGCATCCAGCAGGGCTTCGTGATACATACCGGCGCTGAGTTCTTCTTCCGCCCGTCGCAGAAGATCCACCGGAGATTCTTCTTGTGTCCCGTTCATTTGCGCGGTATGGCTTTGTGTGTCGGATGCTTTCCTTACCCGTTTTGCGATGTTTGCGGATCGCGTTTTTTCTCTTCGGATTGCTGTGTGTTCTGCCATTGCTCTCTCCTTTGCGTTGATGTCCGTGGTCATTTGATCTGTGTTAAAAATAGCATCGGCACGCTCCGGAAGCGTATCATTCTATGATACTTTTCCTCTTGCAACTGGCGCAAAGCGGGGGTATTTTCGAGAATAGGAGTATGTGGCACGAAATGAAAAAGATTTGCCACGGTCCAGAGGATCTCGAATGATGCCTCAGGCATCATTCGGAAGAACACAGAGCCCTTCGACTCACTTCGCTCACTCAGGGTGAAAAAAATGATGAGAACGCTGGGTAAATTGTCATAGCAACCATGGGGCGCCAATCGACCTGTCATCCTGAGGCGCTGCGCAGCGGCGATGAAGGATCTATCCCGGGAAATTTTTACTTCATCGGATGGATGCTTCGCGCTCCTTTGTCGCGCTCAGCATGACAATGCAAACAAATCTGCACGTATTTGCGGCTGTCATAACGGGAACAGGCTTATGCTCGAACTCCAGACAAAAATCAAACGCCAGATTGAGATCATCGGACTGGTCAGCGACACAAAAACAACATATCGCACCACCGATCTCGCGGATATTTTTTCCTGCGAGGAGCTGACGATCAAGCGCGATCTGCAGGACCTCCGCTCCGCCACCATCGATATTCATTCGGAACGACGCAAAGGGATTTGCATTACAACGCCGATTGATCAACGCATCGTGACGGAGCTCGTGCTGCAGTACGTGGGAATCTGCTACTCGCAGAATGCGATCGATAAGACGACGTCGCTGATGGTGCGAAAGAAGAAACTGCGGGCACTGCATGATATTGTTCATATTCAGCGATGTATCGAACAGCATCGGCTTGCGGTCATTGACTACGAGAAGGAAAAAACCGAGGTCGAAAAGGACAGGGAAATCGGACCGCTTCTCATTTTCCAGAGCGAGGGTCTGTACAGACTGCTTGCCCTGAACAACGGCAAGATCAAACAGTATCATTTGAACAAGATTCTCTCTCTGCGCGTGACGAACCGAAAATTCAAACCCGTCTCGCCGCAGGAACTGGAAGAGCTGTTCCGCTATTCATGGAAAAGCTGGCTGGGAAATGAACGGCACACCGTGAAGCTGCAGTTCACAAAAAAATGGATGGAATACAATCTCCACAATTTGATGGACACCGATTCCGTCGTGGAAAATGACGACGGCTCCGCCGTCATTACGGTAACGGTGAATTCATTGACAGAAATTGCATCATGGATTGCCGGGCGGGGACACGGGGTTACCGTCCTTGAGCCTGAAGAACTAAAAACCAAAGTGATTGCATTGGCGCAGGGCGTATTAGCCAGTCAAACTGCCAATCATAAAGACTGAGCAGACGGATGTTGATCGAATGTTGGAGGAAGCGGATCGCCATCAGGCGACGACCATGTTGTCCACTTCCATGTGTGAATCGCGATTGCCGGCGAGGATCGCGCGTATCTTCTCCTGAGCAAACCATTCCGGTTCAAGACCATTGAGTTCGGCAGTCGCCCGGAGAAATTTCTCCTCAAAAGGATGAATCTCCCCATCGGACTCAGCTACTTTCAAGCCGTCCTTAACAAAACACTCTGCCAGGCGTTTGGAAGAAAACGCCGGCGGCAGGGGAACAATGAACTTGTTCTCCAGGATTTCATTGATTGCATTTTCGTAGAAATGTTTTTCAAATCCCAGCGATTTGCCGACATGACGCATGAGATCCACCTCCTCGGGAGAGATGCGACGATCCTTGGCAACCAGAAGAAGCAGACCTCTGAAATAGTCCCCGCCTTCCTTCACTGATATATTCATATCTGAAACTCCTCCTTTCCATTCATCTGCGCCGCCATCACTCTCGTTCCCAAGCTCCCAGATTGTGTGAAAACTATGGAGTTAGTCATTGCGAGGCGTTTTCTGCCGAAGCAATCTTGCTTTTTGGTCAAAAAATGAAGATCGCCGCGTCGCTTCGCTCCTCGCGATGACATCTTCGGGAATTTTCACACAATCTCTCCGCTTGGGAACGTTCATTACCGAAGCTCTGCTTCGATCAACAATATCGAACTGATTTTTTGCCCGCCGCCCTAGAGAAATCAGCGTATCAAAGTATCAAAACCATTTTCTTCGCACCAACAAAACGCTTCGAAGGATCACCTGCCGCGGCTCCAGGCGTTCACATAGGCAACATTGAAATTATTGTTTGCCAGACTGTCCATCATGCTTGCGATTTTTGCGCGGGAGATCCGTTCATTGCGGAACAGCCGGGCACCGCGAACTTCCTGCGTCCTCACCGGAATTGCCATACACACCATCGTACAGACAAACAACATCAACCGTTTCATTTCTTCTTTTTCTTTTCCGGGATCGCAAAACCACGATCTGCTTTTGACATGGCCCCCGCGCTGTCTGTCGTTACGATTGTATAATTGATGGCGGAATTATTGCGCCACCGGATATCTTTGAAAACAACGCGGTGTTTTCCTTCCTGCGCTGAAGGCGTGATGACATCCGGGACAGTATATGACGAAAGAGACGGCGAAGAGAAATCCACAATGCGGATTTTTTGAAGCTCACTCAGATACCGTTCGTAGATTGCAGCCTTTGTATTGTCACCGGACCAATACACGGCCGCAGCTTCACCGCTGAGGATCTCCCAATTGCCACCGGCAATATCGACGACGGCATACGCGTGGGCATCGGGAGCATGGTGGATGATAATAACCGCCTTCGATCTGTCGGCAGATAATGAAAGGAGGGGAAGAAATGTCCCGAATCGCGGATTTGATGCTGCATCAACATCGAATAGCGGGTCGAAAAGACGAATCAGCGGTTTCGGATTAGTGCCGGCAAACAACAGTCGTCCGCGGGGCTTCAAATAGGACGTGTCGGCAGTCAGACCCTGTGCATCGGCTATCGTTGTTGCCAGCGTAAAAATGATCATATAATGAGACAGCGTTCGCAGGTTTTTCATCTATGAATGCTCCTTGGTGACAATAAAAGGTAGGAAATCAAATCACGGGGTTCAAGACGAACGTCCCGACAGACGCCGCAGATCCCCGGAGCAAACGCAGGAAGATATTCTTCTTCCAAATCACTATATTGCACCTACCGATTTACATGATCCGGAAAGCATATCTATGAAGAAAATTCTTGTCCTTGAAGATGAGCCGGGCATGTTGTCCTGGCTAAAGGCGCTTCTGAAGACCCGCGGCTTTGATGTCATCGCAATCGATGACGGACTTGCCGGCATCCAGACGGCGATAGCAGAAGTCCCCGACCTCATCATCAGCGACATAATGCTGGACAATGCAAACGGCTTTTTGATCCGGGAAGAACTGCAGGAAAATCCCGTAACAAAAAATATTCCCTACATTTTCATGACCGGAGCTGCTGATGTTGCCGGTGCCTGGGAGTCTGAAGAAGACGTACAGTATCTGACGAAACCTTTTTCGGCGACAGAACTCATGGAAGCGGTTCGAAAGCAGATAGGCGGGCAGTAGACATAAAAAGGGCGTCACACACGCGAGGTGATATGACGCCCCTCATTCTTGAATCAGTACCCTTATATCCTTGCAGTTGGCCGATACTGCTGAAAAAAATATGCATTGCAAAAAAAATCCCGTCACTGCGACGGGATTTTTTTTGTCTTTGTCTGTTCCGGCCCCCAAAAAGAGAGTTCTTATCCTTTGACCGCCTTCGATCTGGCCAGCATGCGGGCATCGATTTCCAGTACTTTCGGCACAAATGGCGAAGATTCGGATATCTGATCGGCAAAATATCCCAACCTGATCTTCTCTGCATTGCCTCTATTTATGCCGAAACCCTTCAACTCATCGGTAACTTCTTCGATGCTGCCAAATTCAATTTTTTGTCCTGCCAGCTCAGCCAGACATGCAATAATATCCGCCGTCCGGTATCCGTTCAGCGGTTCGCCGATCGGATTTGTCCGCTGCTCCATGCCGCACCAGTTTGTCAGGTGACCATCGGTTTCCAGATATCCGGAAAGCGGCAGGAAGACATCCGCCGCCTGCGCTGTCTCTGTCAGAAACATATCCGCCACGACCAGGAATTCCAGATTGTTGATGAGGCCGTTGTGCTCCGGTGCCGCCGCAGGATTTTCTCCCAGGACAAATGCCGAGCGGATCGTATCGCTGCGCAGCTTGCGTCCGATATTTGATCCGGACACGTCAATCATTTTTTGAAGATCTGCATTCCACTTCCCGGAAGTTTTCTTCATTGCGTCGCTGTTTTTTATCGAATACCCGCCGGGAAGCAGCGATGCATCAAATCCCGACGTCTGCATTCCGGTATTGTTGCACTGGCCCGTGAGCAATGCCAAACCCGAGCCGTTGCCGCTGATCTTGCCGATGATGGTGAGAAGGGACGCAAGCGCTGCAAGATCGCCCGTTGCCCGATCCATTCTGCTTTCGATATGATAATAGGCGACAATTTTCTTTGATGGATCAGCAAGGATCTCGGCGATACGCTCAATCGTCTCCGGGGCAACGCCTGTAATCGACGCTACTTCGGTGCGATGATACTTGGCTGCGGCTTCCTTGAATTGTCCAAAGTTTTCGGTATTGATGACAATGAATTTCTGATCAACCGCGCCGCGCCGGATCAGTTCCGCAATGACGCCGTTGAGCAGTTGTGTTGCTGTACCGCGCCGTGCATCCGCCCACACTGTTGCATACCGGGTCAGATCGATCTGCGCGGAGTTGATGACAATGGACGGCGTGCCGTTCTTAATCCGGCGCTTCATGCGCCAGCCGATGACCGGCGTTTCAACGGTGGGATTCCCGCCCACCACAATGTACAGATCGGCGTTCTCCACATCCTCCATCGTCACCGTGGACGATGTGATTCCGAGCATATTGTCCAGCGCATGATAATCGGCCTCGTTAACGGCGCGGTGGAATGAGAGAATATTATTTGTCCCGAGCGCAGTGCGTGCAAATCGTCCGGCAAGATAGAGCTCTTCATTTGTCAGCTTCGGAGATGCGGAAACAATAAATGCATCCGGCGAGTGTGCGTCACGAATCCGCTGCACTCCGTTTTTGATTTCAGCGAACGCCTCTTCCCAGGTCGCGGGAACGAGGGCGCCTTCTTTGCGAACCATCGGCTTCAGCGCCCGGCTGCCGTCAAGGTAGTGCTGATAGCCAAATCTGCCCCACATGCACAATTCACCGTTGTTTGGTTTTGTGTCGGGCGGCGCGCCCATTACATAAAAGAGATCCGGCGTTTTTACCTGCAGCGTGATATTGCATCCGACGGAACAGTAATTGCAGACGTTGTAGACTGCTTCCATTTTCCATGGACCGGAACGGCGGAACGGCATCTTCTCAACCAATGCTCCGGTTGGACAGACGTCGATGCAATTGCCGCATGAAACGCAATTTGTTTCCTGCAGCGCTTTCTCCATCGCCGGCTTCACGATCGTCCGGAATCCGCGGTTCACAAAGCCCAGCGCAGAGATGTTCAGCACTTCGGAGCAGGTGTTGACGCAACGCCCGCAGCGGATACATTTGTTCGAATCGATTTTGATGTACGGATGACGTGTGTCGACTTTGTATTTGTTAAATGCGCCGACAAATCGTTTCTGCTCGACGCCGTACTCTGTACAATAATCCTGCAGTCTGCATGCCAGACCGACATCGCATCCGCATTCAGCACATCGGAACGATTCGGTGATGGCTGTTTGATCGTCATACCCCGACTCGACTTCTCTAAATCCGAGAATGCGTTCCAGCGCAGGAATTTCCGACAGCTTGTGCTGCTCCGATCGCTCTGTCACAGGAATATCTGCCGCCGTCAATTTGTGGAAATTGTCTCGTTTGCTTTCAAAGCGCTGCGTCAGCGGCTCGATAACGCCGGTGCCGATGTACTTGTCGATCGCTCGTGCCGCCATACGACCGGCTGCGATGGCATCGATCGCGTCCGCGGGACCGGTAACGACATCGCCGCCTGCAAAAACTCCCGGCCGGTCGGTGTCAAACGTGCCGTCTTTGGCGGAGAGCGTTTTCCATTTTGTGACCTTGATCTTTTCATCACCGTCCACACCGGTCAGATTCGTATCCTGTCCGATCGCAGAAATTACCCAGTCGCATGTCAGTGAATATTCCGAACCCTTCATCGGCACGGGGCGGCGTCGGCCGCTGGCGTCAGGCTCACCCAATTCCATGCGAATACATTCAACAGAAGCCAGACGGTCTCCTTCAATATTGATGCGCACGGGTGCGGCGAGCAGTTCCATCTTCACGCCTTCATGCTCCGCCGCTTCAATCTCGACGATATTGGCGGGCATTTCACTGCGTGTGCGACGGTATAACAGAATCACTTCCTTTGCACCGAGACGCAGCGACGTACGCGCCGCATCAACTGCCGTGTTGCCCCCGCCCACCACGACAACGCGTCCCCCGACGGGAGGATTGGTTTTCAACTGAACCTGCCGCAGAAAATCGACACCGGTCAGAACTCCCGGAACATATTCGTTTTCCACCTGCATCGGCTTTCCCACCTGCGCACCGAGAGCGACGAAAACAGATTTGAATCCCTGCGCGAACAGATCGTCTATGGTGAAGTCTTTTCCAAGGGAGATATTTGTTTTGACTTCGACACCAAACGAAGTGATCCACCCGATTTCTTTGTCGAGCACTTCTTTCGGCAGACGATATTCGGGAATGCCGTAGCGCAGCATTCCGCCGAGTTCCGGCAACGATTCAAATATTGTCGGACGATATCCTTCGATCGCAAGATAGTATGCACTTGTCAATCCGGCCGGGCCGCCGCCAATGATTGCCACACGGGTACCGTTATCCGCTTTCGTTTCCGGTTTCCACATTTCTCCGATCATATCCTGATCGGCGGCATAGCGCTTCAGGAAGTCGATGCCGACCGGCTCATCCACAATCGCCCGGCGGCAGTTCAGTTCGCACTTGCGCGTACATACGCGGCCGCAGACGAGCGGCAGTGGATTCTTTTCTTTGATCAGCGCCACGGCTTCTTTGAACTTGCCGAGATGAATCAGCGACATATATCCCTGAATATCAACATCGGCTGGACAATTCAAGCGGCACGGACCGAAACAATCCGCGTAATGATCGGACAAGAGAAGTTCCAGGCAGGTTTTCCGCGCTTTCCGCACACGCTCGGAGCGTGTCTGGATTTTCATCCCTTCCGCCACCTTCGTTGAACATGCGGTGAAGAGTTTCGCCTGTCCCTCGATTTCAACGACGCAGAGAAAGCAGGAACCGAACGGTTTCATTTTCTCGTCATAACAGAGCGTCGGAATCGTGTCGAGCTTCTGGTCGTTACAGACTTGAAGAATCGTCCTGTCCGGCGAAGCGGTGATTGTGTTGCCGTTGATTGTCAGCGTTACCATGAAGTCCTCGTTCTTTTTGCCACAGAGATCACAGAGCACACAGAGAACTTTCTTCTCGATGTTTTCTGCAACGCTGTGATTAACACTTGCTTTGCTATGTTACGCTTAAATATTGGAGCTTACAGTGAAATTCTTTGGACGCCGTCGACGAGGCGCTTTTCTCCAAAATTGATAATAAGTGCTCTTCGAAGGCCGGTTGCTTTTAGATATGATAATACTTGTGCCGTTGCTATTTCGGGAATATGTCGTACTGATTTCAATTCAACAATGATTTGTTTTTCCACAAGCAAATCGATTCGTTGACCTTTGAGAATCCTTCCTTTGTACTCGACATCAACTTCCACTTCCCGCTCGCACTGAATACCTCGCTCTTCAAATTCTGCAGCCAGCGCCTGGGAATAAATCATTTCCAATAAGCCCGGACTGAGAATTCTATGCACTTCTATTGCGGCCCCGATAATTTTCTGAGTTGCAACATCCATAATTCCCCCGATGACTATGGATTATATTTCTCTGTGTCCTCTGTGACCTCTGTGGCAAATATTTTTTACAATTTATCCACCGCATCGAATCGGCAGACAGTAAAGCACTTGCCGCATTTGATGCACGCCTCCTGATCGACCACGTGTATTTCTTTCCGACTGCCGGTGATGGCGTTCGACGCACACGCTTTGGCGCATACCGTGCAGCCGGTGCATTTATCGTTGATGGTATACGTCAGCAGCGAAGCACATACATGTGCCGGACACTTCTTTTCCTGAATATGCGCCACATATTCGTCGCGGAAGTACTTCAATGTTGTGATGACGGGATTCGGTGCCGACTGCCCAAGACCGCAGAGCGTGGCGGACTTGATCTGCAGGCTGAGTTCTTCCAGATTATCGAGGTCATTCATCGTCCCCTGTCCGATACTGATCCGCTCGAGGATTTCCAGCATTCGTTTCGTTCCGATCCGGCAGAAGGTGCATTTACCGCATGATTCAGATTGCGTAAAGGTCAGAAAGTAGCGCGCCACATCCACCATACAGGTGGTTTCGTCCATCACGATCAGACCGCCGGAGCCCATAATGGCGCCGGTCTTGTTGATCTGCTGGTAGTCGATCGGCGTTTCACACATTGATGCCGGAATGCAGCCGCCGGACGGGCCGCCCATCTGCACTGCCTTGAACTTCCGGTCGTTGACGATACCGCCGCACACGTCGAAAATAATCTTGTTGATGGTGATACCCATCGGTACTTCGACGAGGCCGGTACGGCGGACTTTGCCCGCCATTGCGAATACTTTCGTTCCTTTGGAATCCGCTGTACCATACGCCGCATAGGCGGCGCCGCCGTTGAGAATAATCCAGGAAATGTTGGCAAACGTTTCGACATTATTGATGCTGGTCGGTCTTCCCCACAGACCTGCATTCGCGGGAAACGGCGGACGGAAACGCGGCATGCCGCGGCGGCCTTCGATGGATGCGATAAGTGCCGTTTCTTCTCCGCACACAAAAGCGCCGGCGCCTTCTTTGATCTTTATGTCAAACGAAAAATGTGTACCAAGAATATTTTTTCCAAGATAGCCTTTACGCCGGGCCTGTCCGATAGCCTGATTCAATCGTGCAATTGCTTTTGGATATTCCGCACGGCAATAGATATATAAATCATCGGAGCCGACAGCATAGGCGGCAATGATCATTCCCTCAAGCACCGCATGAGGATCACTCTCGAGCACAGAGCGGTCCATAAACGCACCCGGATCACCCTCGTCTGCATTGCAGATGATGTATTTCTTTGTTCCTGCTGCTGCCCGGGTGAGTTTCCATTTTGTTCCCGTCGGGAATCCCGCACCGCCGCGGCCGCGTAATCCGGATTTCAGCACCTCATCGATGACCGATTCCGGCGTCATCGTTTTCAGAACTTTTTCCAACGCCTGATAGCCGCCGGTACCGACATATTCCTCCATCGATCCGGGATCGATCTTCCCGCAGTTGCGCAGCACAATGCGCGTCTGGTTTTCGAAGAATCCCTTCTCTCGGCCGGCACCACTCACCAGCCAGTCTTCGATGACCGTATTGCCGATGACATCTTCATCGACAATGCGGCCGACACGTTCCGGTGTGACATCGCCGTACATATGCGATACATCGCCGCCATTGGAGATCTCAACCAACACTTCGCGATAACACATACCGACGCATCCGGTTTCTTTGATCTGAAATGTTCCCGGATGTTCCTTCAACTCATCGTGAAATGCCTTGAAGACTTTTTCACCTCCCGCGGAAACTCCGCAGGTACCCAAGCCGATGGTAATGGTTTTCATAATGCGTTTGTCCATAAAGAGAATTTTTGCCACAGAGAACACAGAGGACACAGAAAAAAGGTAGATGGTAGAAGTGTGGAGTATGAATTTCCGAGAATTCTCTGTGTTCTCATCTTTTGCTCTGTGTTCTCTGTGTCCAATTCTTTTCTTCTACCTTAGTTGTTCTGAACAGCTGTTTCCCGTGCACGCTTTTTGGCTTCACGCAGAATCTTCCGCAGCTTTGTCGCATCCAGCCGGCCGAAGACTTCGCCGTTGATAGTAATCACCGGAGCAAGCGAACAGCATCCCAAACATGCTACAGAAATCAGACTGAAGCTTCCGTCGTCTGTCGTTTCATCATAGGTGATGTTGAGTTCGTCCTGAACAGTGTCGTACACCATCTTGGCGCCATTGACGTGACAGGCCGTGCCGTTGCACACTTTGATGACATTGCGGCCCAGCGGCTTTGTGCGAAACTGGGCGTAAAAAGTCACCACTCCGTAGATTTCCGCCTGCGATATTCCTGTCACATGGCTGATGTGATTGATTGCCTGTTCGGATACATAGCCGTATGTATTCTGCGCCGATTGCAGAAGAGGAATCAATGCGCCGGCATGGCCGTCGTGCTGCCAGACGTCCACGTTGAACGATTTGAATTCTTCATTGGAATGTTCTTGCATGAGATTAAAATCCTTGAAGGTTGATAACATCGCAATGCCGGACACGCTGTACATGGGCAAGCGGACGGATCGTTCCGGCAATAAACTGTTCAATTCCGTCAAACGATGCGTCGCCGATAAGCGCTATGACGCCGTATTCGCCGGTTGTCCGGGAACAGTCAAGAACACCCTGCAGTTGTTTGACGGCATTAAACACTTCGCCGCGGTGTTCTTCTTCGACCTCCAGGAGGGCGAATGCTTCGGCAATCGAAGCGACGGGGGGATTCTTTCTGTCACTTTCCACGATCTGCATCACGCGAAGCTCAGAGATTGCATCGAGCGACTGCACGGTCGCGGGAAGACTCGACGATCCCATCCGGGCTCTGATCATGATGTTGCCGAGACCTTCCACCGCTCTCCATTCCAGCACGTCGGGGCACCGTGCAAGAAACTCGATAGAAGGCAGAAGCTGATCACCGTTCGAAATAGACGCCAGTACATAGGCTGTTGCTTCCATACACCATCCTTGCTTGATAGATTGCATATATCGTCCACTAAACACCAAGATATGTGCCACATTTTTGTGGACTTTAGCGCCAATAGGCACGATCCGGTTTCTCAAAACAGGGAATTCTTCCCCGGAATAGGAAGTTACCAGTGTTCCTGGTGAACGCAGGAGAGTGTAAACCGATCCTCGCTTTCCTTGCTTTCCGCCGGATAGCCAAGAGGAAGAAGAGAGAATGGTAGGACCGCTGCTGGAACTCCCAGAAGGCGTCGCAAAAGATCCATACGATCCTGGCGGGGATACACGCCAACCCAGACACTTGCCAGCCCAAGGCCGGTGGCAGCAAGCAGGATGTTTTGTGTTGCCGCAGCACAGTCCAGCGGCATAAATCCGGGATGACGCTCGAGTGCGGTATCGGCACAGACAACAATTGCCAGCGGAGCCTCCGCCAGCGCCCCGGCGTGGGGATGCTGCCGGCTGATCTCCCGCCGCATCTGCGCATCGCGCACAACAACGAAGTGCCATGGCTGCTCATTGCCGGCCGATGGCGCCATCATGCCGGCGGCAAGAATTTTATTCAAAACCGTGTCATCAATTTTTTTGTCAGTGTAGCGCCGAATGCTCCGGCGCGTTCGAATAGCTTCAAAAATTTCCATGTAATTCCGTGAGCAACAGTTAATATTTTGTTACAGTCCTTGCGTGAAAAGCCATGGCTATGGAAAAAAAGGAGCAAATATGCAGCATTCTATCGCTTTTCCTCGGAATGCTCGAGGTCGCTCAGATGCAAGTCCAGCGCATGCACAGAAATCCGTATCTCCCTGATCGACAGACCGAGAGAGATGAGCATACAGAGAAGACTCACCGCGAACAGGATTTCACTGACCACGATCTGGTGCAGAAGTATCAACAGCATACAGAGGACGCAAATGAAGAGGCTGCCGATACCCCATGCCTGCATATCCCTGATCATGTGGATGCGCTCTTTCAGGTTGTTAATCTGTCCTTTGAGCACTTCATTCGGATTCGTTTTGTTCTTGCTGTGCAATTCGCGAATCAATGCGGCAAGTGCAAGAAAGCGGTTTGTGTATGCCAGTAACAGGAGCGAAATTGCCGGAAACAGCAGTGCCGGCGTGGCGATATTGATATCAAGTAATTGTTGCATTGGGATTCTCTATCCTAGATGATTTCTTTGCCAGAGAGAACACAGAGAAGAATACATTCTCATTCCCTCGTTGGAGCGCGGAATGAGAAAATAGCAGACTAACTCTGTGCTCTCATTTTTGTCTCTGCCCGCTTCGCCGAGCTCAGCGAGGCGAGTGTTCTCTGTGGCTATCTTTTCCTGCTGGCATTCCAACTCTAAAAAGGAAACTTTTGTGAAAACCAATGATGCGTTACATCCATCCAGAGAAAGAGCCCGCGCCATTTTCCGAACGATACATAATGTTTTTCGATTTTTGCATCGCTGACGGTCTTGCCCCGGGAATGGAGTTCGTAGAACTTTGCGCGGCACCAGGAGTCCAATCCGAGATACTCGTACCGTCCGAGCAGTTTCATCAACGCTCCCGCCGCGTACTCACCGACACCTTTCACCGATCTCATCTCTTTGAACAGTTCTTCTGTCGTCCCTTCCCAATCACGCCATTGCTCAACGGCCCGCCGACCGGATGCAACGCTTTCTGCAAATTCGAGCAAAAACGGAGCACGATAGCCGCAGCGGATTTCTTTCCGCATAAACGATTCGCTCTGTGCGGCGATTGCCGATGGCTCCGGAAAGGCATGCTTTCCCTCTGCAACCTCCGGTCCCAGCATTACTGCAAGGTTGTCCGTCATTATTTTCGTCAGCGCCCAGCTGCAATTTGTTGTGCTGACCATTTTCACAACGTCTTCGAAAACGCTTTGCGACCGCAGCAATCGTCCGCCGCCGGATGCTGCCACCCAGCGGAAGGCCGGTTCTTTGCGTGCCCGTTCATAGAATTTGTCCATCGACTCCGTCAGCCGAAACATTGATAAAATGATCTGTTTCATTTCGGCGCACTGCCCGGACGCCATCGTTTCCGGCGTTTGGAGCGTCACCCGGATGCCGTTCTTCGCCTCCCTCATTCGCACGGCGCAGAAACTGGCATCAGAGAGACGCAGCACTGTGTCGATATGTTCTGCGGTTTTGTCTATCTGGAATGGACGCAGGTCACACCAGCCATGGCTGTACACTGTCGGCCAGAATTTAAATGATGATGGTGTTGAGATCGAAAATGATTTCATTTTAGTCTTTTTATGGCTTTCGCTTCTCATAAAGAGCGCGAATGGAAGGGGGAAAATATTCCCTCTGTGTTCTCATCTTTCTCTCTGCCCGCTTCGCCGAGCTCAGCGAGGCGAGTGTTCTCTGTGGCTAAGTTTTTCTTTTGATTTTGTTCCCAATTTTAGCATTTTTATCCAAAGGAGCAAGCATTATGAATCCACGATGGATCGCTTTCTTTAGAATTGCTGTTGGGATTTTCTTTCTCGCGCAGGGATTGAATAAACTGGAGTGGCTCAATTCATCAGAGTTTCTGAAGACTAATCTGGAGCGTTACGCTGTTAATGCGCCTCCGGTGACACAGTGGTATCAGCTGCATGTCGCACAGCCGGGAATTGAGGCCTGGACGCGGCTGATTCCGACCGGCGAGATTCTCATCGGCGTCTCGCTCATTCTTGGGCTGCTCACGAAGGCCTCTCTTTGGTCGGCGCTTGCCCTTGTGGTCAATTATCACATCACTACCGGCAAAGTTTTTTCGCTGCAGTTTTTTTCAGACCCGTACGCGCTGCTCCTTGCCGGGAGCCTGATCCTTCTCCTCTCCTCAAATCCTTCCTCTGCGTTGGCGCTCGACGCCGCAAAGCGCCCGGGGAAAAAGAAATAGCGGCTGCACTAATTTCTTTGACGGCAATTCCTACGTCGTCGGTTCCCAGCCTTTTTCGTACTCACGGCCCCAATACCGGTTCGCTTCATCGTCGCCAACGATGTGCCCGTTGCGTTGATCGATGGAAAGGTTTCTTCCGACTTTCCAGGCAATATTCGAAAGCTGCAGCATCGTCACAGCTACATTTCCTTCGTTCACCGGCGAGCGGAGTGTGTCGCCTTTTCGAATTGCATCGGTGAAATTCTTGAAGTGTTCATCCGTCATGGAATCGATGCTCAGAAGATCCGCCGTGGTATTCTTCTTCGGCACAACATATTCTTCCAGCTTTTTGTCGTTCAGATCGAACACCTGATACCCCTCGCGGTCGATAAGAACGCTTCCTGTTGTGCCGACGATAAGCGAGCCGCGTCCTTTCTGAAAATATTTTTTTCCGTTGCAGCTCATCCCTTCCCAGGTGATCTGTTTATCACCATAGTCGAAGTTGGCGATCAATGTATCGTAGAACTCCCAATCATCCTTGAACTGATAACGCCCGCCCGTTGCTGAAATATGCTGCGGATACTCCACGCCCAATGCCCACCGGCAGATATCGACTTCATGCGTACCGTTGTTCAGCGTTTCGCCGGTTCCCCAATGCCAGAACCAATGCCAGTTATATGGATGAATATTATCCTTATACTGCCTGCGCGGCGCAGGTCCCTGCCATAATTCCCAGTCCAGGTAGTCCGGCACCGGAACTTCTTTGCCGACACCGATGGACGTCCGGGTGTTGCTGTACCAGCATTTGCCGAAATACGGACGTCCGATCAGACCGTTCTTGATTTTGTAGATGATTTCAATTGTGTGTGCGGAAGAACGCTGCTGGTTTCCCATTTGCACAACGTTGCCGTACTTCTTCTGTGCTTCTACCAGTATTTCCCCTTCACGCGGATTATGGCTGCACGGTTTTTCCACAAACACGTGCTTGCCGGCTTTCAATCCCATGATCGCCATCGGCGCATGCCAGTGTTCGGGCGTAGCAATAGTGATGGCGTCAACGTCCATGCGATCCAGAATTTGCCTGAAGTCTTTAACCTCCGCCGGCCGCTCGCCGAATTTTTCCTTTACCGCAGCGGCAAACTTTGTCAGTTCGCGTCTGTCCACATCGCAGACATGGGTGATCGCCACATTGTTGCATGCGCGAAGACTTTCAAGATGCGCATACGCTCTCCCGTGCAATCCGATAACCGCGACGCGGAGACGGTCGTTCGCTCCAAGAATATTGGAATAGCTCTTTGCTGTAAGACCGAATGCCGCTCCGGCAGCTCCCAGTGCGGCGGTTTTCATAAATGTGCGTCTCGAGAGTTCCATGCATTCGCCTTTCAGAGAAAAGTGATTATCGCATTGTATGCGGTTCCATCAATTCAACACGCGTACTGTCCGGATCATAACTATTGAGAATCCATTTATTATTGCGGCCGATCACCGGAAGCGGTGCGGTTTGATGCGGTGAGCGATCGCGGATTGTTTCCAGCGTTTTTTGAATATCGTCCGTGCGAAGACAGAAATGGTGCGCTGAATGCAGCGCCTTCGGCGTCACGTCCTGATACTGCATCATGTATTCAATGTAGTCAGTGCTTTCCGGAAGGCGCATGTTGTACCAATTGGGCGCATTCTCTGTTCCGCCACCGTGCCAGATCTCCGAGAACCCGAGCACGTCTTTGTAAAATGCATCTGCCGCCCCGGCGTTCTTCACGGTGAACCCGACATGCGTCATGCGGTCGGACACGCGGCGGTCGCTCAGGGGTTTGCCTCTCCATGCGGAGTGTTTGCCATCAGGCAAAAACTGAACAAACTCGACATTGTGGCTATCGGGATCTTTGACCATGAAATGAAGATTCTTGTCGCGGCCGGTGGTGAGTTTGTCCGGAACCGGTACCATTTTAGATGCGAGATATTGACGCATCTGCCCGATGTCGTTCGTCTCAAAACAAATATGATTTAGGCGATCCACCTCACCCGGTTTCAGCGTCGGCGTGAGTTCGACATACTGCCGGTCATTGATCTTGAAATTCACAACCGCAATACTGCCGTCGGGATTGGAGAATGAAAACGCCTCCTGTAGTCCAAGAATGCCGGTGTAGTATGACCGGGCCCGGGCGAGATCGCTTACCTTCAGCGAAATATGCGCAACGCCCAGAATCTGCGGACGTTCCACGGCCTGCGCAAAGAGCAGAGACACCCCTGCCATCATCATCCAGCCAATAGTAGCAATTTTTCTCATACCGTCTCCTACAATGTCGCTAACACGCCGTTCACATACCCGACAGACTCCGCAACACCTGCGAGTGGATCTTCTTTGTCTTTTTCAAATTCGAAGGAAACGATGCCCTTGTATTTGAGGCGAAGCAGCGTCTTCAGGAATTTCGGAATGTCGATCACCCCGCGTCCGATCTCAATAGTCGTACCCTCGGCCGTCGCTGCGCTTTCATCTTTGATGTGAACGTCCATCAAACGGCTTGCATATTTTTCAGCAGCTTCAGACGGATCAATTCCCATGCGGCAAGTGTGGCCGATATCCAGACACAGGCCGACTCGGGGATCCATATTTTTGATTTTCTCAAAGACACTCTCCGGCGACGGATAGCGCTTATCAGTTGGTCCGTGATTATGAATCGCCAGATTGATATTGTATTCCTTGGCCTTTTTCTCCGCCAGGGGAAGCAGAGCATGTTCGGGAACACCGACAATGATCTCCAGACCGGCGTTCTTCGCATATTCAAATGCACCGTTGACTTCTGCCTCATTCGTCATGTAGATGACGCCTGCCGCATAGAGATGTAAGCCCGCCGCCTGAATTTCATCCACGGCCTTTTTGATTTCTTCCTTTGACAGCGTCAGCGGAAGATGCACATCCTTCAGCGACAATTGCTTGATGCCCAGCCGTTTGGTCATTGCAATTGTCTGCTGCAGCGTGAAGTTGCGAAACGTGTACGATGCCATACCGAACGCAAGTTTTCGGTCTGCCCCTGCCGGTTGCGGAGCGGTTCGTGCATTCACCGGGGACACTCCGGAAATCAATCCTGCGGCTATTCCTGCGCCGGAGAGTTGAAGAAATTTTCTGCGTGTTTGATTTGTTTTCATGCTGGCGCCCTTCTTTTATGGAAGCTGTCTCAGTTTTATGTTTTTAAAATACACCACGCTGCCATGTTCCTGCAGCAGAATATGCCCTTCCGGAAGTTCGCCGAATCGCGGCCAGTCTTTGTATTTACTATATGCCACCAGCGCCCGCCACAATTGACTGCTGCGTTCGTATGCGAGCACTTTCTGACCGTTCAGCCAATGCTCCACATGAATTCCTTTCACAAGGATCCGTGCGGTATTCCACTCGCCGATGCCGTTGAATTTCACATTCTCAGCCGGAATCAAATCGTAGAGTGCTGCCAATGTACGGTTTCCTTTTACTCCCAGCTTAGCATCCGGATGGTGAATGTCGTCCAATATCTGAAATTCGCAGCCGATCGCAGAGCCGGATCCTTTGTTCAAATCGGGATCAACAAAGTACTTGATCCCGCTGTTTGCATTCTCTGTGATTTTGAAATCGACAAGCAGCTCAAAGTTCTTGTATTTTTTAGTGGTGATAATATCGCCGCCTGCGGCCGATTCGCCGCCGCCCAGTGCCTGCACACAGAGCATGCCGTCCTTTATGTCCCATCCCTTTTCCGGAAAATTGTCGCTTCGCGGGCTGCGCCATCCGTCGGAGGTTTTTCCGTCGAAGAGCAGAATCCACCCGGCCTTCTTTTCGGCGGCGGTGAGCATATTATCCGTCCCGGCAGCAGCCGGTTTGACCTGGCCATACGACAGAGGAGTGAGCCCGGCGACTATTAGAAAAAGAAATATCACCGCGCTTTTAGAAGCTCTTTCCTTGCTCATAGTAATTCCTTTCGGCGTCAATAATCAGCGGATTGATTTCCACGCTTTTTCAAGAATCGGTTTGATGATTGCTGTGAACTCTTTATAGGCCTCAGGTTTGAAATGAAGTTTGTCCGTTTTATACAGTTCATACCGCGGTTCGTTCTTTTCATTGAAGAGCACGGGATTCACATCGATGAAATCAACTGTTCTCGCTTTCGTACAGTAGGCCTTCACTATATCATTCGTTGAATCGACAGCGCTCCAGCGGACCATTTTTTGCGGTGCGCGGTTGATGGAGACGTAGAAGACTCTTGTCTCCGGTTGTTTCTGATGGACGCGCTCGCAGAATTGGAAGAATCTGCCGGCAATATCCGCCGGCTGGTCGCCGTTGTTGATGTCGTTGCTGCCGCAATAATAGACAATAATTTGGGGCTGATACGGGAGAACAATCCTGTCCATATAATAGAGAACTTCCGCAGTGCGCGACCCGCCAAAGGCCCTGTTGTAGACCGGCAGGGGCGCCATGTCTTCGGTGACGGTCGTCCATTGCCGGAAGATGCTGCTGCCGATAAACTCGATTGCGCCTTTGGGCGGCGGCTTGATGCTGTCTTGATGCAGAAAGGTATCGATAACCGCTTGATATCGTGTAACGGAAAATATTTTTGAGGGCGTTTGTGCCGGCAGGAGCAGAGGAAGAAGAAGCGCAGCAAAACATGCATACACGCGCAGAGATGTTGGTTTCACTGAATGAACCTTTCGTTTATTGGAGTGGTTCATTATAAGTTTTCTCCAATCAAAAATAAAGCCTTGTTGGACTTTATCGGATTTCACAGGTGGGCGCGGTCGCCAGTCCGTGCATCGCATGGGATGTCCACACCTCAGATAGGAGCGGACGGGCGTTCCTGGGGCATTTCACACCACGTTCTTCTTGTCTGATAGTCAGTCGCACAGATGTCAGACATCTACACTAAGAAATTCGCATCACCCCAAAAGCATTCAACCGCTGATCAATCAAGATGTCTGACATCTGCCCCTATACCATCGGTTTCACTTTCAGTGGCAGCTTGCTCGCCCACGCGACTCGTTTGAAGAGCGCCGGCAGCTTTGTCCGCGCACTATCCACAAAGGTATAGATCACGGGCACAAGCACGAGTGTCAATAATGTTGAGCTCAGAAGCCCGCATATCACTACAATCGCCATTCCCTGTCTCATCTCGGCACCGGCGCCAAGCGCCAATGCCAGCGGCATCATGCCGAAGACCATCGTGGACGTCGTCATGACAATCGGGCGCAAACGCGTTTCGCCCGCCTCTAGCAAAGCGT
>JAPLFO010000143.1:66429-67319 GCA_026390635.1 Ignavibacteriales bacterium
AAAGCGTCTCGCATATTCAATCCGCGCGCACGGAGCGTATTGGTATAGTCAACAAGCAGAATCGCATTCTTCGTCACCAATCCCATCAACATGACGATGCCGATCATGGTCAACATGCTCAGCGTTGTACCGGTCATTGCAAGACCGGCCAGTGCACCGACCAGCGCCATCGGCAGCGAGAACATGATGGTGAACGGATGCACATACGATTCAAATAGACTCACCATGATCATGTACACGAATAGAATAGCAAGGCTGAGCGCAACGGCCATGTCGCTGAACATGTCACGCATGTTTTCCGCATCGCCGCCGTAGAACACTGAGATTCCCGGAGGGATGCCGGCTTTCTTCACGGCCGCCTCAACTGCTGCCGTCACTTCTCCAAGAGCCACGGATCCGGAGAGATTGGTTGCAACGGTGACAAGCCTCATACGGTCTTTGCGTTGAATTTCTGACGGACCCTTTCCATACCTCTCAGCCGCCAACTGCCGCATCTCGCCCTCCCGCCGGCCGCCGCCGATGATCAGGGCTTCGATGGGGTAGCGGTCTTTCAGGGTGGCCAGGGCGGTGAAGAATTCCCGATGCCCCTTACCCCAATGGTCCAGCCGGGCCACCAGCCCCACCACCCGGGCCTCCTCGGTCAGGCCCAATTCCCGGCGCACCTCCGTCCGAGGCCGGTGCTGCCGCAAACGCGCTAAATCCACCCCATTGTGCACCACCCTTACCTTCGCCGGGTCCAGGGCGCCTTGCTCGATGATATAGTCCTTTACCCCCTGCGACACCGCCAGGCTCAGGTCGGTGACCCTTCCTAACCAGCGGCAGATGCACCGGCGCTTGCGGCTGAAGCGGCTAAAGCCGTGCCAGTGGTCGATGATCACCGGCACCCGCAG
>JAPLFO010000121.1:0-18079 GCA_026390635.1 Ignavibacteriales bacterium
TCGGCACCGCAATAAAGGCATTGGCGTCGGGCGTTCCCCATGAATTCTCCTCAGCCACAAATCGATATGCGCTCTGCGCGGAAAGATCCGCCACGATTTGCGGGGCGTTGTGCTTAATCGCCGTACCGACGATGCTGCCATGAAAATCAATGATCTGCTTTGCCGCAACGTAGTGTTTGTTCATCCGCATGCGGAGGTTCGCCACGGTCCACTGTTTCATCGGTTCGTCAAAGAGCACGACAGTAATCATATCCCACGAGAAGAGCGCCGACACTTCTTCTGCAAGCGCATTGATCACCGAGGGAATTGTCGCCTCGGCCGGAATGCGCTGCCGCATCCGCTGTTCTGCTTTCAGGATGCTCGCATCCGACAGCAGGTCATATTTTTCCGTCAGACTCAGCAGCATCGCAGAAATGGTCTTCGTGATTCCGCCGAGGGTCTTCAGACTCTCGGAGCCAAAGGCGTCATCGGCAGTGCTGTCGATCGCAAGAATCGCAATGGGCCTTTCCGGATAGAACACGGGCACAACAACAAGCGACTTGATTCCCTGCACGCGCGTATAGTACGGCACCATATCTCGTTCCGCATTTGCGGCAATGCCGTTGACAATTTCCGGCTTCCCCGTTTTCGCGACGCGGCTCAGCAAGTCCGTTCCCAAAGCAAGTTTTCTGTTCGTAGAAAACGATGCGCTGTCTGTCTCTTTTGTATCAAGAAGCAGTTCACCAGATTCGGATTTCACCCAGTAGAGCGAAACAGAATGAGCGAACATCATCTCCTTGACAACAAAGAGAAGCTTGCCGAGAAGACCGGACAGCTCGCCTTTGGGTTCGCGATGGGCGGCAGTATGATTGCCCTGAACTATATCGACGAAATCCGTTATTTGATATTCAATAGGCTGGTGGTGTCGCGGCGCCGGTTCATTGTGCGCCACTTCTCCAGTATCATGTTCCTGTTCGGTTTTCTCAGACAAGTGGGCCTCCGATTTTCGCACAATACGAAAACCTTCGAAATTTTCATTTCGCGGCGCAGGTCGATCCCACGCTCCCGATTCCTCCTCCCGGTCTTCAACGTCAATTTGATCCGGCTGATGTGGAAGTTCCATACGGGAGCTGGACAACGCTTCTTTTATACGCGACCACTTCATTGTCACCAGATAATATATTGCAATAGACGCAATGAGCAGTGAGAACGCTTTCGTTATCACTGCATCGACCCACAATCCCAGGAAAAGGAGAAGAACTCCAATTCCCGCAACCACAGCTTCTTCCGCGGAAAAACGGAGGCATGACGCCCAAACGCCGGTTTTCCACGTTTCTGTCGACATCGGTCGTCCTTATCGAGTCATAAGAAAATCGAAAAAATCAAGTAAATTTATCAATTTATGGGGATAATGTCAAGAAAATCATTCTGCGAGTGCCTCAATTGTTTGCTGCCGAAGGTTTTTTTTCGTACTATATGGTTTCAAAAGACATTCTCCCCCTATTCCAGGTGCCTTAACTATGAAAGCAGTCATCATGTCCGGCGGTTTTGGCACGAGGCTTCGCCCCCTCACCTGCAATATCCCCAAGCCAATGGTTCCGATGCTGAACAAGCCTATGATGGCGCATATTGTCGAATTGCTGAAAAGCCACGGCATCCGGGATATTGTTGCAACCCTATTCTACCAACCCGATATTATCACATCACATTTCGGCGATGGATCGGCATTCAATATCTCCATGCAGTATCGGCGCGCCGAGGCTGACTACGGCACTGCCGGAAGTGTCCGGAATGCAGCCGATTTTCTCGACGAGCGTTTCGTCATTATCAGCGGCGATGTGTTGACAGATTTCGATCTGACGAAGGCGATTGAATTCCACGAGAAGAAAAAGGCAAAGGCGACACTGGTCCTGACGCGGGCGAAAAATCCCCTCCAGTATGGTGTTGTGATTACCAATGAGGAAGGAAAAATCACGCGCTTTCTTGAAAAACCTTCGTGGGGCGAGGTGTTCAGCGACACCATCAATACAGGCATCTATATCATCGAACCCGAAATCCTGCAATTGATTCCGTTCCACGAAGACTATGACTTCAGCAAGAATCTTTTTCCGATGATGCTTGAGCAGGATATGGGGCTCTACGGATACGTCGCGGAGGGATACTGGCGCGATGTCGGAAATCTCAACGAGTACCAGGAAGCGCACCTGGACGCATTGGACAATCTCGTCAAGGTCAAGATCGACGGTACCAAGCACGGATCCGTGTATGTCGGCGAAGGATGCGAAATTCAGACGCTAACCGAGAATCTTCACGGGACCGTTGTCTTCGGTAAGAATTGCAGAATCGGGCAGAACGTTAAGATCTCCAGCTCGGTGTTGGGTGATAATTGCGTGATCGAAGATCATGCCGTCATCCGTGACTCCATCCTGTGGTCCGGGATCACAATCGGGAAATTTGCAGAACTCTCTGCCTGCGTTATCGGCAACGGCTGTATGGTTGGCGAACGGGCGCGTATCAGCGATAATGTTTTCGTCAGTGACAACTGCACGATCGGAAAAGAGAGCAAACTGGCGCCGAACATCAAACTGTGGCCGGAAAAAACCGTCGAGGACGGCGCTATTCTCACACGGAGCCTTGTGTGGGAAGACAAATGGCTTCGGGAACTGTTTAGCGATTCACGCATCACGGGACTATCCAACATCGAAATGAATCCGGAATTCGGGGCGAAGCTCGGTGCCGCATTTGGCGCGTTGATCGGCAAAGGCAAGGTGGTCCTGACAAGCCGCGACTCAGACAATGTCTCCCGCATGATGAACCGCGCGGTCATGTGCGGACTCATGTCCGCCGGGGTCGACACCTCCGACCTGCGTGGCACATCGATTCCGATTCTCCGTCACGAACTCCGCAGCGGCAAAGATGCGGGAGGCATCCACATCCGCAAGTCGCCGTTCGACAAGAATCTGACGGACATCATCTTCTTCGACTACAACGGGAAAGATCTTCCGATCAGCAAGACGAAATCCGTCGAGCGATTGTTCTTCGGTGAAGACTTCCCGCGTGCAGAGCATGACAAAGTAGGCGGCATCACATTCCCGGAACGCGCGCAGGAAAGCTACGTTGAAGCATTTCTCTCCAATATCAATACGGCGGCGATCTCGCAGGCTAAGTTCAAGCTGGTCATCGACTATTCCAACGGCATCGCATCGACCATTTTCCCGAATATCCTCGGCTCGCTCCAGTGCCATGTACTTGCCCAGAACGCATATCTCAATCCAAAAAAGTTGACACGCAACAAAGCGGAATTCGAATCGGCGGTGTCTCAGTTGTCCCACATCGTCACGTCGCTCGGTTACGATGTTGGCTTCCTTGTGGATGCGGGTGCGGAAAAAGTCTTCGTGGTGGACGAGGAAGGAAACTTCATCCAGAATGATCGTCTGCTGACGCTCGTGACGTACCTCTTTCTCACGGTGCACTCCGAAGTCAAAACGATCGCCGTGCCGATCACGGCATCTGCCGAGGTGGATGTGATTGCGCAAGCACTCGGCGTGGAGGTCATCAAGACGCGCGACAGCCACCTTTCGCTCATGGAAACCGCCACGAGAAAAGACATCCGGTTTGTTGGCGGGACCAAGGGTGGATTTATCTTCCCCGATTTCCTTTTCGCAAGCGACGGCATGTTCAGCGTTGCAAAAATATTGGAGATGCTTGCGCTGGCAGGAAAACGTTTCAACGTGCTGGACAAGGAAGTGCCGCGATTGCATCTGGTGAAGCGAAGCATCCACTGCCCATGGGAGCGCAAAGGCGCCATCATGCGGCACATGATGCACGAGACCGAAGGAACTAACCGCCTGCTCATCGACGGCATCAAAGTGATTATCGACGGACACACACAGCATACATCGGTGCTGGTCTGGCCGGATCGCGCAAAGCCGGTCTTCCATGTCTATGCAGAATCGAAAGTGATGGAAACCGCAGTGACGCTCGCCAATCAGTATGAATCGAAGATCGTGCATTGGCGTGACTCTGCGGAGTAGCGCTTCAGGTCTTTACATTACAGGCTCAATATCGTATATTAGCCGATTACCTGACCACGGAGGCTTTGTTTTTCATGCGTATCAGCGATATACTCGACGAATCAATGATCCGGACACAATTAGCCGGTACTTCGAAGAATGAGATCATTGATGCAATGATCGGGATCATCAGCACATCGGACAAAGTGCACGACATCGAAAAAGTCCGCACTGCAATTTTTGAACGCGAAAAAATCATGTCGACCGGTGTAGGCAACGGATTCGCGATTCCACACGGAAAGACAGATGCTGTGTCTGACGTCGTCGCCGCCTTCGCTGTCACCGCCGAGGCGATCGACTACGAATCACTTGATGAACAGCCCGTGCGACTGATCTTCCTGCTTGTCGGGAAAGACAGCATGGTTGGTCCTCATATCAAATTGCTCAGCAGAATATCGCGGCTGATGAACAAGGAGGATTTTCGCGCCAAGCTGCTGGTTGCAACGTCGCCGAAAGCCGTCATGGAGGTCTTCAAAACGGAAGAAGCAACCTACTTCGATGTTTGATCTACTGCCGTTGCAGATTGCCCATGCCGCAACGGCTCCGCAGTAACCTAACCGCTAAGGACTCAGTTTGGCATTTCGATCTATCAAAGGCACCAAGGACGTTCTCCCCGCCGACACTCACCGCTGGCAGCATATCGAATCAGTTGTCCGCAGCGTTTTTCAACGTTTCAACTACAAAGAAATCCGTACGCCTCTCTTTGAGCAGACCGCCCTCTTCTCGCGCAGCATCGGCGAGCTGACAGATATTGTCGGAAAAGAAATGTACACATTTGAAGACAGAAGCGGCGACAGGATCACACTCCGGCCGGAGGGAACGGCTTCTGTCATCCGCGCTTTCATTCAGAATAATCTGGCAGAACAGCTGCCGCTCACAAAAGTCTATTATATCGGACCGATGTTCCGCCAGGAGCGTCCTCAGGCCGGACGGCTGCGCCAGTTTCATCAATTCGGGGCCGAGGCTATCGGTTCACCATGCGCGGAAGTGGATGCGGAAGTCATTGCGATGGCCATTGAAGTGTACCGGACGCTTGGTCTGCGACAGTACTCGCTGAAAATTAATTCTGTGGGATGTGAAAAATGCCGCCCGCTGTACAAGGTCAAATTACAGGAAGAATTGCGGAAAATCGCCCCGCAGCTGTCCGCAGACAGCCAGCGCCGCATCGATGAAAATCCGATGCGCGTTCTCGACTCAAAAGATGAGCAGGACCAGAAACTCACTGCAGACATGCCGCTGATCAATCAATTTTTGTGTGAAGAATGCTCTTTGCATTTCAGCGATGTGCAGCGTATGCTGGAATCATTCGGCATTACATACACCGTGAACGGCAGGCTCGTCCGCGGACTGGACTATTACACCAAAACAGCGTTCGAACTGACAAGCACAGAGCTCGGATCGCAGGACGCATTGGCCGGCGGCGGTCGATACGATCTTCTTGCCAAAGAACTGGGCGGTAAACAAACTCCCGGCGTCGGCTTTGCAGCGGGAATCGAGCGGCTCCTGATGGTATTGGAGAAAACCGGCTATCCATTCGCCGACAGCGATCATCCACAGGTATTCATTGCCGCCGCCGACGACCCTGCTCGGGCATGGACTATCGCAGAAACCATGCGGCTTCGCGGAGCAGGAATCGCCGCCGAAACCGATCTCCTGCGGCGAAGTTTAAAGGCACAAATGCGCGAAGCAGACCGCCAGCGGGCGCTTCATGTACTGGTGGTTGGTGAAAGGGAACTTGTAGAAGGGAAAGCAGCGTTGAAAAGTATGCAGGATGGCACCAGTAGGATGATCCCGCTGGACGCTATCGCATTGGCGCTGACAGACACTTCGACATGAGTTCCTATGAAAATAAATACCGCTATCGAATACCGCCTTATGGTTCAGCCGGTTCTCGATGATGCCGCTCGCAAAAGGGGAGTTGTGTTTCTGCTTGAGACGATCAAGCAATTTGGCAATTTCAATTACGAGATAGTGGTCGACGAGGTCTTCGACGGAAAGACGCTATTGTGGACTCTGCACGGCCTCAAGGCTCCGGAGCTTGCGATGCCCGCCAGCGGAGCGGCGCAATTCCGGAAAGTCCACTACGACCTTCCGGGGCGCTTTCACTTCGTCTTACGGAAGTCGGATGGCTCTGAGGGTGCATTTGATTTTGAAACCCGCGGCCGCCGCATCACTATCAAAAACCTGGCTATCCATTCTTTCTTCACAGTGATCGCGGATGTATCCTAAAATTCTCGAGCTCGGCCCCTTCACCATCTACAGCTTCGGCTTCATGATGGCCGTTTCCTTCCTTATTGGAAATGCCCTCCTTACCAAAGAACTCAAACGCAAGAAAATAAATCCCGATTTTGGCGCCACGATCACCATGATCGCGCTGGTCGCCGGCATCACCGGGTCGAAGATTCTTTATCTTATTGAGAATTGGGAAGAAACATTTGCGGACCCCATAGGATCAATTTTTTCTCCGGCGGGACTTACCTTCTATGGCGGATTCGTTCTCGCGGCTGTGAGCATTTATTGGTACATGAAGCGGAAGGGCATTACTTTTTTGCGCATCGCAGACGCGGTCGCGCCTGCGCTTCTTCTCGCTTACGGCATTGCCCGCATCGGTTGTCATCTGGCCGGCGATGGAGACTATGGTACCCCGACACGCCTTCCGTGGGGAACAATCTATGCAAATGCAATCGTCAAACCGCACAGCGCCCTGAGGGAATATTTCTACGCCCACCCCACTGAGGCCCAGGAATATCAGTACGGGCTGTCGGAACAGGTTGTGGGAAGGGATCAGTTCGGTACCATCACAGTCTTCGATCAAACGGTAACCCTTCATCCTGCGCCGATATACGAGTTGTTGATTTGCGCATTCTTTTTCGCCATACTCTGGAAATACCGGAGAAGAATGGTGGTTGACGGCACAATGTTCTATTGGTATCTCATCGCCGCAGGTATTGAAAGGTTCAGCGTGGAATTCCTTCGTTTGAATCCCACGCTCTTCCTCGGACTGAGCGAAGCACAACTAATTTCCTTCGTCCTGATCATCGCGGGCATCGTTGCCCTGCGGACTCAACAAAAAGATACGGCGCCCCATGCCTGAATTCATTGCCGGAAGAAATCCAGTCACAGAAGCATTGAGGTCGGGCACTCTGATCGAAAAGGTATACTTCCTCAAAGGAAGCCATGGGGCACCAATAGATTCTATTCGTGATCTCGCCAGAAAAAGAAATATTCCCTGCGTGGAAGTAACACACGAGAGCATTTCAAAATTTGGCATCAAAGTACCCACGCAAGGCGTTGTCGCTGCAATCGGGACAAAGGAGTACTGCGAGATCCCGGATTTACTTCAGATAGCATCCGACGCTGGACAGAAGCCATTTGTCGTCATCTTTGATGAAATCGAAGACCCGCACAATCTGGGAGCCCTGATTCGAACAGCCGTCTGCGCAGGAGCGCACGGCGGTGTTATTCCCAAACACCACGCCGTTGCCGTGACGGAAACAGTGGCCCGCACCTCGGCCGGTGCAAGTGTGCATTTTCCGATGGCAAAAGTAACCAACATCGTTGCCTCCATTGAAGAGCTGAAGGATGCAGGCGTCTGGATTGTAGGCACTGAAGCGCAGGCTCCAAAAGTATTTATGGAATTGGATTTTTCGATCCCGGTGGCGATTGTCGTCGGCAATGAAGGGAAAGGCATTCGGCGATTGGTGAAGGAGCATTGCGATTTTCTTGCAAATATTCCCATGGCGGGTTCGTTTGATTCGCTCAACGCTTCCGTCGCAGGAGCGCTCGTGATGTATGAAGTGTTGCGCCAGCGCACAAAGAGATAAAAAAGTCTTGCCTTTCAGAATTGTTTGCATATATTCTACACCATCGTGATGGAGCGATCTGGCAGAAACAATCTCCTTGGTTTATTAGACATAATTCACTACATCCACCAACAATCAGAGGGAGTCACGATGAAAAAAACATTACTAGCCCTATGTGCATCTGCATTTTTAGGATTCGGGGCTGTGCAGGCACAGACCCTTCAGGAACAAATGCAGAAGTTGTCTATTGATGCAGCAAAAGCATATGTCGCTCCGATCGTTTCGGGCTTCGGCGCTGACCTGAATGGCGGCTGGTTTCACAAGGCCCCAAGTGCAAAGATGTTCGGTTTCGATCTTGAGTTCGGCGGCGTGTTTATGGGAACACCGATGAAGGACGAGAACAAGCACTTTACATTCGCGGGTCAGATTACCCCTTCAACAGACATCGCAGAAGCGATGGCGAAGGCTGCAATTTCGAACTATAGCGCCTTGTCTTCGTCCCAAAAAAACCTCGTTCTTGGAGCTATCACCTCCCAAGCCTTCAACGTTTCTCTTTCTGGTCCGACCGTTGTTGGTCCAAAAGATGAGAACGTCACGCTGACTACTGGCGCGCGAACGATAAACGTCCCTGGTTATGGCAACGTAGCGATCCCTGCGACGCCGATTCCCTTGGAAGGTGTCAACGGAGCGCTAGATGGACTGACGATGGTGCCCCTGTTTGCACCACAGTTGAGCATTGGGACAATCTTTGGTACGCAAGCCACATTCCGCTATTTGCCAGAGGTGGAAGTAAATTCCGACATCGGCAAATTCAAGTACTTCGGTTTTGGCATTCAGCACAATCCGGGTATCTGGTTCCCGAACCCACTTCCGGTGGACTTAAGCGCTTCGTTCTTCACACAGAAACTCTCTGTTGGGACTCTGTTTGAAACAAAGACCACGGCGTTCGGGGTCAATGTGAGCAAACGGTTTGGTCCTGGTGCACTCAATATCACTCCGTATGCGGGATTCATGCTGGAGAGTTCACAGATGACATTCACATATGACCTCAACACGCTACCCGGCACGCCCCCGCAACATATTGAATTCGCGCTTGATGGCGAGAACAAATCACGCCTCACTCTCGGTTTGAGCCTGAAGATTCTTTTCCTCAACGTCAACGCCGACTACAACATTGGGAAATACAATTCTTTCACCGGCGGCTTGATGTTCATCATCTAGACCGGTCCGGAATTCCAAAAAAGCCCGCCTCGCGCGGGCTTTTTTGTGCCCCTCGTTGCAAGCACCCTCCTTCTTTGCTATATTAACGTCGATGTATTCATCTCGGTACTCCATACTGGTTCTGCTCCCTGCTGTTTCGTTCCTGATCTTCGGATGCGAACTCGACCGCGCCACGCTCCAGAAGAAAAACAATATGGAGCGCACCGAAGCGGCACAACGCACTGCATCCGGCCAGTTGCTCGCCGGCGAGCAACTCCTCCGGAATGTTGTGGAGGCAGACAGCATCCTGCAGGACTCGCACCGACTCGCCACCGATCGCCTGGCGTTGGCCCGTCTGGAAATATCGCTTGGAAAGTATTCAGCCTCAGCGGTGCAATCATTCGCAGCATGGCAGCTCTTCCGCGAAATCGGAAACCATGCTAATGAAATTGCCTCCATGCATCTGCTTGCACGCGCCAGTATGCTCTCCGGCGACCTGGAGAAGTGTCTCGCCCTCATCTATGACGCTTTGACAATGAGCCGGGTGTATTCGGAACCGTCAGCAGAAGCAGCCACATTGGAGTTGCTGGCTTTGGCACACCGAAGGCATCGGGAACTTGGTCGCTCGCTCTCCGATCTCCAGTCCGCCGCCCTTGTGTACGAGAAACTGAATGATCGGGCATCCCTCTGCCGTTCTCTTTCAGCAGCCGGATACGCTGCTGCACAGCTGGGACACCAGGAAGAAATGCGCAAATATTTTTCGCGCACTTCACTCCTGCTTCCGTCACTCACCGACACGGTGCTCTCTGCGCGGGTTCGCTTGGAATATGGTCTTTCACTTCACGCATTCGGACAAAATGCGCTTGCTGCTGAGGAGCTGCGTCGCGGAATTTCCGAACTGAATCAGTATTCCGGATTCCAAAGTACTGCCCGATTGGGCATCCGTTTGTATGCAGCGTTGGGCGAAGCCCTCGCGTCCGAATTCGCCTATGTTCCGGCACGCCATTCCTTTACCGAGGCGTACAGTCTTGCGCGGTCACAGGGGGAGAATGATGCAATAGGCTACCTCCTCATGGCGATCGCCGCTTGCGATCTAGAGCGATCATATCCGTCACCCTCTCCCGACGACTACCGGTCCGTGCGCGAATACTACCGGCAGGCGACCGGTTTCTTTGCCCGCATCGGAGATCCGCATGGTGAGGCCGCTGCCTCCGCCGCCTTTGGTGCAGCGTGTGAGTCGTCCGGAAGTCCGGACTCCGCCTTCATTGCTTATCGTCATAGCTATGATCTTATGACCAACTCCCTGATCGAGTCAAATCCGGCAGAGGATGATATTCTGGACTTCTCGGCCCTCCCGTTCAACACTTCACTGACGGGATTGAATCCGGAATTCTGGTTCGAATCGTTGGCCGGCATGCTAGTCCGCAACGGAAGTCCGGAGCAGGCATATGACGTCCTTGCAAACGGACGGGCGAACCTCCTCTCGAACCGGCTGCGGGAGTTTTCATTTGAATTCAGAGACAAGACCGTGCTGGAAGTGTACTCGGAGAATAAGCGTCGATGCGCTCTTCTCCGATCAATTGAATCGGAGCTGGTTTCACAGCACCGGCAGGAAACACGGAATCGTGATTTGTTTCAAATAGATGAGTTGCAGAAGCAATTCAACTCAGAAATTGAGGCGCTCCATGCGTCGACGGGAAAAATCGCTCCTGCCGCAACGATACTCTTCCCTTCGCCCGCATCAAACGCTTCACGGTTCGCAGCCGACCTGAGATCGGGCACGATGCTATGCGAGTACCTCCTCACACGGCATTCGATCATTACATTTCTTCTTTCGAAAGACTCACACGGAGCTTCAGTGCGCACCACCGAAGTCCGAGCCCACAAAGACCAACGCGATGAACTGATACGATCGTTGCACACTCAACGTGGAGATCAGGCAAAAGTTCTGCGGGGGCTATTCGACTTGTTCATCAGGCCGATTCAGGCATCCTTCCAAGAGCGGGTCATCATCGTTCCACCGCCGGAAATGGAAGACATCCCTTTCCATGCGTTTCTCTCCGGAAAAGACAGGACGCTGCTCGACATTGTTGACGTTTCCTATCTGCCGCATGTCTCCTTCGTGCCACAATCCGCGGCCCCCAGAAAATTTCTCAGCACCGTCCTTGCCTTTGGCTTCAGCACGCGCAACTCGTGGCCGTTGGAGTATGAACTCCGCGACGTACGGAGTTTCTACAAAGAAGCAACCACATATACCGGAGAATCCGCCACGGAGGAGCGGCTATTCAGCGCCATCGGCGATTTGCTGCAATGTTCGTTTGAATACCACACCGATACGCAGGTCCCATCGCGCTCCTCGTTCGCTGTTTCAAGCGGCAGCATTACAGCTGCCGGAGCAGAGATACCGGTGGAACGGATGACAATGCTCTATCCTTTTTCCGTCGTCTATCTCTGCGATCAGCAATCCGGCATCAGTGGACTGACGCCCTTGCATGCTGCAATTCTGCTGCTGAACGGTACGTCGTCTGTCATTGCCAACATTCTTCCATCCGAGCAGAAGACGAACAAGGTGTTTAGCGAAAAATTTTATTCGACAATTTCCAATGGGGGGAGCGGCAACGATGCATATCGCGCTGCCGTCTTAACGCTAAAAGGCACGACGAAAGCCGCCGCGCCTTATTCCTGGGGGATGTTCTTCAAGTTCGGTCGCTAGTTGTGACGCTTTATCCTGACACTGCCCAAGCCCGATTCCACGTAGACCGTGATCTTGGCTTTGGATTCATGATAGTTTGGCGATAGGTAATTGTTCGATCCTTCCTGTTTGAATCCCCTGTCGATCGAGAAATTCGACAGCCAGCTGTCATCATAGACGACCTTAGCGCCGATTTCCGGGGGGAGAACAACCGTCATGCTCCCCAGACCGACTTTGATATGAACCTCAACGTCTCGTGTAATCGCTCCGTTGAAATCGAGATAATATGAACCAATTCCACCGTCGAATGTCATCCGCTGAAAATTTGCATTCCCCAATTTCTCACCGACGAATTTACTCACTCCCGACTCAATGCGCAGGTTTTCGATGATGCTCTTGTTGGGAGTTCCGAAGCTTATCACGGAAGAACTGGCCCCTGTCGCGATCTTTAGATCCCTGACATCCAGTCCGGTTAGATCAAAATCAGATTTGCCCACACCAACATTGGCATCGATAGACAGCGGCAACGCATCCGTCAATTGAATGTCCCAACGATCACCTTCCCGCAACGACCAGGAATTCTTTCCTTCGGGATTCCAGTTTAAGACGAGAGAACCGACGTGGCCGCGCACTTTGTAGTCCACGACGAACGGCACATCCCACCGTTGTTCAGTTCTCATCTCCATTACCAGAATGTGACGATCATCACCTTTTGAGATATTCACCCGGCCAATTGCAGATTCGAGTCTCACCTTCACTTCTCTTTCGTCACCGCGCTTGATTTCTTTGCGGAAATCCTCAGCGAAGATCTGCTCGCAAGTACAGACGAGCAAAAAGACGGCGAAAATGGGATGATATGTGCGAAATTGTGTCATATGCAATAGGTGCTTTTTGTGTATACGGAATCAGCGCAAGCAGAGTTGCACAGGGGCAGGGCTAGTACTGTTGGATCTTTTTTCGGAGGGCTTTGTTCAGCATTTCACGCGCACGGAAGATATGCGCTTTGACCGTCCCGATGGGCACACCCAATTCATCCGCAATCTCCTGGTAGTCTTTTTCCTCGGAATGGCGCATGGTAATCACCGTCCGGTATTTGGGAGGAAGTGACTTAATCGCCTCCTCGATCATGTTGGCTCGCTGATTGGCGATCAGGACCTTGTCGGGTTCGTAGGTCGTATCCGGCAATTCGAACATGATTTCGCCGTCTTTGGAATCGATCGGTTTGTCGATGGAAAAAGTCTGAAGTTTCTTCTTGCGGATGAAATCGATACAGTTATTCTGCGCAATACGCAGCAGCCAAGTGGAAAAAGCATACTCGCCGTTGAAGTTCTTCAGTGACGCGAACGCCTTGATGAATGCCTCCTGGGTGAGGTCTTCCACTTCGCCGCGCTGATGCACCATCCGAAAGAGCACATTGAAAACCTGGCTGTGGTACTTTTTCATGATCGCGCGATATGCCGGTTGATTCCCCGACAGCGCCTGGCCGATGAGCTTCATATCTTCGGCGCGCGAATCCAATCTTCGCTGGGCGACTTGTTCCGATTTTGGGCGGGACGACTTTGTTAACATGCAAAATATTACTCAAAAAAAGAGAGAACCGCAACATCTTGAGACTTCTCCCCTTTTTTCGTACTATGAAGGTACATTTCATCACTCACTCTATGGCGGACAATACGCATGGCTGTTACAATCATCGTTGGGGCCCAATGGGGCGACGAAGGCAAGGGCAAGGTAGTCGATCTCCTCAGTGAAGAGACCGACATAGTTGCCCGCTATCAGGGCGGTGCAAACGCCGGTCATACCGTTGTCATCGGAAAGAAAGAGTATGTGCTTCATCTCATTCCTTCCGGTATTTTTCACAAACATGTCACGTGTGTTATCGGCAACGGGGTCGTGATCGATCCCGTCGCGTTGATGGATGAAATCGCGATGGTCAAGTCATTCGGCATCAAGATCGACGGCCGACTATTCCTGAGCCACAACGCCCATCTGATCATGCCGTACCACAAACTCCTGGATTCGATCCGGGAACAGGGAGTGAACAAGATCGGAACCACCGGACGCGGCATTGGTCCGGCGTACATCGACAAGTACACACGAACGGGAATCCGAGTGGTCGACCTGCTCGACCGCACAGTTTTGAGGAACAAGCTTCGGACTAATATCGAAGAGAAGAACCAATTGCTGCGTCAGATGTACGGATCGAAAGAAATGGACGTTGACGCCATCATTGCAGAGTACGAAGCCTTTGACAAGAAGATAGACCCGTTCATCACCGACACTTCCCTTTATTTGTCGGAAGCAATCAGAAAGAAGAAAGCAATTCTCGCAGAAGGCGCACAGGGCGCGCTGCTGGACATCGACCACGGGACGTACCCCTATGTGACGTCATCCAATCCGACAAGCGGCGGCGCATGCACTGGACTCGGCATTCCCCCTACGGCCATCCGCAATGTTATCGGCATCGTCAAAGCGTACTCAACCCGCGTCGGCAATGGGCCGTTCCCCACGGAATTGAACAACGAAACGGGAGAGCGGTTGCGCACGATCGGTGGAGAATTTGGAGCGACCACCGGGCGCCCGCGGCGCTGCGGCTGGTTGGATATGGTCAGCCTCCGGTATTCGATCCGTATCAACGGCATCGACAGTATTGCCCTCACAAAAATGGATGTGTTGGATCATTTCGAAGAAATTCCCGTGTGCGTCGGCTACCGGCGGAAGGGCAAAAAGCTCGCGGCTTTTCCGACAGACGTCCGGGCACTTGAAGAAATAGAGCCGATCTATAAGACATATCGCGGATGGAAGGAACCCATCAAGGAGGCACGGAGTTTCCGGCAACTGCCGGCGGCAGCGCGCGCTTACGTGAAGGCTATTGAAGAGCTCAGCGGCGTACGTATCTCCATCGTCTCTGTGGGACCGAGACGCGACCAAACCATTATCCGCTGACCACCATGGCACTGAACACACGAAGTCCGCGTTCTGGCAAGATCAAGATCGCTTTGCTCGTCACAGCCTTCTGCATCGTTACGCCGATTCTTTTCTACACGCACAATTTGGTGAACGAGCTTCAGCATAAGGAACGCGAAGTTGCGCGGCTGTATGCCCGTTCAATGGAATACCTTGCCAACAGTCCGTACAGCGGCGTCGACTATAGTTTTGTGTTCAATGAAATGATTCTCGCCATCGACTTTCCGGTCATCGAGACAGATGCGCACGATACGGAGATCCGGGCTTTCCGAAATGTGGATATCGACTCCACCCTTGCGCCTCAGAACCGCGATGTCATCCTCCGCCGCATGGTTCATGAAATGGATGCCTCCAATCGACCCATCATCGTTACGTATCAAGACACGATGGTGCTCAGCCGGGTGCATTACGGCGAGTCGCCTCTTATTACGCGCCTCCGCTGGCTGCCGTACGTTGAAATTATCGTCGGTTCTCTTTTTGTTCTCGTCGGGTACATCGGTTTCAGCTACATCAAGCGGAATGAACAGAGCAACATCTGGGTTGGCATGGCACGGGAGACAGCCCACCAGCTCGGCACACCGCTCTCCAGCCTCATGGGATGGATCGAAATGTTGCGGCTCCAATCCGATGGGGCGCCAAAGGTCGCCGAGACTGTCGGCGAGATGGAGCACGATCTGAAGCGCCTGAGTAAGATCGCCGAGCGGTTTTCAAAGATCGGTTCAAAGCCGGACCTCCGCAACGAGAACCTCACCGCGGTCATCGAAGGAGTCATCTCCTATTTTCAAAAACGGCTTCCCCAAATGGGCAAACGAGTCACGATCACGGTGGATCCGTCTGTATCTACCACGGTGACGATCAACCGCGAACTATTCGAATGGGTACTCGAAAATCTTGTAAAGAATGCCCTGGATGCAATGGAAGATGGAAACGGAAAAATCTCTTTTCGTGTTGAGCGAAGCGGGAACTCGGTCTTCATCGACGTCACTGATACGGGAAAAGGAATTGAGACCAAATACCGGAAAGATATTTTCCGCCCCGGCTTCACCACCAAAAAAAGGGGATGGGGATTGGGGTTGAGTTTGTCAAAAAGGATTGTGGAGAGCTATCACCGCGGCAAGCTCTTCGTCAAGGAGAGCACGCCAGGGCATGGAACAACATTCCGCATCAAGTTGGAAGCACACTAGAGATGTGGTCGAAAACCGGTCATTTGCCACTCCGAAGGATGCTTCGCAAAAAACTCCAAGACACGAAGAAAGGAATTGGAAGAACATGATATTGGTACAATCGCGTCTTTTGCGGAGCATCCTTCGAAGTGGCGGGACTTTTCGTCCAGATTTATAGGCGCGGCATCTCGATTAGGTTCGGCGACCTGCCGAAGAGCTTTGTAGCGACCCGTCAGAGCTATCCTCCCTGCATTGGAATGCGGGGTTTGGGTTTGAATGCCGCCCATCCGATCAACGCTCCGAGAACCGTAAACAAAACATCCATTGCCAGTGTGAGAAGGAACGACGCGACAATGCTTGCAACCGTTGCTTTCTCAGCAATCGCCTGATCCAATACCTGCTGGTACTCCGGCGGAAATTCTATATGCATTTTATGGACTATGGCGATCATCACTTCAATGGCAACATTCCCAAAAGCCAGCAGCACCATTACATTGATAAGCGTTCCGGCGACGGCGGCAATGACCCCGGCCCAGACGCCAAGCTGAATGCAGTCGCTATTTGTCAGAGGCACCAGATCATCGTCGAGTTCCTGTTTGTAAAAAAAAACCGCCAGGAATCCTCCGAGAAGAATTCCCGCGCAGCAGAAACAGTTGATAAAATTAAGACCAGGGATGGCAGAGATGCCTGCTGTCACCAATCCGCCATAGAGGGCAGCCATGAATTTTTTGGGATTTTCAGTCATACAGATCCGGAATGGTTATGTGATAAGACCATTTGAAGCCACTCGATACAATGCGGGGCCAGAATCATGCCCAGGCTGCCGCCGGCAATGCTGCCGGTGATGATGCGCGTTATGACATTACTTTGATGGAAACCTGTCAGATCGCATGCAACGTCGATAAGCATTGGCAAGAGAGCAAACAGCAAAAACATTCTTGCCCTCCGAGATTCTACAGCGGAGATCCGCAACGCAACCGCCGCAAGGCACGCGAGAAAGAATGTCCCATAGATCATTGAGCATCGGATGCAGACCGGCAGCTTCGCACCGGCGATATGAAACGAATGGGAATCCCATTGATGGCACACGTGCCCGAACACACGATACGAGATTTCGGAAGCAACGCCGATCGCTCCCGGCCCATGTACCGCAAGCGGCGTCAGTACGACGGCGGCACACCAACCGAACACAAAAAGAAGAAATACTGTCTCTGCTCTATTCATCACACTCGTTCTCACCAGGGATTTCTTGAGGATGTAGAAGAATTCCTAGTCGTTCTCCGAAAACCCGACCGATGGGGAATATGCCCGGAAGCGAACACCGAACCGTCAATCGAGACCGCATCGGACGCAACGTACCGGGTTCTGGAATTGGAAAGCCGAGAATTTATGAATTTTGCATGCGTGCGGGCTGACAATCACTTCGCCCTGGCAAGCTCATTCTTCAAGAAATCTATTTTTGATACCGGCGTCGGATCAACGTTGTTGAGAATTGCCGCACCCGCGAGGCCGGCGATGATATCTCTTGTAATATCCATCCGCAATTGAATCCGCACGTGGTCTTCCCTGTCACGGAGTATCAGCACATGAATCTTCTTCATGACATCTTCTAATACCTGCCAACCGACGATTTCATTATGATTCAGTTCCGGAAAGACATGTCCGTAGGCAAGCACTTTCGCGTTCTCAGAAAACTGGCCGCGCCAGCGCATGCTGACTGCATCAAACCGATCGGCGGCGCTGTAAACAACCGGAAGTTTTCCCTTCAACTGTTCTGCCAGCCGCAGCGCCAAATTCTGCGGGGAAGCGATGTCATCGTAGAGAGAAGACTTCGCCTTCAGAAGTGTAAGCGTTTCTTTGATGGCCTTCTTCTGGGACGGGATTAATCCAAGCTTTGAAAGTGTAATAAGTGTCGGGAAAAACGAAAGGCCAAGCGCAGCGCGGGGCGGCAAACCGCCGGGAATTTCAATGAAAGGATGTTTCTTCTTTCGAGCGAGCGCTTTGACGGCCCCGCCTGAGGTAATACAAAATATTTTCGCTTTTCGTTTGATCGCATCCGCGTATGATGCATTGGTCTCTTCCGTATTGCCCGAGTAGCTGGAAACGATGACAAGGCTTTTGTCATTGACATATTCCGGAAGAAAATAGTGACGACTGACCGCAATCGGCACCCGGCATTCGTCAGCAAGATACGAGCGGAGC
>JAPLFO010000121.1:18134-30928 GCA_026390635.1 Ignavibacteriales bacterium
CCGAACCACCAAGACCGGTGACGACGATATTTCGGACTGAGGCAATGGGAAGCTTGATGCGCGCCGCTTCACCAATCGCAACTGCCGTTTCCGCCTGCTGTGGAAAATCCGCGATGAGTTTCCCCATCCCGGAGGGATCATTCTGTTGAATCTGTTCACGTGTCATACATATCCTTTGGTATTATTTCTCCTCATACGTATGGGCCCCTACAAACAGAGAGCCTCATCCGGATCAGCCCTGTTGGCGATCGTCACCGCTGCCAGCGGTCACTCTTTCAGATGGATTTCCGGGGCGATACGTTTTGTGTTTGCAGTCAAGAATTCTCTGACTTCATCCGCTGTGGAAAATGCTATCGCCTTCAGCGCAACCTTTTGTGCTTCTTTATAATTCACAGAACGGATGATCTTTTTAATTTCGGGAAGGATGGTCGGGATGACGCTGAACTCGTCGAGCCCGAGCCCGAGAAGCAGCAGGGTTGCCACCGGATCGCCGGCCATAGCACCGCACATGCCAACAGGGATACGATGTTTGTGCGCCTCTTTGATGATATGACGGATGGTCCGCATTACCGCAGGATCGAATTCCTGGTACAATTGAGACACTAATTCATTGCCGCGATCGACCGCCAGAAGATACTGGATCAGGTCATTCGTTCCGATACTGAGGAAGTCGACTTCTTTTGCAATGTCTCCGGCAATAATAGCAGCGGCAGGCACTTCAATCATGACACCCACCTTGATCTTCTTGTCGAAGTTAACGCCTTCACTTTTTAGCGACGCCTTGGCCTGGGCGACAAATTCCTTTGCACGCCGGACCTCCTTCAGCGATGAGACCATCGGGAACATCACCCAGATGTTCCTTTTAACACTCGCCTTCAGAATCGCCCGCAGCTGCATCAGAAATGATTCCGGCCGGTCCAGTGAAACACGGATGCCCCGCCAACCGAGGAACGGGTTTTCCTCCTCGCTGACGTCGGCAAACACCTTGTCACCGCCGATGTCGAACGTCCGGACGATCACCTTGTGCGGATATGCCTTCTCTGCGATTTCATTGTATTCACAGAACTGTTCCTCCTCCGACGGGAAGGTATCCCGACCCATGAGCATTCCTTCGGCCCGGTACAGACCAACGCCATGCGAGCCCTGCGATCGCACAAACTCCACTTCCTCTGAAAACTCGATGTTCGAGGAGAGTTCCACATGTTTGCCGTCGAGCGTTTCCGCCGGAAGATCTCGTAGCGCGTGGAGTTTTTTCTCATAGACAGCAATCTCCGCCTTCCGCTGTTCAAAGGCGCGGATTGTCTCTTCCGTCGGATGGACGACAACCACTCCGGCATATCCGTCGAGAATCAATGCATCTCCGGTTTCAACTTTCGCCGTCAAATCTTTCAATCCGACAATTGCGGGAACCCTCAATGAACGTGCCAGCAGCGCTGCATGGGAGGTAACGCCGCCCATATCTGTCAGATAGCCGAGCACTTCATTGCGACTGAAGAGAATGGTATCGGCCGGCGTCAGCGATTGCGCGACGACGATCGAATTTCCTTCAAACCGTGAGACGAGCTTTTCTTCCTGGATATTGCGAATAATCCTGTTCTTGACATCTTCCACGTCATGCGAACGCTCGCGCATATACTCGTCGGAAGACGCGAGCATCATTTGCTGGTATTTGGCGATCTCGGCATGCACAATAAACTCGGCGTTCTTATGTTCCTTCTTGATGCGATTGATGATGGCACCGAAAAGCACCGCATCGCTGAGGATCATGATTTGCGCCTCAAAAATTTTCGCTTTGACGACGCCGATTTTTTGTTCCGCCAGCAACAGCACTTTCTGCAGTTCTTTTTCTGCACGGCCAACGGCATGCTTCAGGCGCTCGATTTCCCCATCGACTTCTTTCGGGGTGATCTTTTTTTCTTCGATGCGTGGCACGTGTTTGAGGTACCGGTACGCGCGCGCCATGACAATGCCGGGAGCCGCAGGGACACCCTGATAGCGTAGTTCTGTTTTCTGTTCCATAGTTAGACCTCGTCAAAACCGCGTTCAAAGAGTCCGACGACGGCTTCTTCCGCCTCTTTCTCATCGTCGCCATCGAACCGGAGCGAGAGTTTTGCTCCCTGTTCGGCGGCCAGCGTCATGACACCAATGATGCTCTTTCCGTTTATCTCAAATCATCTTTCATAATAAAAAACTCGGACTGGAATTTCGCCGCCAGCTTGACAATGGATGCCGCCGGACGTGTATGAAGCCCGGCGCGGTTCTTGATCGTAACGTCGCATTCTCTCATTAGAAATTCCGATTTGCCAACATTTCCGAGAACCAATAGAGCATTTCCCGGGCCGGGCCGGGCTTCAGGATCTTCAATTCCCGGTCAGCCCGGGCGATACTTTGTGCCACCTCTTTCTGTGCCGACGCCAGAACGCCATGGCGCTCATAGATTGCACGCACCGCAGGCACGTTGCGCCTCGACGTTCCGCCGTTCATCATAATGGCATGGAGCAGTTTCTTGTCATCGCCGCGTGCACGCCGGTATGCTTCCAGAAGCAGGTATGTCTTTTTCCCTTCCACGATGTCTCCGCCGATTCTCTTGCCGAATTCTTCTTCATTGGCGACGATATCCAGATAATCGTCCTGGATCTGAAATGCACGGCCGATATGCGTTCCGTATTCACGCAGCGCACGGACTTCGCGTGCTGATCCGCCGCCGATGACGGCACCAAGTTCGAGGGATACCGAAACCAGCTTTCCGGTTTTCTTTGCAATCATTTGAAGGTAGTCCAGCAGCGTAACATCGTGCCGCGTTTCGAATTCCTTGTCATATGCCTGGCCCTCGCACACTTCGATTACGCCGTCGGTGAAGATCTCCACGATCCGGCCGATAGCGCCGGACTTCGTGCGAAGCAATTCGCGATACGCGAGTCCCAGCAATTCATCCCCTGTAAGTATCGCCACACTTTCGCCCCATTTTTTGTGCACCGTCAGCCGGCCGCGCCTCGTTGAGGCATGATCCATGATATCGTCGTGCACGAGGGAAAAATTGTGAAGTATTTCGATTGCAACGGCTGCGGGCAATCCCTGTTCGACAGTTCCTCCGACCCCTTCACATGCGAGAAGAACGAGCAGTGGACGGATCCTTTTACCTCCGCCGGAAAGGATATACGAGACCGGCTCGCAGAGCGATACCGGTTCCTGTTTCGACATACACCGGCCCAAGCGCTTATCCACGCGGGATTTGTACGCAATATATTTTTTTTGATAGGAGACCATACTCATTCCACTCCTTGGCTCATCACTACGTGACGGAGATCATTCACCGTACCGGAGCCGGTCAGAAACATGGCACCGGCGAAGCTTTGTTTCCATGATGCCACATATTCCATCACGCTCGCCTTCCCCCCCGCGAAAAGCGTCTGCAAGACCGGACGGGCACATCCCACCAGATCCGCACCCAGGGCAATTGCCTTCGCCCCATCCAGGCCATGTTCGATCCCGCCGGAAGCGATGATGGAAAGCGACGGATTTGATGATCGCAACGATGCAATGTCAACGAGAGCCTCTGCCGTAGGAATCCCCCAATCCCAGAATTCGGCATGCACGGCTTTCCGCCGGCGTAGCAGTTCGATACCGGCCCAGCTTGTGCCGCCTGCGCCGGCAATGTCGATGATCGTCACGCCCGCATCGATCAGTCGTTGCGCAACACTACGGGAAATACCGCATCCAATTTCTTTCACTATCACCGGTACAGAGAGCGAGCGACACATCTTTTCGATGCCGGCGAGTACACCGCGAAATTCCGGATTGCCTTCCGGTTGCAGTAGTTCCTGCAGCGGATTCAGATGGACTGCGATCGCATCAGCACGGATGAGTTCGATCATCCGCAGCAGCACGTCGGAATTCTTCATCTTTGCAACTTCCGCAGCGCCGATGTTACCGATGATCGGAATGCTGGGCGCCGCTTCCCGCACAATGGAGTAGGATGCGTGATACCTGCCGTTCTCCAATGCCTGCCGCTGACTTCCCACGCCGAACGCTATCCGGCATTCCTCACATACCTCAGCAAGAATCCGGTTGATGCGCTTCGCATCCTGATAGCCGCCGGTCATGGCAGAAACGAGAAACGGCATGTCCAACGGTTTGGACAGGAAAGTCGTGGAGGTGGAGATCTCCGCAAAATTTAGTTCCGGGAGCGCGTTATGGATGAACTCCCACCGCTCAAAACCAGTCTTTTTTGCCCGAAAACGTACATCGTTGCGGACAACGGCGTCCACATGTTCTTTTTTTCTTGAGGAAATTTGAGACGTGCGTGACTTCATTATAGAAAAAATAATAGTGAAAATAGCACCGAGAAGCAAACGGGCGATTGCCGCTTGAATTGACTCACAGCAAGAGGGACACTTGAATCATCACCGATTCATCGGCTCTCTATTCGAGGCAAGAAATCACCGCAAAGCAGGGGTTCTGATCAGTTGAGTATAGTCTCTATAAAAAAATGTCCAAACCATTTCTGATTCAGACATTCATTGTCGGGGCGACAGACCACCATCAAGCCGGTGGTTCTACGAGATTCGAACCTGCGGCCTTCCCGCCTCCGGCTGGACGCTCTCACATGTTGAGTACGGTCTNAAGAAGAATACCGGGAGAAACTCTCCCATCCTACCAGATTGGGCTTGGCCCACAACAGAAAAAGCCCAAACCAATCACGGTTCAGGCTTCTTTTGTCGGGGCGACAGGATTCGAACCTGCGGCCTCTTGCGCCCAAGGCAAGCGCTCTAACCGGGCTGAGCTACGCCCCGAAAATACACCGATCAACTTCTTGCACGCTCAATTTACGAAAGGATTACCCGCTTGTCAATACAACTGTCAATGTATCTTTGCGTCATGGAAGACCGGTTTTTCTCCTGCAAAGTTCTTCATACCGCAGAAGAAACAATCGCAAGGACAAATTGGAAAACCCTTCAGAGAATTTGAGAAGAACAAAAATGACAAACCCTCCGGGAGCTTCCACGCAACCGGAGGGTTCAGCATTTCTTCAAGATTCTTATGAATTGGTTTTAGAATCCGATCATGATGCCGGCTTTTAGTCCAAGAGAACTAAAGGGCATGTAGTTCTTCAATGAGACCCGTTCGACATCCCTATTCACCACTGCCGAACTGTTATAGGTGATGGTCTCCTCATAGTTGGTCTTCTTGTCATATACTTTCATTGCGGGGAGTTGATCTTTGCCATCCGCGGTATATTCAGTAATCTCCGAACTGGCAGGTGCCCACGTCAAGCTGACGACATCTGCTTCAATATACAACTTGACGGCTCCATTGCCCACCGCAACACCAACCGCTCCTGTAAAACCCAACGCCATGTTGCCGCTATACTCTGTCTTCGCATCTGTGATGACTGGAAGGGAACCGGGAGATTCTCCATGTCTCTTGGACGCGAATTTTGGGAAACCTAACACCGCGCCTGCACGCCCATAGAAGCCAACGCTTGTTGCAAAGACAAAACAGGGACTGATTGCCAACATTGTGCCTTCGTACGTATATGTGGTATTTGAGACAGATGAAGCCGAATTATACTTCGAAGTCGCTTCAATGCTGGATTTTAGAAGATAGGAGACTCCCACTTCTATTCCAAGATTCTCTCCTTTGTATCCGATCGCACCATCAAAACCCAAACCATTTCCGAATGAACCATAGACTCCCTCGGTCTTGCTCGTAGAACCTGTAGAAGAGGACGTAGAAGTGTAGTTTTCATCGATCAGCATGGATGGGAGTCCCAAGCGATATGATCCGCCGGCTTTAAAATAAGCACCTTGCGAAAATGCAGCTCTCTGCATGAGAACGCACATACAGAGTACCAGCAACGCGGTTTGTTTTTTCATGCGAAAACCCTTTCTATGGTTACCATTGTGAGCTATTGTACACCGCTAAGTAATGATCGATCTCAGAGACCCAATTGCCTAAGACGCTGAAGAAAGACACATAGGGGAAAACCATATTCCTCCTCCCATTGCTTGCATAAAAACCTCGCGACTGAATTCGAGGCAATATTGCCAAATACATGCGGAATGTCAAGTATACACGGACCCTCTTCATGATACATCTCGAATCATACCGCGAGCCGTCTTGCGGCATTTCCAAGCCACAATGATCGGTTGGAAATTGCCATTTCTTTCCGAGATATTGGACGGAGTTGCCCTGTCCGAAGATCTTTCAACTTCGGCGATCTCGACGTGACACCTGGTGGATTGAGATGCACATTTTTTGTCCAGTTTTTGGGTGACTTTGGCTGTCGCCAATCGTCTACCATAAATAGTGACAATCACTTCGTATTCCCATGAATAGCCACATCGCATGAAAGCTTGGGCCGCTTCAGAGACGAAAAAGACATCAGACACCCGACCATGCTTGCAAAGTGGTCATTCTGTCCCTTGTGGACAAGAAAATCAGCATCGGATGAACCATCTCCCGAAAAGCGGCGTTATATGATATTGCAGATGCAGGTCGTTGGTTGAAATTAGCACATTTCTTTTGTATTTTGGAACGCAAATTGACCAACTGTACCTATTAACATGAAGGAGTTCTTGAGTGGAAGTCAACGTTAATACCATCAATGACAGCGAACGCGAAATCGAGATCAATCTGACCCAGGAAGAGCTGACTCCCCAAATAGAAGCTGCCTACCGGAAAGCCTCGTCAGTGATTGAAATTCGCGGATTCCGCAAAGGGAAAGCACCGCTGTCCCTCATCAAACGCATGTATGGAGAGATCATCGAGAGTGATGCGATTGATGAGATCGCCAATGAATGGTTCCGCAAAGCCATTGAAGAACGTCAGATCAATCCGATCGGGACACCGGTCATGGTGGATCTGAAGTACAAGCAGAATGAACCCCTTTCCTTCAAAGTGAAATTCGACATCAAGCCGGAATTCGAATTGAAGGAGTACAAAGGCCTTGAGGTCGAAAAACCGGTACATGCCGTCAAAGATGAAGAAGTCGCGGAAGAAATTCGCCGCCTGCGGCAAGCTCATGCCACTTACGAGCCGGCAACGGCAGTTGGCGGTACGGACTACATTGTCACCGCCGACATGCAGGAACTGGACGAAACCGGCGCGGTGATTCCCAACCGCAAGCGGAACGGAATGAAAGTGGACATGAATGAGTCCACAACCGAAAAAGAAATCAAGGAAGCACTGAAGTCCGCAGAGACCGGCGGTGTTTACACGGCGTCCCGTTCGACGACGCGCTGGCAAAAGAAGTCACCGGCGGGAAGACGGAATCGGCAGAGGCACTCACGGTGCAGATCAAAAAAGATCTCCAGAAGTACTACGACGAGCAAAGCGAGAAGCATGTGGTAAACGCCCTCACGAATGAGATCGTGCGCCGGCATGAGTTCACTGCTCCGCAGACGCTGGTGAAGGGTATCATCGATTCCTACGTTGATGAAATCAAGCGCGAACAGCCCAACAAGGAATTGCCGAAGGGATTCGATCTCACCCGCTATTCGGAATCCGTTCGCCCATCAGCGCTCTGGCAGGCAAAATGGATGCTGATCCGTGAACAAATTATCGCCAAAGAGAAGATCACGGCGGAAGAAGCGGACGTTGAGAAACTCGCAGAAGAAGGGGCCGCGCGGTTCAACATGGAAAAAGAACGGCTGCTCGAATACTACAAGAAATCGGAATCAACCAATGAAAAAATTGTCTCAGACAAGCTCGCTGCGATTCTGAGACAGCATGCAGTGATCAAAGAGATCGCTGCGGACGATCCCTCGAAGCTTGCAGAACTCGAACACGCGTAATCAGAAAGGAACACAAGGAATGGCAGCATCACAGAAACCGTACGACATCTACAATCAACTGGTCCCCATGGTGGTGGAGCAAAGCAGCCGTGGAGAACGGGCGTACGATATTTTTTCGCGGTTACTGAAAGAACGGATTGTCTTTCTCGGGACGGCTATCGATGATACCGTCGCCAGCCTGACAGTGGCCCAACTTCTATTTTTGGAGGCGGAAGATCCGGACAAAGACATTCATCTCTACATCAACTCGCCGGGCGGCAGCGTGTCCGCCGGCCTTGCGATCTATGATACCATGCAATACATCCGTCCGGACGTCTCGACGATCTGCGTCGGCATGGCCGCCAGCATGGGCGCAATGCTGTTGCTTGCCGGAACGAAAGGAAAGCGCAAAGCCCTCCCCAACTCCCGTATCATGATCCACCAGCCGTGGGGCGGTGTGCAGGGCACGGCATCGGACATCAGCATTCAGGCAGAGGAAATCCTGAAAACGAAACGCCGGCTGAATGAACTCATTGCCCACCATTCCGGCAAATCGGTTGAAGAGGTGGAACGGGACACCGATCGTGATAATTATATGAGTTCGGAAGATGCAAAGGCATACGGTCTCATCGACACGATCCTGACAAAGAAAACTTCAGACCCCAAGAAAGAGAAATAAGGCATGAGCCAGAAGCAACGGGGAGATACAACGATCAAATGTTCTTTCTGCGGACGGGGGACGGAAGAAGTTGGCAGTATCATTGCAGGCCCGGGCGTCTATATCTGCGATCACTGCGTCTCGACGTCAGTGGATATCATACGCAGCAACATGGCTGCCGCAGCAAAGAAGAAGACGAGATCCCGGGAAACCCTCACACCCATCCAACTCAAAGAAGCGCTGGATGAGTATGTGATTGGTCAGGATCATGCCAAGAAGACGCTTGCAGTCGCAGTGTACAACCACTACAAACGCATCGATGCCCGCGAGCACCAGCAGACATTTGACGATGTTGAGCTCGAGAAGAGTAATATTCTACTAATCGGACCGACCGGTACCGGAAAAACACTGCTGGCCCAGACGCTGGCGCGCATCCTGGATGTTCCGTTCGCCATCGCCGACGCGACCACGCTGACTGAAGCCGGCTATGTCGGCGACGATGTGGAGACGATCCTCGTCTATCTGCTTCAAAATGCCGAATACGACATTGAACGGGCGGAACGAGGCATCGTTTACATTGATGAGATCGACAAGATCACTCGCAAGAGCGACAGTGCATCCATCACGCGCGACGTTTCCGGCGAAGGCGTTCAACAGGCGCTGCTGAAGATTCTTGAAGGAACGGTTGCCGGTGTGCCGCCCAAAGGCGGACGCAAACATCCGGAACAAAGCCTGATCAATATCAACACCAAGAATATCCTGTTCATTTGCGGCGGCGCGTTCGAAGGACTGGACAAGATCATTGCGAAGCGCGTCAGTCAGAATCCGATGGGATTCGGGGCCGACATTCGCGGCAAAAAGGATTACACTGCCGACGAATATTTGAGACAGGCGGAGCCGGATGACCTTTTGAAGTACGGATTGATTCCGGAATTTATCGGACGGCTGCCGTTGATCACCACTCTTCACTCACTGAGTGAAGAAGCGATGATGAACATCCTTTCGACACCCAAAAATGCACTCATTAAACAGTACAAGAAACTCTTCAAGATTGAAAACATCAATCTGGAATTTGAAGAAGGGGCACTGCGGGCGATAGTGCAGAAAGCCATGAAGCGGGGAACCGGCGCTCGCGCGCTGCGGTCAATTCTGGAAGAAGCGATGCTGGATACGATGTACCGCCTCCCCTCTGAGCCGACGGTGTCCAAGTGCATCATCACCAAAGAAACCATCACAAAGAAAAAAGAACCGACACTGGTATTTGAGGAGAGAAAGTCTGCATAGCGGTCGCCGAGCGTGGCTCGGCGCAGCTCGCCATGACGGCCGAGGCGCCGCGCTTTTTTTTGCTTTTTTTAGCACAGAATTAATGTAGGCACGGACGCCCGTCCGTGCTTTTTTTTGCCACAGAGGCCTTCGACTCGCTTCGCTCGCTCAGAGTAAAACGATATCGGAGGTCACTGAGTCCGGGTATGTTACTTTGAACACGATCTGATTCCATCCCGGCTTGACCATTATGTGATACGTGTATCGTATTATTTCAGTTGGAGAGATTGAAGAATCCTCACCGCCAATAGAAGTATATCGGCTACTATACAAATATTTGATACAATAGCTTCCAGGAGAGCCGGGCGCCCAGCGGTCTTTCTCAGCACAAAAAATCTGACAGACGGTTTTGCCCCACTTGTCGACATAAAATGAATTGTGGAGATAGAATCTGGCCAGGGTATCGCTGACCCTAAAATATCTGAATGGCCTTTTCGTCAGCACATAGTCCGGCGCCGGCGGGATGATAAGGTGAAATTCACCTGTAGAATCGATTGTCGTTTCAGTAAACACATATTGAAGGGCCGTAAACTCCGATGGATAGTACCATGTTCGCATGCTCAATCGTCCGCCGGCAAAAATGGTATCGGGTTTCAACTTCCCGAAAATGGCATACATGCCATGATTCGCCGGTGAAACAGAATCGCTTTTACATCCATAAATCATGACGATGAATGCCGTCATGAGCGCCATCACAACTATTCTCATCATAATGAGATAGGATTCTTTATTGACGTACTAATATATGCTATATTGGATCAGCACACAATGTGGAGACGGGGCACGCTGTTATGGAAAATTCGACACCGCAGAATCTCGATCCATACAGGATACTGATTGTTGACGACAGCAAAATATTTTTAAAAGAAATCTCCGATCTGCTGAAATCGCTCTTCGCAAACGTCATCGTGGATACGGCGCGGTCCGGTGAGCAATGTCTGCAGCGGGCAAAGCGTTTTCCTCCCGACCTGGTGCTTCTGGATATCGGCATGGACGGCATGAACGGGTTGGTCACGCTCCGGTTCCTCAAATCCATAAGCTCTGCATCGCTTGTCTATTTTCTCTCCGGCCATTCCGAGGAGTACATCCATCAGGCGGCCGGCATGGTTCCCGCCGACGGATTTTTCACCAAGACCCAGTTCGTCGAAATCCTGAACAGCAATCCTACACTGGAGCAGTTCATAAAAGCGGGCAGACTGGGGAAGTGATGAGGGCGGCGTAGGAAACTTGTTGCCACAGAGCCCCTCGACGCAGTCCGGCTGCGCCGGACTTTGCTCGGGGTGACACACTGAGCCCTTCGACTCGCTTCGCTCGCTCAGGGTGGAAAAAAGAAGAGAACACAGAGAGACTTTTTGCGCAAAAACCCGGAATCTTTTCCGGGTTTTTTTATTACTCATTGATCTGGAAGAAAACGCTGAACAGCCGCCGGAAGAATGCTACAATGATAGGTTATCCCGATGGCCGCTGTGAATGATTTTCATTGCCAGCATCCTGTGCCGTCATCCAGGTCGTTGCCGCGACGGCAGCGGTCTCTGTCCGAAGGCGGCGCGTGCCGAGAGAGGCCGTGTGGAATCCTGACTTCTCTGCCAGCGCTACTTCTTCATCAGAGAATCCGCCTTCCGGACCTACCAGCAGCAAAACTTTCCGCGCATCAGGATGAAGTCCCGCGACGCGATAGAGATGAAGCGAGGGATCGATGGTCTCATGTAAAATGAGCTTTAGGTCGTACGGCAGTGGTCCGGACAATAGCGTCGCGAACTCGGTCACAGATTCCACCGGCGGCAGCCAGCAGCGCATCGATTGCTTCATCGCTGCCATGGCGAGCGCCGACCACCGTTGTGTCTTGGCGGTATAATGAACTGAGCGCTCCGACCGGATCGGAATGAATTTCCGGATTCCCAGCTCTGTACATTTCTCGACCATCCAATCCATTCGGGAAGGATTTTTTACCACCCCGACGGCAAGCGTGACGTCCAGCAGGCTCTCATTCATATGATGATGGCGGGAAAGGATTTCGCAGGCAACCAGATGATTGTCTGTTGCCCGTATGACGCATTCGTAGGCATTGTCGGCCCCGTCGGTAACCCAGATACGCTCCCCCGGTCCTTTGCGCAGGACGCGGGTGATATGTTTGGATTCATCACCGGATAGCGTCAGTGAGGCTCCGGCGATCTGTATTGCATCCGTATAGAAGAATTCTCTGCTCATAGACTATAGGGCCGCCCCAAGATCAAGTATGAATTCACGATTGCGCAAATTTTGTGCATCAATGGCATATTCCAATCGCAGAACAACGCTGTACGAGATCAGGCAATGAAGGCCAGCACCGAAACCCGAGAGAGTCTGCCCGATGCTGAATGGCTGCAACCGGTACCACACATTTCCCGCATCGGCAAAAAGTGCGCCATACAGTGCATAGCGGATAGTTCTGAACTGTTCAATCGGCACTTCTTCAAACCGGACATAGCGGGGCGAAATGATCGGCAGATGAAATTCAACCGTCGCACCCGCAATATTGTCTCCCTCCACGGTTGTGTTGTAGTGTCCACGAATTTTGTCGCCATATCCCAGATACGCATGTGCGTAATTCGGCACAACCCCTCCGGATGCGATCGAGCTATAGAATCGTCCCGCAATTCCTGCATAGTCTGCCGCAACGACAAACTGGCGCACATCCAGTGAGTAGCGTTCAAAGTCGACTGTTCCGCCCGGCATTCCAATTTTGGAGATCGTGAAATTCAACAACGAACCTTGTCGCGGATATTCATTCAGATCGCGAGTATCATAGCGATATCCAAGTGACAACGACAGGAACCGATCTGTTCCGTCCGCAGACATTGTGCGTCCCGCGCTGTTGTCGCTTACCGACAACTCCCAATATTCCGCTGTTGCAAAGAGACGGCTGTACAGTGTCAGCCGCTTGCCCAGGGTGATGTCGGCACCGGCACGGCGTTCGTCGAAATTATTTCCGACACCCTGAGAAAGGATGCTTCTGTTCTTTGTGACTGCGTATTGGACACGGACGTTCAAATACATAT
>JAPLFO010000061.1 GCA_026390635.1 Ignavibacteriales bacterium
TTGACATTGGTGTCATACCTTTTCGGAGCAATCGCATCACGGATGTCATCAATCCCCTCAAGCTCTATGAATATTGCGCGGCAGGCCTTCCGATCGTGGCAATGAGAACTCCCGAGCTGAACCACTACAGCCACATCCTCTATCTTTCCGATACGCATGAAGAATTCTTGCAGAATATTGAGAAACCCCTGCGTGAAGACTCTGAGACAAAAAGGAAGGAGCGGATTCTTTTTGCCAGAAACAACACCTGGGAATCTCGGGTGGAGGAATTGCTGGCCGCTATTACCCGAATTCAAGATGCGGCCAACGATATCATGGCGTCAGATAAAGCACCGCGCCCCAGTGATTAACGCCACCCTATGATGTCTTCTTACTGATGAAATGCTCCCAGGCGGAGTGCCGCGGCACGTATGCGACCTGGCAAACGGCCTGCGCGACTGCGGTATGACTCCGGTTGTTGCTGCAACCGACGGCCCGTTCCGTGCGCGCTTGTCAGAAGGAATCCGATTTGTCGATATCGAACTTCTCCGGCCCGGATCCTTTGCGAAGAAGAGCTTGGGGCTTTGGAGCGCATATCGAAAACTCTCCGACATCCTCGCAGCGGAGCATTTTGACATCATTCATTCTCACAAGCGCTATTCAGATCTTCTCGCCCGCCTGCTCGTAAAACGATTCCGTATCAGTCATACATCGACCTGTCATAATATTTTCAGACACTCTGTCCTGACGTCACATTTTCCACAAACAATAATCGCACCGAGTACCGCGGTCGCAAAGAGCCTCCGGACCCACTATGGAGACGGGCGAAGCGTTGAGATGATTCATCTTGGCATCAGGCCGCTGCAGACGATAACAAAGCAAGGGATTGACGGTCTGCGATCCAAACTCAGCATCGCGCCCGCCACAACTGTCCTCGCGTCCGTCGGCCAGCTGATTCCGTCAAAAGATCGCGGAAGCCTGCTCGCCGCCGCCGGAATCGTGCGGACCAGAATGCCGGATAATGCTTTCACGTTGTTGATTATCGGTGATGGCCCTGAAAAGACAAAGCTCCTGCTGCAAACAGAAGCACTTGGCCTCAATGGAAATGTTCGGTTTCTCTCCGGACAGACAGATGTCACAGAGATTTTCAACATCTGCAGCTTTGGAGTTCTGTCTTCGTTGCGGGAAGGACTCCCCTACGTCCTGCTCGAAGCGGCCAGTGTCGGAAAACCCCATGTCGCCACAGATGTCGGCGGCGTTACGGATTTCGCGACACATCGGGAGACCGGGTTCCTCGTTCCTCCCAAAAATCCGGAAGCGCTCGCCGGTGCAATCATCGACATGTTGCTTTCACCGGACAGAGTTGCTCAGATGGGTCTACGCGCGAAGCTTCGTTTTGAAAATGATTTCGGATTTGATAGATTTATCAATGAGACTGTGAACCATTATACAACACTCCTTCATTCGGTTCTGTAATGCATCTTTGTCGTTTTTTTTGCCCGGTTCTTGTATTTGGACTATTTTGCGGAGCGCTCGTCCCCTCCCTTGCCCAACAGCGAGCCGGAGAGGCTGCAATGGACGCAGCAGAGTTGATCGGCATTACTCCGGACCGCCCGGATGTGGAAGGCGGCGGCGCGCCTCACCTCTATTACTACGCTCTCGCTCCTTCTGAAAGACTCTCCGTCGCAGTCGAGGATTATAAATTTTCCACGGATGTTCCGATGCCGCATCGAATACTGCGAACGTATGCCATTCCTTTCGACACGGTTGCCTCTCCGCCTGCATTCGTCAGCATGGCCGCCTCCGATTTTCCGTCTCAGCCCACCGCTGTCGTGACCGGCTACGGCTGGTTCCGCGGCTACTACGTTGCATGCATCGCCATTCAGCCATTGTTCTCGCAACCGGGGAATTCCGGACTTCAATTCGCCACCATACTAAGTCTGCGCATTCAGAAATCGGCCGCTCATAGAAATTATTCTGCGCAAACTGTCAGAAAGCCGGATGTCCAATTCGAAGCTATCCTGCGAAACCTGATTCTGAATTATGATACAGCAGTCCCATACAGAACGATCATCCAGAACGACTCCTCAGCCGCTTGGTTCAATAGCGCCAATACGTACCTGAAGCTGGCTATTCCGACGGACGCAAACTACCGGCTGCAAAAAACTCAGATTGACTCTTTGCTGCCTGCAATGGGTCATGCCGATCCCCGGACATTTCAACTTTTCAATCGCGGCAAAGAAATCCCGATTTTTGTTGCCGGCCAGAATGATGGATCGTTCGATCCGGGAGACTATCTCGAATTCCCAGGTCTGCGCAACTATACAAACATACACCGGATCGTTACATACCAAGGGGAATACAACGAATACCTCAACCGTTATACCGACACGTCGTACTACTGGCTGACCTACGGATCCCAAAACGGCATCCGCTGCGATTCAACGACAGGCGCGGCTATTCCGTCGGATACGCTCCGCACCTATGCCGCCTTTCTGCATTTGGAGAAAAGCACGATTGTCTCGTCTTCACAAGTAGATCTGACGACACAGCAGGATTAT
>JAPLFO010000030.1:0-7077 GCA_026390635.1 Ignavibacteriales bacterium
CAATTTTGCAAATATTGAGTATCTCGCTTTTCGAGAAAACCCAACTAAATCAACTACTTACAGAGAATCAACCACACTTTTTTATGTCACAGTCCGCTAACCAGTTGAATTTATTCGACTTCTAACCGGACACTACTGATTGTCACTATTTAATAGATCAAATCCGACGAATGTCATTTGATAGTTATTTTGGACAAATTTAAACTCGAATGAAAAAAAACCTTCTTTCCCTCTTTGTGTCTGTCGTCGCTCTCTCTACGTCGCTATTGGCACAAGTACCTCTCACCCCTTTGCAGCGCTGCAACTTCGAACGGGTAACGACCCATGAAGAACTCGTTCAGTACCTCCAGGATCTGGCAAAGGCATCTCCGCGGATCGTGACGGAGAAGATTGGCACGACCGTGCAGGGAAGAGACATACCCATGGTTCACGTCGTTCCGGTCGGATCGGGCAAAAAAATAAAAGTCCTGTTGTTCTGCCAACAACATGGAAATGAACCATCCGGAAAAGAAGCCGCGCTTCAGCTGCTGGAGAATATTGCAGAAGGAGTCGGCGGCACATGGAGCGCCAATCTTGATCTGTTTATTATTCCTTCTGTCAATCCGGATGGCAATGAATCGGGAAAACGGGCAAATGCCAACAAAGAAGATCTCAACCGGGATCACCTTCTCCTGTCACAACCGGAGGTGCGTGCAGTGCATGCCGCGTTCACGCGTGTCCAGCCGGAAGTTGCCCTCGACGTGCACGAATTTTCTGCGTATCGAAAAGAATTTCTGGCAGCAGGGTACGTCCGGGCGGTGGATGAGCAATTCGGCGCACCGACAAATGTCAATGTCCCTTCCGCAATTCGAAAATACGGCCTGGAGCAGCTTTTCCCATCCATCGAATCGGACTTGGCAAAACAGCACATCCGTTTTGCAAACTATCTGAAGATGGATGAACCGAGCGATACCGTCCGTCCGAGTACCACGGCCATCGATGATGGACGACAGAGCTTTGCCATTCTCAACACATTCTCTTTCATTCTTGAAGGTAAGAATGGACGAAGCATGAACGATGAGCTCCAACGGCGATCCAACGGACAGTATGCGGCGATCAAAGCATTTCTTGCATTCGTCAATCAGCGCTCAGCCGAGATTCGTTCTCTTATCCTTGCGGAAAGGGAAAAGAACGACTCTCCGAGCGATTCGGTCGCAGTCCGGATGGACTATGTATATGCAGGTGCAACAATAAATCTTCCAATGATCGTCGTGGCGACCGCCGCCGATACAACGGTTGCTATGAAGAGTGCGCCGGATGTGAAGGTAATTGAATCGGTTTCCCGTCCTTTTGCGTATGTCATTCCCGGTACCCAAACGGCAGTAGTCGATTTTCTTCATCGGCACGAAATCCGGTATGAGACGGTGACGAAACCGATGCAGCGGAAGGTTGAAACGTACCTCATTAAGGACGTAGTGTCCATTTGGATGGAAAATAAGTCCTTTCTCAAAATAGCGGTAGAGACGAGCACGAAGCCTCAGGAAATACAGCCGGGAGATCTGATCGTTCTGCTTCACCAACCGGCATCCGCGATGCTTGTCACGGCTCTTGAACCCACATCAATGTGGGGAATCGTCCAGTTGGATGAGTTCGCAGCGCTCCGTATGAAGGGGAGCGAGTATCCGATTAGAAGAATCATGAAGTAGAGCCGGCCTCATAATGTTCAAAGGAGTACTATGAAGTCAGTTCCGGCAAAGCGGAAACCAGCTCTTTGGGAAGCGTTTGTTCCCATCGTCGCGATGGCAATATTGCTCGGAGGCGGCTATGGAATACTGCAGCTGCCGGTGGAAATTCTGCTCATTTGTTCTTCGGTTATTGCGGGGCTCATGGCATTGCGGCTCGGATACACCTGGAAGGATATTGAAGCTGGAATCATTGACTCGATAGCAAAAGCTATGCCGGCTCAAATGATTATTATTGTCGTCGGAGTAATGATCGCATCATGGATTGCGTGCGGATCTATTCCCATGCTGATTGATTTTGGATTGTCCATCGTATCGCCATCATTGTTTTTGGTTACGGCATGCATCGTGTGCGGTATCATCTCACTCCTGACAGGAACGGCCTATGGTACGGCGGGAACTGTCGGCATTGCTTTCATCGGCATAGCGCAGGGGATGGGAATCCCGCTCGCGCCTGCCGCCGGCGCAATTGTTGCCGGATCATATTTGGGTGATAAGATTTCTCCGTTTGCGGCGTCGGTCAATCTCGCCTCAGCCGCTGTTCGCTGCAACGTCATCGATACGATCCAGCACCTTCTCTGGACGACGCTCCCGGCGTACCTCATTGGTCTTGTAGTGTACTGGATTGCCGGTTCACAATTTGCCATTCACAATGTCAGTACGGAAAAGATAGCACTGATTCAGGGAGCGCTTCGGACAAATTTTTCCTATCATTGGCTTCTCCTGCTGCCCCCGGCAATCGTGCTGTTCCTCACCTTTCGTCGCAAGCCGGCCATACCGGGTATGCTGATTTCATCCGCCGTCGCCCTTCTTCTGGCGTCGTTGCTGCAAGGGAAGTCATTGGTCGCCGGTATGGAATACTGTGTGTCGGGATATAAAGCCACAACCAGCATGGCGGAAGTGAATCAATTGCTTTCCCGGGGGGGATTGCAGGAAATGATGAAGATTTCTCTTCTTGCCTTCTGCGCTTTTGCATTTGCCGGAATTGTTCAAAAAGCCGGAATGCTTGATCTGCTGTTGGAAAAAATTCTGCGCTATGCAAAAACGACGGCTCTTCTCATTGCCTCCGGAGTTGCCGCCGCACTCACAACCGCGCTTGTAACCGGAAGCGCATATTTAAGTGTATTGATACCGGGAGAATTATTTGCTCCGGCGTTCAAAGCAAAGGGTCTTGCGGCAAAGAACCTGGCCCGTGCCACGCAGGAAGCTCACTCTATTGTTCCGATTGTCCCTTGGGCGATTGCGGGAGTGTATATGACGGGGACGCTCGGTGTGTCCACCTGGCAATATGCTCCGTGGGCAGTATTTAATTACATAGGATTTCTTGTGCCGCTCTTCTACGGATGGATAGGGTTCAGTGTCGCACCGCTGAAGAGCGATGATGAGACTCTGTCGGGAAGCTGACAGTGTCCGGAAGCTATTGAAGGGACGGAAAAAAGTAAATCTCTCTATGGAAAAAGAATGCGGATATTTGCGCTGCGTGGGCAGTGAGATATACTATGAGGTTATGGGATCCGGACCGGCGCTTGTTTTTGCACATGGACTCGGAGGGAATCACCTTTCGTGGTGGCAGCAAATTCCGTATTTTTGCAGGCAATTCACATGCGTAACCTTTTCCCATCGCGGCTTTTGGCCGAACGCGGCTGCAGCTGCGGGTTTTTCTGTTTCGACATATGTAGATGATTTGACTTTGCTCATCAATCATCTGGAACTCGCTGATCTGCTGCTTGTGGCGCAATCGATGGGAGGCTGGGTCTGTCTGGAATATGCCCGGCGGCACCCGCACGACGTCCGGGGACTCGTCATGGGCTCCACGACCGGCACTGTCGACTTTGCCTCCATTGACCATCCGGAAATCGAACAACTCAATGAATGGAATGTCACCGCAGAAAAGATGAGGATTGATCTTGCCGCAAAAGGCATTCTTGCCGCAACAGGGGAAAGAATGGCGGCTGACCAACCCGCGCTTGAGTACCTCTATCGTCAGATAAACGATCTGACACCGACGCCGTACAAAGAATCCATCCGGAAGATTGTCCGGAGTGCACGCACATTGCCTGCGGAAGATGTCGCGCAGATGAATATCCCGATGCTCCTGATCACGGGAGAAGAGGATCTCGTGTTCCCCCCCGGGGCCGCCGCCGCACTTGCTTCCGTTGTGCCGGGTTCAAAGTTGAAATGCGTAGAGAAAGCAGGGCACTCTGTGTACTTTGAGCGGGCGGATGTCTTCAATCGACTGGCCGACGAATTTTTCAAATCTATCGGCACCTGAATGGCGGTTAACGGGCGGGCGCTATCGAGGCGAAGGCAGAAAAAGCCTTTCGAAAAAACTCTTCTGCGTATCCATGTTGATCTCCTCTGTAGAATGACAACCGTGCTTCTGTCGAATATCCTTGAGAAATCCACAAAGAACTATTGCTTCAACTTTTCCACATTTATTCGCTATTGGGTAAATACCCCACCGCTGGCGGCGTCATTCCGGTCGACTGACTTCGTCGCACTCTGACGAGCGAAAGTCGGAATCCAGAAAATGGATGCCAGCTTTCGCTGGCATGACAGATACACCGCTGCTTGCGGCGATGTCATTCATTTTTGTATCTTTATGATTACTCAGTGTAGAGGAATCCGATCCAGAGGATGCTTCGCAGAGGACGCGAAGAACGCAAACAACGGACAATTTACTGTTCCGATTGATTTATTATACTTCTAACAAATATGGAAGGATGGGGTATGAATAAAATACTGATCTCGTTGATGACTCTCTGTCTGGTGCAGATCCCGATGAGTGCACAGCAAAATCCCGTTGGAGCAACCAACGCCGGGAAGGCAATTCCCATTCTAATTCGCTCGGACGACTGGGGAATGTGCCATGCGGTCAACATGGCCAGCAAGGCATTGATAGAAAGAGGAGTCCCGGTTTCTGCGTCGGTGATGTTTGTTTGTCCGTGGTATCAGGAGGCGGTTGAACTCCTGCGGCAGCATCCGGATGTCTCCGTCGGAATTCATCTCACCCTGAATGCGGAATGGAAGAATTATCGCTGGGGACCGGTTGCCGGTGCTGCGGTTGTTCCGTCATTGGTGGACAGTCTCGGTTTTTTCTTTCCCTCTCGATCTGGACTTTTTGCCAACATTCCGAAACTTAGCGAAATTGAAAAAGAACTCCGGGCGCAGGTGGAACGCGCAGTACATTCCGGAATTCGAATTGACTATCTTGACTACCATATGGGGGCGGCAGTGCAGACGGCGGAGACGCGGGCAATCGTCGAGAAACTTGCGGCGGAATATCATCTTGCGATATCACGCTACTTCGATGAGATCGATGCCGAGGGGATCTATGCGGTGCCGTTGGAACATAAGCGGGATTCGCTTCTTGCTCAGATCGCCGCGCTGCAACAGGGAGGAACAAAGCTGTTCGTATTTCATATCGGCACCGATACTCCGGAAATGCAGGGAATGCAGGATCTCAATCCTTCAGGGCCGAAAGACATGAGCCGTCAGCGTCAGGCGGAACTTGACGCGCTTCTCTCTCAGGAATTCCACAAACTGCTATCCGACGGAAGATACCACTTCGTTACCTATCGTCAGATGGTAGAGGCGAAAGGGTTGGAATCGATGAAGAGACCGAAATGAATCCGGAGCCATTTCCAATCGGCAGATCTCAACCGCGGTTCCCTCATGCTTGGCGTGGATCATTCCCGAAATCGTTAGCCAGGCGAGGATGGCCAGAAATGGACCGAAAGGCTTCACTTCCAAATTGGATTTCAGGGCATAAATACGGACAAGTGATCTCTTGACATTAGAGTAAAAAATGGAGAATATTCAAAACTAGAACCAATATCCGACCTGGGTTCGGCGTCTGAAAGACAGAGATGTAAGGGAAATGAACGCTGTCGTCGTGTTTTTCCTCCATCTCTGGAGTTGTTTGCACAATATCACAGTAAATACCACACGGGGTAGAAGAATGATAAGGCGAGTGGTTCTCTTTGTTCTATTGGTTGCTTATCTCCCTGCCGTATCATTGTCGCAAGCGAAAAGCGCGAACGATTGGTTTGGAAATGCTAAGGAGAAGTATGACCTGCAAGACTATCGGGGAGCTGTTGCCGACGACACGAAGGCTATTAAACTCAATCCTGATTTTGCGGAAGCATATCGCCACAGGGGGATAGCAAGGGAAAAGCTTAAAGACTACAACAGATCCGTTGCTGACTATACGAAGGCGATCAAGTTGGATCCGAATTGTGCGGATGCTTATCATGGCCGTGGAATCTCACAATGGGCCCTCAAGAAGTACCAAGAAGCCGTGGCAGATTTCACGAAAGCAGTCGAGTTGAGTCCCGGCGATGCGGAGGCGTTCTTCAATAGGGGAAGTGTGAAGATGAGGCTCAAAGACTATCAAGGAGCCATTGGGGACTTCACGAAAGCCATTGAACTGAAGCCGGATCAAGCAGAGGCATATCGCAGCAACGGAGCTGCAAAGTGTGAACTCCAAGAGTATCGAGGAGCGCTTGTCGACTTCTGCAAAGAGATTGATCTGAGTCCAAATGATGCCGAAGCATATTATGACAGAGGGAACGTAAAGACGAAGCTCCAGGACTATCCGGGAGCAATTGCGGACTACAGCAGGGCAATTGAACTGAAACCGGTTTACGCAGATGCATTTGGGAGCAGGGGAATTGCAAAGGCGAACATCAAAGACAATGAGGGTGCCATTGCAGACTACACGAAGGCGATTGACCTGAATCCCGATGAAGCCGAGTTCCACTACAACAGAGGGATCGCGAAATTCAGTCTCAACGATGACCAGGGAGCCCTTGCTGACTACACAAAAGCAATCAAACTGAATCCGGACTTTCCAGAAGCATGCTTCGACAGAGGAATCGTTAAAGACAAACTCGAGGACCATCACGGCGCCATTGCCGACTACTCGAAGGCAATCAGGCTCAATCCGGATTTTGCAGAAGCTTTTCGCCATAGGGGGATCGCGAGGGAAAAAGTCAAAGATTATCACAGATCGGTTGCTGACTACACAAAGGCGATCAAGCTGGATCCGAGTTGTGCGGATACCTATTGCGGCCGTGGTATCTCAAAATGGGCGCTCAAAGAATATGAAGAAGCCGTAGCTGATTTCGCGAAAGCAATTGAACTAAGTCCCGGCTACGCAGAGGCGTACTACAATCGGGGAAGCGTGAAGATGAGGCTCAAAGACTATCAGGGAGCCATTGGGGACTTCACGAAAGCCATCGAAATAAAGCCAGATCATGTTGAAGCATATCGAAGCAGTGGAGACGTAAAGTGTGATCTCAAAGACTATCAAGGAGCCCTTGCCGATTTCTCCAAGGTAATTGACCTGAGTCCA
>JAPLFO010000030.1:7141-11598 GCA_026390635.1 Ignavibacteriales bacterium
AATCGCAAAGTCCGAACTCGAAGACTACGAGGGAGCTATTGCGGATTACACCACGGCGATTGAGCAGAACTCCGGTGATGCAGATTCCTACTACAACAGAGGGATCGCGAAATTTAATCTCAACAACGACCAGGGAGCCATTGCTGACTACACAAAGGCGATCAAGCTAAAACCGGACTATCCGGAGGCATACATCAACAGAGGAATCGTAAAGGACAAACTCGAAGACTATCAAGGAGCCCTTACAGACTACACGAAGGCGATCGAGCGGAACGCGGATGATCCAGATGCCTACATCAACAGGGGAATGGCAAGAGAGAGGCTCAAGAAAAATCAGGGAGCCATTGCTGACTACACGAAAGCGATCAAACTGGATCCGGATTATGCAAAGAGTTATCTCCTCAGAGGAAATGCAAGACAAAACCTTGAGGACTATCAAGGAGCCATCGAAGACTACACGAAGGCAATAGAACTGGAGCCAGGTTGTCCGCAGACCTACCGAAGTCCGGACTCAACGACCATCGTGCGGCGGTCGCCGATTTCACTAAAGCACTGGAGCTAGGTTCGGACTATGCCGGGACTTGTTACGACAGGGGGATTGCAAAGTCCAAGCTTGGAGATTTTCAAGGGGCCATCGCCGACCTCACCAAATTCGTCGATCAGCATCCGGATAATGCCAAGGGCTACGTCAAGAGGGGAGCTATGGCATTCGATCTCAAAGACTATCGTGGCGCTTTCGCGGACTTTGCAAAAGCAATTGTGCTGGATCCAATCGATGCGGAGGCATGTCGCGGGAGAGGACTGGCAAATTACAATCTCAATGACTATCAGGGAGCAATTGCGGACTTCACCAAGGCCATTGAACTGAGTCCGGACAATTCAGAGGCTTATTCGAATAGAGGGAACGCAAAGAGGAAGATTCTGGACTATCAAGGAGCTATAAGTGACTATACCAAGGCAATAAAAAAGAATCCGGATCTTGCAGAAGCGTATGGCAATCGCGGAGCCGCAAAGGCTGATCTCAAGGACTATCAAGGAGCGATTTCTGACTATACAAAAGCGATCAAACTGAACCCAGATCTGGCCGAGGACTATGGCAATAGAGGGAACGCGAAGAATAGCCTAAAGGATTATCAAGGAGCCATCACCGACTACACGAAAGCGATCAATCTGAATCCGAATTTTGCAGAAGCGTACATTCACCGGGGACTTGCAAAGGACAAACTCAAAGATCGTCAAGGCGCCATCGCGGACTATGCCAAGGTCATAGAACTGAACCCGGGTGATGCAGATTCCCATTACAATAGCGGGATCGCCAGGTCTGCATCTATGGACTATCGTGGGGCCGTTGCCGACTTCACGAAGGTGATTGCGCTGAGTCCGGGTCATATGAAGGCCTACTGCGACAGGGGGAACGCAAAGAAGATGCTCCAAAACTATCGGGGAGCTGTCGATGACTACACGAAGGCAATCGAACTGGATCCGAGTGTTGCAGATCCCTACTGCGTTCGAGGGATCGCCAAGTCAGAACTCATGGACTACCAGGGAGCCATTGATGACTACACGAAGGCGATCGAACTGAATCCACGTCTGGCTGATGCATACAGCTATCGGGGAGACGCAAAGGACAAACTTGCGGACTATCAAGGAGCAATTGCCGACTACACGAAGGCGATCAAACTGAATCCGGATTTTGCGGAGGCTTACAGTCATAGGGGCAACGGAAAAGAGAAACTGGAAGACCATCAAGGGGCAGTCGCCGACTACACGAAGGCAATAAAGCTGAACCCCGATCTGACAGAAGCCTACAGCAACAGGGGAGTGGCAAAGGCTGATCTCAAGGACTATCAAGGAGCCATTTCTGACTACACGAAGGCGATCAAGTTGGATCCGGATCTGGCAAAAGCGTACAGCAATAGGGGAAATGCAAAGGAATGCCTTGAAGACTACGTTGGTGCCGTTGCTGATTATACGAAAGCCATCGAGCTGACCCCGAATTTGGCGGAGGCCTATAGCAACAGAGGATCTGCAAAGGAGAAGCTTGCAGACTATCGTGGAGCCTTTGCCGACTATACGAAAGCAATTGATCTGGAACCGGATTTTCCAGATACCTATAGCAACAGGGGGAGCGCCAAGTCTGAACTTGGAGATTATCAAGGAGCCATTGCTGACTTCACAAAAGCAATCACATTGAACCCGGGTCTAGCTGAAGCATATAGCAACCGGGGATATGCAAAGGAGAAACTCGGAGACTTTCACGGAGCCGTTGCCGACTACACGAAAGCGATTGCTTTGGAACCGGATTTTCCCAATACATATAACAACAGAGGGAACCTGAAGAAGAACCTGAAAGATTATCAGGGAGCAATTGCTGACTTCACGAAGGCAATCGAATTGGAACCGGAATATCCAGATACCTATAATAACAGAGGAATTGCGAAGGAGAGAATTTCAGATTATAAGGGAGCCATTGCTGACTACTCAAAGGCAATCGAACTGGATCCGGGCTGCCCTGATACCTACAACGACAGGGGGATCGCAAAGGCTGCGCTTAAGAACTATCTGGGAGCGGTCGCTGACTTCACCAAGGTAATTGAACTGAGCCCGGATTTTGCAGAGGCCTATTACAACAGAGGGATGGGATATATAGATCTCCGGCAAAAAAGCAAGGCGCAAGCCGACTTCATGCGAGCGATAGAAATGGGTCTACGCGTTCCTCAGAAAGTATTGGATAAGTGCAAAGAGTAGTCTGCCTCTGGGAGCGGCATTCTGGAATGCACAGATATTGGTCTTGCCTGCAAAAACGTCATAATCGTCAGCAAGCCGGTTCTTACGATGTTTGAAACTGACAATTTGATCACACCACCCACTATTTGAGAGGAGAGAACAATGCAAACCAATACGAGCCTCAATCGATGGAGATTTCTCGTCATTGTTACAGTCGCAGTGGCAATGATGGCTGGCTGCAAGAAAGACAGCACCAATCCCGTCGGGGACGGAGGTGTGACTGCATTTGACACCAATCTCATCGGTGTCTGGTGGAGCTCCGTGGACCTGGAAGGTGTCCATATCCTGACAGATGGAACTGCATACCCGCTGAAATCGAGCAGCGGGAAAATCGAGTATGATACCGTGGGCTTCGCATCTGAATCGTTTTCGATGAAAGTCTCCACGGCGAACGGACAGATCACAATGACATCAAGAATGAAAAGTCCGGCGACCAATAAAGACACTACGATGGTTGAGGTCTACACATACACAATCACAAACAACACTACACTCACCATAAGCGGGCTGGATCACCAGGGACTGCAAAAGACAACCATCTACGAGCGAAAGAGTATCGGAGATCCGGTCACAACTGCTACCGGATTGACGGCATCCAAGACCTCGGTCAGCCTGCAGACCGGAACGAACACAACGTCCGTCATCAGCGGGGGTGTCACACCGTATTCTATCAAGACAGCACCGAACGCCTCGGTCGCAACTGCTGCCATCTCCGGATCAACGGTGACAATTACCGGTATGAGTGCGGGAACGACAAGTCTGGTGGTGAAAGACGCATCAGTCCCGGAGAAGACGATCACCATCTCCGTGACTGTGACCAGCAGCAGCACAAGCCTGACGGCATCTGTCAATCCATTGACTGTCAATGCAGGGAGCTCTGGCACGACGACAATATCGGGCGGCACAGCACCGTACTCAATTACAACGCAGCCGACAAGCTCGATAGCAACTGCTTCGATCAATTCGAGTGTCGTCACTGTCAATGGTGTGGCAGCCGGCAGCACTTCACTTGTGGTGTCTGACAACTCTTCACCGAAGAAGACTGTCACTCTCAGCGTGACTGTAACCAGCAGCAGTACAAGCCTGACAGCATCGGTCAACCCGGTGACGGTCAATGCAGGCGGGACAGGAACGACAACCATTTCCGGCGGCACAACTCCCTACTCGATAACAACCCAGCCGACAAATTCGATCGCGACGGCGTCAATCAATTCGAATGTCGTCACCATCAATGGTGTTGCCACCGGAAGCACTTCGCTCGTTGTCTCTGATAATTCCTCACCGAAGAAGTCCGTGACGGTCAGCATCACCATTTCGAGCGGCGGGTTTTCTACCGCCGGAGCGATTTCATTCAATTCGACGGCAGGCAATTTTTCGGTGAACGGGACATACAACGAAGCAGCCATCTCTGGAGGCGGAGCGGGAGGGTATTTCTATTCGTACACGAGCTTCAGCCAGCTCGAAGTTACCGGCTATAGGTTCAACTCGGCGACGAATATTGATCTGGTCGTGATATCGTTCTATAATCCGTCTGGTATTACCATTGGTCCGGGAACCTACAGCTTCACGCCTACAGGCACCGCTACCTATGTCACAGTTGTCTATCTGCCCAATAGCAACCTCAATGATACGACGAACAGCGCCTATTTCCTTATGAGCGGTGCCGGCGC
>JAPLFO010000030.1:11612-26421 GCA_026390635.1 Ignavibacteriales bacterium
GCGGTTGGGACGTTCGCCGGAACGGGATTCTTTGTGACCAATAGTGCGCCAGATGTCACGAAGACGATCAGCATCATCAACGGGACATTCAATGTACCGGTTCTGAAGATGAACGCCGCCAATGACAGACTTGCTGAATTATTGGCAAAGAGAGTCCGGAGCCTCTTGAACCGCTAGGAAAGACTCTTTACGCGTCACCTCAAGCCGTCCTGCGATTTCGCGGGACGGCTTTTTTTGTTCGAGAAATTGTCCGCCCCCCCCGCAATCATACTCTGCAATGGAATGCTGCAGGGCTGTCCAGCGGAATATATTTCTACTTTGAAACGGCGGCCAAATCTTCACCGTTCTTGTTGTATCGTTCTGCGCAAGCAACTTGATGTTCATTCGCGAATTTCGTAGACTGGCATGGACGTTGTCTGAATGTTGGTTGCGGACAATCGAGAACAGAGTTTACAGGCGGGAATTTCGTTGACGCACCTGCGATGATCGCTGCATTTTGTTCTGTGACCCACACCGGTGTTCTTTGTGATGGCAGAGTCCGGCAGTTAGGGCATTGCTATTCATATCACCACAGACAACAATACTTCCATTTGGCAAAGAGCATTCAACCAGATGTACAAATCCCATCATGTAATCGTTGAGCATCTATTCATGTCGCCGAAGACGTCATCGGCACCAAGCTACAGTACCACAAATTCAATAATGCTAAGGTGCCTGATCGGGATTATCGCGGCATGCGTTGTGCGGGTGAGCGTTGCAACAGCGCAGACATTGGAAGACCGCATCACGTCGCTCATCAATCAGATGACGACCGACGAACTCATTAAGCAGCTGCATCAGGAGGGCGGGTTCAATACGGCCGATAATCTTCGGCTGGGAATTCCCGGCTTGATCATGGCGGACGGACCGCACGGCGTTCGTGACGGATCGGCAACAAGTTTTCCGGTCGGCATCGGGATGGCGTCTACCTGGGATGTGGATCTTGCCCGGCGCATTGGTGCGGCGATGGGAGAAGAGTTTCGGGGAAAGGGAAAACACCAGGCGCTTGGTCCCTGTCTGGATTTGGACAGAGATCCGAGAAACGGGCGCAGTCCGGAGACAGGCGGAGAAGATCCGTTTCTGGATGCGCAGATTACCACAGCCGTGGTCAAGGGCATTCAATCGACTCCGTGTATTGCGACGATCAAACACTTCAATTTGAATCATCGCGAGAATGGACGCACATCAAACAATGTCACTGTTACGCGGCGCATGTTGAACGAATTCTACGGTCTATCATTCCGCACCGCAGTACAACAGGGAGGCGCAATGTCGGTGATGAATGCGTACAATCTCATCAACGGAGAAAAGTGCGCTGAAAGCTCCGAATTGCTCTCTTCGATTCTTCGCTCGAACTGGGGATTTCCGTACTACGTTGTTTCCGATTGGGGTTCGATTTGGAGCAGTGAATTGGCCATAAAAGCCGGGTGTGATATTTGTATGGGATCGGATAATTATCAAAAAGACTTGCCAGGATTGGTGCAAAGCGGCGCTGTGTCTCTCGACGTACTGAAACTGGCGGTTCGTCGGGTACTGCGGACAAAAATACTTGCCGGATTGCTCGACTACTATCCGGCAGGTGATGGAGCCGACGTCAATAGTCCGGCACATCAGCAACTCTGCCTGGAAGCGGGAAGAAAATCTCTGGTGCTTCTGAAAAACCAAAACAATATCCTGCCGCTGAACAAGTATCTGGGCCAGACAATCGCTCTGGTGGGTCCGAGCGCTGCTGTGTGTCAGATTGATGGCGGGGGAAGTGCGTATGTTTCTCCATTTTATAGTGTCAGTCCAAAGCAGGGATTGGAAGCGAAATTGGGGGCTGCAAAAGTGAAGTACGCCAGGGGATGTGCAATCAATTCGAATGACACAAGCGAATTTCAGGCGGCACGGGCCATAGCCCAATCGGCCGATATCGTGGTCTTCTGTGGAGGACTTGATCCGTCGCAGGAGAGCGAAGGAATGGACCGGGCGACAGGTTCCATCGACCTTCCCGGGAAACAGCAGGATTTGATTAATGCCCTGGCGGCAGTGAATCCCAACATCATTGTCGTGCTTTTCAGCGGAGGCATCTGTGGGATCAGTCGTTCAGTGGACAACATGAAAGGATTGATCTATGCCTTTTATCCCGGGCAAGAAAGCGGCAATGCGTTGGCGGACGTCTTGTGCGGCGAGTATAATCCCGGTGGAAAATTGCCGGTGACAATGCCTGCATCGAATTCCCAGCTTCCCGTCTGGAATGACGACTTCACCGGCGATCTTGGCTATGGCTACCGATGGTTTGAACGCCAGGGAGTCACGCCACTGTATTTTTTCGGCTTCGGATTGAGCTATACAACGTTCTCCTACAGCAATCTCCAGGTAACGCCGACAGAATCGACTATCGGCCAATCCGTGACTGTGAATGTTGATGTGACAAATACAGGGTTGCGTCCAGGAGAGGAAGTTGTCCAGTTATATCTATCAACCAACAACAGTGACGTTCACGCTGTCGCCGGATGAGTTCTACTATTATAATGAGACACGAGGAAGTTTTGACATCCAGGCTGGTCAGTATATTGCTCGTGTGGGCGGCTCATCCAAATCGCTGCCGGTATTCGGAATGTTTTCTTTAGCAGACGGCACACGCAAACCGGATCTTCTCATTACCAATATCAAAATGATGCCGCCCTACCCGCAGCGCGGCGAAAAAGTTGTCATCCTGGCAACGGTAAAGAATCAGGGAGTCGATCCGGTGCCAGCCGGAACGCCGGTTAACGTTTCCTTCATCGTCAGGGGAAAATTGACGAGTTGGTCGGATCACTACTCGGCAGGAATTCCGGTGGGAGGAATGGCGCTCGTGTGTGCGAACAATGGACCGTCCGGAAGCAATGCGTGGAACGCTGATACGCTCGGTTCATTTTCAGTGACAGCCGTTGCCGATCCGGACGGTCGTCTTGCGGAAACCTCCGAGGCTAACAATACATTGACGGTGGAGCGGCGTGTCTATCCGCCCGCACCGAAAAATCTGGCGCTGAAGAAGAAAGTGACAGTCACCTCGGTGGAGGCTCCTGGTCTGGAAGGATCAAATCTTGTGGACGGCATCTACACGACGCGGTGGTCCTCGCAATTCTCCGATCCGCAGATGGTGACGATAGATCTCGGCGACATCTATTCCATTAGCGATGTCGTCCTATATTGGGAAGCGGCGTATGCGAAAGAGTACTTTCTCCAGTCGTCGGCAGACGGCAATCTCTGGATTGAAGAAAAACATCAGACAAACGGAGCCGGCAGCGTTGAGAAGATTGTTACCGGAAGGAACGCCAGGTATATTCGTCTGCTCGGAGCGCAACGCGCCACAGTCTATGGTTACTCACTCTATGAAATCGAAGTACATGAAGGGATTTCCACCGGTGCACTTCAGCCACGAAATCCATCCATCGTGCCGACGGAATTCTCACTCGCTCCCAATTATCCCAATCCATTCAATCCCGCAACGACTGTGACGGTAAATATTCCGGAGACTGCAAACATCGTCGTGACCGTGCACAACTATCTGGGGAAAGAAGTGGCGACTCTCCTGAAGGGAACGTACTCCGCCGGGCGATATCCGGTTCTTTTTGACGCATCCAATTTATGCAGCGGCGTCTATTTTTGCCGCCTACAAGTTGCCGGCAAATCATGGACCCGGAAGATGATGATGCTGAAGTAAACGCGACGGGGTCGCCAAGAGCGTCCTGCATTGTTTGCATTTCATTTGTATTCAGGCTATAATCCCGTATGGAATCATTCACACGTGAGCAGCTTCAACGGGGCGCGGGGATCTTGGCGATTGTCCTGATCATCATTCTCAGCATTATCCTCTTCGTCCTGGATCCGATGCATATTGAAAACGGTCCCGGGTCCCAGCCGACAAAAGTGTACTTTGCCGATCACATCTCCCCCGCACACGCACTTGTGATTGAGAAGTTCAACCGGTTGCACCGAGGGTCGATCGAAGTAGTCCCCGTCAATCTTCCATTCGACAAATTCAGTACCAACGAAAGGAAAGAGCTCCTCGCCCGGTCTCTGCGAAGCAAAAGCGACCGGCTCGACGTGTTTGCTGTTGATTATATCTGGGTGCCGCGATTTGCCCGCTGGAGCGAACCGCTGGGTCAGTATTTCCCAAAGTCATTTCGCGCGGAAATAATTCCGAACGCTCTGGCCTCCTGCATGTCCGACACAACGATGGTTTCGCTGCCGATGTATATCGACATCGGTTTGATGTACTATCGACAAGATATCATCCGGCGGTTGCCGGACGGCGATGCAGTGGAGAAGAGATTGCAGGCATCGATGACGTGGGAAGAAATGACGACACTTCGTAGCCGGCTGGGGTACCAAGGGAAGCCGTTCTATCTCTTTCAGGGAAATGACTACGAAGGACTCGTCTGCAATTTTTTTGAATTCATTGCAGTACGTGACCGGCAATTCTTCTCGCGAAAATATGTCGATTTGACTTCGAAAATGAGTCCAAAAATTGTCACAGAATTTGACGAGAATACGGCATATGATTACATGCTGAAGGAAAATGTGCCCTTTGTCCGCGGATGGCCGAACTTTCTGGAGAATTATCGCAAACGAAAAAATGCTGACACAATCAAGCTCAATGCCATCGGCCGGGCTGCGCTGCCCCACATCGCCCGAGGGACTCCCGCGTCTGTCTTTGGCGGATGGAATCTGATGATCTCCCGGTATTCGGCGAACAAAACTGCCGCACTGACATTCCTGTCGTTTCTTTTTCAAAAAGAAACACAGATCATGATGTATGAAGCCGGCGGCTATATCCCGGTCAACGCAACAGTGTACGCCGATACCGCATTCATACAGCGTCATCCCGAATTGGCGTACTATCGGCAGTTGCTTGAGCGTGGCTTTCATCGCCCGCCATTTACCGACTACACAAAGATCTCCGATATCATCTCTCATTTTGTTCACCGTGCTTTGCGGGGCGAACTGACCGTTGATGCGGCACTGCGCAGCGCATCCGAAATGATTGGGTCCAATAAGGTTCTGATCAAATGAAGACGCGCAGACAAAAAATATTTGCAAGCTTTCGCAAGTACCATTTTGAGATTCGTCATCTCACGGTGCTCTTCATGGTGCTTATTGTCTTTCAGGTGATCGTCTCTTTTGTGCATAAGCTTTCAACACAGAAGTTTCTCGTGAAAACACAGGAATGGTATCAGCAGGATTCTGCTGAACGCCTTGCCAATCTGACGACGACGTCGCTTGAACTGCTGCTGGAGGCAAAATCACCGGGTCAAATTGCCACAGAGACGGATGTCCGCCGCATCGTGCAGGATTTTAATATCATCTTCAGCCAGCAGCTGCTTCATCAAAACGTGCAGGAGATTTGTCTGCTGGTAGCGAATGATTCATCAATTTCCGCAATTGATGACGGGCGCGTATTATATCTCTACGCGTTTGAAAATTTAAAGCACATTCCGCCGCCGCAGATGGATCATTCTGCCGCCCTTGCGTTGTATCGCGAAATCAAAGACTCCCTCAGCACCTCTGAGCACATCAAGACAATCGTCGAGGGAAAACAGACGTTTCATGTCTTTGTTCCCTTTGTTCCGCGTGGTGAATATGTCGGGGCGATGTATATGCGTAACACACCGGACTTTTCATTTATGACGCGCGAAATGATTTCGAGCTACGACGAGATCGCCATTACCTACGCAGCGCTGATCCTTTTCGGCTTGTTGGCGATGTATTATATCTCGTCCTACACGGTGAAAGAGCGGAATGAAACACAGGCGCTTTTGTTTGAAGAACAGACGCGGCACATGGCAGAGCAGATAAAACACCAGAATGAGATGATGTTTACGAAGCGCATCTATCATACACACCACAAAGCGGAAAAGGTGATGGGCTTCATCAAAGAGGATGCGCGGAACCTTTCGGCCGGCACGATCGAGGCAATTAAATACCGCATCGAAAAATACTCCAACTTTATTGCACGCGTGATCTACGACATGAAATGGTACGACCCGCCGCTGCAAACCGTCCGCAGCAGTATGTTCAGGACCAATGTAAATGACGTGATAGAATTTCTGGTGAAAAATGTGTTTCTGCGTGTGTCCTCGTCGAGCAGCGAATTCGAGTTTGTCACGGACCTCGATACATCTGTGCCCATCGTGCCGATCAATGAGTATGTCGTCTGGGAAGTGCTGGAACCGCTGATGCAAAATGCCATCGAACACGCGGGCACGCAACACGTTGTCATCATCGTTCGGACACAGTATGATCCGGTGCTTTGCCAATCCACTATCCGGATTGAAGACAACGGCAAAGGACTGGAGCCGTGGCTGCTGGAATCGGAAGGGCATGGGATGAAAAAAATATTTCAGGAACATTCATCGACAAAAGCAGTCACCATGAAAAAACATTCGGGCTATGGCTGCTATATCGCATATGAAATTACCACACAGCGCTGCGGGTGGAAAATGGATGCGGAAAATCTTCCATCCGGAGGCTGTGTTTTTACAATCACAATTCCCCATGGCAATGGCTCATAATGATTCTGCAATGACGGCGGTGATTTCGCTGCTGCTGATTGAAGACGAAGAATTCGATGTCCGTCGCGTGCGCAATACTCTTGCTCCTCTGGGCGACCGAATACGCATTCGTGACGTGGTATCCAATGGGCGGTTGGCCGTGGATCTTCTTGCGAAGAATCCCGACGCATACGACGTCGTTATTATGGATTTTCAAATCGCCGGCGGATTGATGGGTGAGCGGCTGATTCACGAATTGAAGAAAATCGATCCGTCGCTGCAAATCATGGTCATCACAAAAATGACGGTGAATATCAGCGACTACCAATTCGCGACGACGCTGCTTCAGGCGGGCGCATTTTGGTACTGTACGAAGTATCCGGGCGATATCGAAGACTACATCTATCAGCCGACGGATTTCCTTCTCGGCATCATGAATGGTTATCAGCGGCGGGTGATGGAGAAGGAGCGTCAGACCTCGCGTCGCAAACTGCTGAGGAATATCGAAGAAGTTCTTGCGCAGAAAACATTGATTGGTGTCTCTGCTTCCATCAAAGAATTGCGTCAGCAGATTGAACTATGCGCGGCAAATGACGCGCCTGTGCTTATTTCCGGCTTTTCAGGAACCGGAAAGGAGATCGTCGCATACAATATCCACTACCGCAGCAACAGGAAATTTGACAATTTTGTTCCTGTCAACTGCGGCAGTCTGCCGAGTGAGCTGATTGAGAGTGAATTATTCGGCTATGAAAAAGGCGCATTTACAGGTGCCAATGCACGAAAGCAGGGATTGTTTGAAATCGCGGACAACGGCACGCTCTTTCTCGATGAAATCAGCGAGTTGCCGTTTCCGGCTCAGGTGAAATTGCTTCGCGTCATCCAGGACGGTGAAATAGAAAAGATCGGGCGAACTTCGAAAGTGAGAGTCAATGTCCGAATTATTGCGGCAACCAATAAAGATCTCGAAGAGGAAATGAAGCAGAAGAGATTTCGGGAGGATCTCTACTATCGCTTGAATGTTGTTCCGCTGCATGCAGCTCCGCTGAGTGAACGGCGCGATGATATTCCGATATTGATGGAGCATTTTCTGAAGATTTTCAGTTTGGAGATGAGCCGGCCGGTGCCGGACGTGACAAGCGAAGCAGGGACGGCATTTGCCGCGCATCCCTGGCCGGGCAATGTCCGCGAACTAAAAAATGTTGCCTACCGCCTGCTGTATGCCGGCGACCAACTGATCACTCCGGTGGAAGCACGCAAAGCCCTGGGAACCTCTGAATCATTGTCCGCCTCCTCCGGAACCGATATGATCAATTTCGGGATGCCGGGCGAAATCATTCCGTGGCGTCAAATGGAAAAGAAGATGCGCGAAAAGTACTTCATCTACGTCAGGAAACATTCTGCTTCGGACGCCGAAGCTGCGAAACGGCTCGGGCTGGCACCCTCCAATTATCACCGCATGTGTAAGGAACTGGGACTGAAGGGTTGAGCGTTCATATCTGATAACAGAGATGAACGAAATCCATCGGTGTGCAGGTTCCGAAAAACCCTCGTCTTATCATCTTAATAAGTCACGCATTATTTATTTGATAACATCGTATGCGCGTTTCTTAATTCTGCTCCAAAAAGGGCAATTGCAATAATGGCATGATTGGTGTGTATAGTCTTTCGTGCCGAAGAATGCCGAAAATTTATCCTCTTACTTTATTACTGCACAGACGCCTCATCCGGCGATTATCGGTCTTTTTCTTTTTGCGGCCAATTACTTCAGGTACCAAATTCTATTTCTGCCATTTATCTCCACGCCGGTGATCTATGGCGCCCTTGCGATTTCTGTCGGAGCGATTTTTCTCTATGAAATTGAGGAAGGCAGGAAAAATCGAACCGCCCCGGTTGCGTATACTCAGGCCCGAACGTCTCTCTCAGTTTCGCTCATCTCGGTTGTTTTTTTGCTTTTCATTCAATTAGCAATGATGTTCTACCTCTTGAATTCGTTTCTTGAAGTTTCTCTTCATGGCGAATCATTCGGAATCATGCTTGGCATCGTTGTCGTGTCGGGTGTTACCTCTGTTGTGGGTGGATTTTCGTGGATGGCGAGACTTTGCGCAATGCTCGGCATCGTCATCATTGGAGGCACTCTCTTTTCAACATTTGGTCCCGGTCACGAAACCGTCGCGGCATTCAATCAGCAAATGACTCCGAAAGTTCATGCCAGTATTGTGTTACAGTGGATTGGCGGTTGCATTGGCCTTCCGCTGGTTTCTCTGTGGATGTGGAGGGTTGATACGGCGCTCCTGCCGCGGAGTTCGAAAACTATCTTTGGACCGTCCGCTGCGGCAGCATCGCTGCTTGTCGCCTTATCGATATGGCGGAATGTGCCGCTGCTTTTGTACACCGGATCGGTGGAACAGAAAAGTGCCGGCGTGATAGCAGCCATCGCCATCGCCGCGGCGGGGATTGCCGGCACATCATGGAATGCCTCTTCATCGTTTGCGCTTTGGATTTTGGGCAAGAAGATGTCGGAATCAAAAAGAGCGTTGGCGGGACGCCTTGCGGCGGCTGTCGTAGTTATTGTCTCAATCGCTTTCATTCAAGTCGTAAGGGCGATCGATGCAGAAATTGTTCCAATATACGTCACGGCGTTGGCTTGCTTTGTACCCCCGGTAGTCGCGCTGTTTGTAGTTCGGACATTCATTACCCAAGTGCCCGTTCATTCTGTCCGGTGGAGCCTTATCGGTGGAGAAGTATTCGCACTCGCATTCTTTGCCGGGATTCGAACCGGCGTGATGAATGATGCATTTGTCGCGGCGCCGGCAGTCTTTGCTGCGACGATCGCAATCTATGGAATTGCGAACATGAAATCTGTGCGGGCAAGTCGAAAGGAATTGTCGTCATCAAATCCAATATCAGCTAAATCACTGTTCATTCAATAACAAATAGGAGTAGCTTTATGAGGAAAACTCTTCTACTTTTGGCCATATCCGTTCTGCTGGTCCAGGCGCTTTCTGCGCAGTGGATCGTGAACAGATTTGAGTCCTCTGTCAAGGATTCGATGTGGGCCACATATGTGACAGATGGTGCGAAAAAACAGTATCAGTATATGACTGATACGTTGGCAGGTGTAGAAGGATCGCGCTGTCTCGCGGTCAGCTACAGAGTGCATACCACGCAGTCATGGGGTGGTTTCAATCAGATCAATTTCTATCTCCCCAGCACCAAAGACACATCGTACTATGCAAAGAATAACCGCAAAATCTACAAAGACAGCGTCTATATGAATTTTTCCGGTGCCAAATACATCAGCATATGGTATAATAATCTGGAAAAAGCAAGCGTCGGCGGCGGCATGCTCCAGTTCCGTCTCGAGCTTTTTGAGGCGGGTGGGAAAGCGGACTACTGGAACAAGCAGTCGGATCACGAAGAATGGTATTCACAGTCCGCCAATGTGTTTGACACCACGCCGGGATGGCGGCAGTTGATCATTCCGCTGGTTGACCGCGGCACAGGTCCGGCCCCGAATGATCAGGGATTCTCCAATCCGCAATGGAGCGGAACGCTCAACAACGGAACATTCGATCTGGACAAAATCATCGGCTACAGTCTGGTGTGGACGGCGAATCTGATCGGCGGTACCGGCGTTGACTCCGCAACCGTAAAGGGAAGAGTCATGTTCGACAAGCTGCAACTGCTGGGTGACAACTTCAAACCCATCTATTCGTTCAACAATTTCACCGCAGACACAGCCAATTTCACCAAGAACATAGGCTTTTATGGCACCAAGGGTGGAATAACCTTCGGTGAGGAAAAGGTGGACACGCTTATTTCTCCTTCGGCATTGAGCGTCGCCTACAAAGTGAATATTTCGGAATCCTGGGGCGGGTATGCGAATTTCCTTTATAATTATCCTGCCGGAAGCTTTATGCAGGACCTATCCGCGAACAACTACCTGCTGTTCTATGTGAAAGTTGTAGATCCATTGAAGTCATCGTCGGGCTCCATTCAAAACGTCATGTCTATGCGTATTTCGCTTCGAGAAGGCGCAATTGGAGATGCATCGGGAACCGGCGACGAGTGGTATACGAGAGCGAGAGTCCTCCTCGATTCAAACGGGTTAGGACGTGGCTGGCAAATGGTGCAAATGCCTTTGAAAGGACTTCCCGGAAGCTGGGGCGAGTTTGCAGCCGCTCCGTATGCCGGCTTCTATGCCGTCAACGGTTCTGATGGAGTAATGAATCTCAACAAGATTAAACAATTCAAACTTGAGTTCTCGGCCAGCAAGGATGCAGGCGAGCCGAATGCTGCGGACCTTGTGCACTCCGGAAAAATTCTCATCAGCTCTCTGGTTCCGGCCGGTGTTCATAGCACAGATACGACGGCGCCAGCGTTGGTGACGGCTGTGACGGCGACTCCGGGATCGTATACAAACCTCGTTACTTGGACAGATGTTCCGAATGAACCGTCATCGAAGTATGACGTCTATTTCAGCGAAAAATCGTTCACAAAGGTCACCGACGCCGGTGTGGAAAATCTGCCGCCGTTCGGCGTTCCGCTGGGAACACAGCTTCTGAATCATCCGCTGCGTGCTCCGTTAACCGATCAAAACATCACCTATTACTACGGCATCACGGCAACCGATGCGGTCGGCAACACAAATAAGCCGGCGGTTGTCGGTCCGGTGACCAACAAGGCGCAGGGCGTGCCCATCATTGCGCTGGCTCCGCCGACGAATATTACGATTGATGGTATTACCTCAGACTGGACAGCAAGCACGATCACTCCGTTTGTCTTGAATCCGTTCCGCACCGCCAAACAGGGCCATTTTGCCCCGAACTATGCATGCAAAGACAGTCTTGATCTTTCTGTGAAGGCATATCTGGCCATCGACAGTAAAAATTTGTATGTCATGTTTGATGTTACGGATGACACAGTTTCCGTCGACACCTCTGCCAATAGCTGGGAACAGGATTCTCCGGACATGTTTATTGGATTGTACGATTGGCGCGGTCCGAAGCATGGCGGCTACGCTCGCGGCGCAACACCGGACTATCATCTCCGGTTCTCATTGAACAAGATTGTCATCGACAATCTCAGCGGTGCAACATTGCTGCTTCCAACGGCGTACCTCCCATCACATAGCTACGTCTGGAGAAAGAAGACCTCCGGTGGATACGTGGTGGAAGCAAAAATTCCGTTTGCGAGATTCAAAGAGGTTTCTCCGAGTGATTCTCTCTTTGTCCCGAAAGAAGGAATGCGCCTTCCGCTTGATTTTGAAATCAATGACCGTGACGGCTTAGCGACGCGCGATTGCATGCTCTGCTACTCTTACCTGAATGATGACAACTCCTATCAGGATATGTGGCGGTGGGTACATACGTGGGTTGGCGCGAAATGGTTCAATGGCGTTCAGGACAAATCGGCAGGTGTCGTCGGAACCTACGAACTGTCTCAGAACTATCCGAATCCGTTCAATCCGGCGACCACGGTAAATTACCAGATTCCGCGTGCGGGTCTTGTGACCATGAAGATGTTCGACATTCTCGGCCGTGACGTGATGACGGTTGTCAACGGAGTCATGGAAGCGGGAAAACATACGACGCAGATCAATGCATCGCATCTGTCGAGCGGTATGTATTTCTACAGAATGGAAGCAGGATCGTTCACCGATGTAAAGAAGATGATGTTGCTGAAGTAAGAAGCGTCTATCATCGGGAGGGGGAAGAATTCCCCTCCCGAATTATTCACCTAAGATCAATGAAATGATGATACTGCCTAACGATATCCCGCCCTGGAAAAAAATCCTTCTTATTCTGTCCATGTTCTTACTTACCGCAGCGCTCTCGGGCGTGTTGTCCGCCGGACAGACGGGCAAAATCGCCGGAAAAATAATCGATGGCACGACAAAGGAACCGATCGTTGGCGCATCCATCGTCATCGAAGGATCGCGGACGGGCAGCGCATCCGATCTCGATGGCTACTACTATATTTCGAATGTTTCACCAGGTACCTATACCGTCGTCGTCAGCAGCCTTGGATTCCAAAAGGCAATTATAAAGAATGTTATCGTCAAGATAGATTTGACGACCCAGATCGACGTGAAACTTTCGTCAACGGTTGTCAATATGGGTACGGAAGTCATCATTCAAGCGGATCGGCCGCTTGTTCAGAAGGATTTGACATCGTCTTCGGTGACGGTCTCATCCGATGAACTCAAAGTGATGCCGGTTGAAAATGTTCAGCAGGTGATAAATCTGCAGGCCGGCGTTGTCGGCGGGCACTTCCGCGGAGGGCGAAGCGGAGAAGTTGCCTATCTGATCGACGGTGTCTCCATCAACAATCCGGCAAACGGCAATTCAGGGCTGACGCTGGAAAACACCTCCGTCAGGGAAATGGAAGTCATCAGCGGAACATTCAATGCGGAGTACGGCCAGGCGATGTCCGGTGTCGTCAATATTGTGACGCAGGACGGCAGCCAGCGGTTTTCAGGGTCACTCTCCAGCTATTTTGGCGACTACTATACGAAGCATAATGATACGTTCGATAATCTTGACAAATTAAACATTACCCGATCTCGCAATTTCCAAGCAAGTCTCAGCGGACCGACAATGATTGACGACCGCCTCACCTTCTTCGCCACGGGGCGGTATTACAAGGACGAAGGCTACCTCTTTGGTCAACGGGTATTCAATGTCACGGACAATATCCTTCCAGTGATGTTGCCTTCGGGAAGTCAAATGCGTCTCGATCCGGACATGGATATCCCGGCCGGTTACGTGGTCGATATCGAAGGCAATCTCATGACAATCGATGCCGCGCGTTCGACGAAAGGTACATTCTATCAAACAGACCAAACCGGCAATCTCTTCAAGATCACAAAAACCGGTGATGGTGCGTTTGTGGCCATGAATCCGTCCCACAAGTATTCCGCGAATGGAAAGCTTACGTATTCCGCCTCAGACATGAAATTCTCATATGGATTCTTCGCGGAAGACAAAGTTGACACCGGACGGTGTGATGAGTCATTATAGCCGGAACTATATCCACACGTTCCAAATTACCCATGTCCCATCGCAAAGCACATTCCAGACATTGAAATTCTCCGTGAATTCGTTTCGGGGCTACGGGGATTTGTATGATGATCCCTATGATCCGCGCTATGTCGAACCATCCCAGGGATCGGCGAAGACCAGCTACACGTTTCAATCGGGTGGAAATTACAGCAGCCGTTATACAGCCAACACGCAATCCGATATCATTCAATGGTCGATCTCATCGCAAATTACGAAAGAGCATAAGATCGGTGCCGGCATCGAAGGCCGGCAGCATATGATCTTCCGGCATGATATGGATCTGGTGAATTCAACAGAGAATCAGTACGACAGCCTTGGCAATCCGATCGTGACATTGGGCTATCGGAACCTTGGAGCGTCGGGAAACCAGATGTACGATAAGCGTCCGTACGAGGCATCCGCCTATGTGCAGGATAAAATGGAATACGGCGATATGATTATCAACGCCGGTGTCCGCGTTGACTATTTCAATCCTAATGCGAAATTGCTGGCGGATCTGAGAAATCCAACACGGAATTCGCTCTACAGCACTCCGGACATGCCGGCAGGCAAAATGGTGGATGCAAACGAAAAGGTGCAGGTGAGCCCGCGTCTTGGAGTATCTTTCCCGATCACCGATCAGGGCATCATCCATTTTTCATATGGTCATTTCTTCCAGATACCGACGTTTGAAAATCTCTTTTACAATTCGGACTACCTGGTTACCCCCGGACAATCGCTCAACTCGCGTACAGGAAATCCAGACCTGGATGCACAGCGCACCACATCCTACGAATTGGGACTGCAGCAGGAGCTGTTCTCGAATATCGGCGTTGATTTTACAGTGTATTATCGTGATATCAGAAATCTTCTCGGTACGGAAATCATCGAAACCTATGAGGGATTCAAGTACGCACGCTTTGTCAATCGCGACTACGGCAATGTGCGGGGATTCATTGTATCTGTCGATCGGCGGTTTGCGAATTATTTCAGTTTCCGGGCCGACTATACCTACCAATTTGCAGAGGGAGATGCGTCCGATCCGTTGCAGAATTACTACAACAATCAGAGCAATCCTCCGGTAGAAACGAACAAACAGGCAGTGCCGTTGACCTGGGACCAGCGCTCCACGCTGAATCTCAATCTCACCGTCGGCGAAATGGGAAACTGGACGGCAGGTCTCATCTTCAAATACGGTGGCGGTTTTCC
>JAPLFO010000030.1:26498-29944 GCA_026390635.1 Ignavibacteriales bacterium
TACACAGAAGACACGCGCATCTCGTTGCTGAGATTCGAAAATGGTGCATTGAAACCGTCAACCTACGATCTCGACCTTCGTGCTGAGAAGCGGATCGATTTAGGCGGCGTGAATCTTTCTCTCTTCCTGCTGGTGTACAATGTGCTGGACATCAAAAATGAAAACGGCGTGAATTCTGCCAGCGGCAGGGCCAACATTGATTTGTACACAGCTCAGAATGCGCAGAAGATTGTCGGTCTCAACACCATTGAAGAAAATCAAAACAACCCTGCAAGCTTTTCCGCCCCGCGGCAAGTGCGCGTCGGGTTCAACCTGGGATTTTAGATCAATTGTTTTAGGAGTGTACGATGAGGTCTATTCTGAAAAATCTCTTCTTTGCGGCGTTGGTCATTTCTTCGATCGCTTTTGGCCAAGGACAGATTGATCCCCGCATCACGTATTACCGCAATGATCAGCAGGGTGATATCCGGTATCGGAAGCAGGGTATCATGGACGGCAATCTGGTGCGCACGATTTACTATAATACCGGTGAAGTGGCGCAATGGCCTTTCTCGCCGTCGGGCGAGTGGCCGAAAGGATCAGGGCATCAGTATCTTGATGGTGTTTGCGTTTTGGTCGCATCAGAAGTTACCGCACCGGGAAATGGGCAGGTCATCCATCCACTGGAGACGCAGTATCGCGAACAGATGAGTACAGATCCGGTGACGGGACAGATCTGGGGATTTGAACCGGTGCCAGGGTACGTTGCCAGCTCGACAACGGTAACATCGCCGGCGATCAATAGAGATACGACAACATTCCCGCCCTCGTGGCCGATAGCGACCGGTGTCGGTCCGGAATACAATGGCTACTGGTACGGCTACTTCGGCAAAGGAGTCAGCAATGCCGATTTTGAGACGTTCTTTGTGATGGATGATTCCAAAGATCAAAAGTTCACGCGGGCTCCTTACAAATTCTTCCCGATTGCGTCAGATTCAACGCGCGGCGGGCTTGGGCTGCGCGTCGAGGTGCGCGGTTTTCAATGGTCTCATGTGCTCGCAGAAGATATTATTTTCTGGCACTACGATATCGTTAATATTTCCGATCGGGATCTCAATAAAACATGCTTTGGTTTCTATTCCGATCCTGGTGTCGGCGGTAAAAGCAGCGGCAACGATGATGCAAACTACAGTACGTCGCTCGATCTGTGCTATGCATGGGATCATCTTCGCAAAGGAGATCCCTCGTTCGGAGTATGGACACCGGGTATGTATGGCTACGCGTATCTCGAGAGTCCCGGCAATCCCTGGAACGGCATCGACGATGATGAAGACGGAATGATTGATGAACGGCGCGACAATGGAATCGATGACAATCACAATTGGACAGGTTATGAGGATTTGAACCATAACGGGAAATGGGATCCGGGCGAAGATATTCGTGATGACGTCGGTCTCGATGGCGTGGGTCCGATTGATCCTTCGTACACGGCAGCAGACAAAGGAGAAGCAGACGGGGTGCCCTCATCAGGATATGACGCGACAGGCAATGACACCGGCTATCCGGGTGAACCTAACGTCGACAAGACCGACAAGGATGAATCAGATCAGATTGGCTTGATGGCTGTGTCTTTAACGCCATTGGAATCCAAAGGTCCAAACGATGTTTGGCCGAAGAACCACGAAGTCATGTGGAGAAAAATGACGGGCGGATTCGTGGATACCGGCATCACCAATTCGAATATCAGTATCGTCTTTTCCTCCGGACCCTTTCCATTGAAGCAGGGACGAAGAGAGCGATATTCAATGGCTCTGCTTTTTGGCGGCGGCGGACCGAACTCTACATTCGAGAGCGACCTTGCGCAGCTGGTGTTTAATAAGACGACGGTGCAGGCAATCTATAATGCAAATTACAATTTTTCCTCACCGCCGCGAACCCCGCATTTGACTGCCGTGCCCGGGGACAAGCAGGTGTATCTCTACTGGGATAATGTCGCTGAAGGATCGTTTGACCGACTTCTGCGAAAGAAGAATTTTGAAGGATACACAATCTACAAAAGCCGGGAGGCGGAATTCAACGATGTTCATACCATCGTTGATTCGAAGGGAAATCCAAAATATTGGAAACCAATCGCACAATATGACCTTATCGATACCATTTCAGGTCCGGATCCGATAGGTATCAACGGAGCACATTTCTGGCGGGGTGACGAAACCGGATTGCAGCATTCCTATGTGGACAAGGATGTTCTTAATGGTGTGAAGTACTATTATGCAGTATGCTCGTACAGCAAGGGCGATCCAAATTATGGAAGAACCGGACTGCAGCCGACGGAGTGCACAAAAATCGTCACCGAAGACGTCAACGGTGTGCTGAAATTTGTGGATATCAATTGCGCCGTGGTCGTTCCCAATGCTGCCACCGCCGGGTATGTTCCTGCAACTATCACTGGCGATCTCACAAAAGTATCGCAGGGTATCGGGACGGGATCGATGACGCTCAATATTATGAATCCCAACACGATCATCGAGAGCGCTCAGTACAAAGTCGCATTCACATCGTCCGGCGTTATTCCTGCATACACCACGAAGACAATGGATCTGATCCGCACTACGGCGACGACAACCGATACAATGCTGGCCAAAGTCGATCTGGCGGCCATCACAAACGGCAAGTTCTCGCCTTCCTTTGACGGGATGACGCTCACCGTGACCAACAGCGCCGTGATTGATGTCGATACAGCCGGTTGGCTGGTTGGCAGAAGCAACATGATCATGACTGCAAGTGCGGATAATTCAGCATCATCGCTGAACGTGAAATGGCCCGCCGACTATGAGATCAGATTCTTCAATGCAGTCGCAGATACATCGCTGCTGAATCCGGACGACCCGATCAGCTATCCGGCAATGCCGGTGAGTTTCACAATCACGAATGTCACCCAAGGCCATCGCGTCAAATTCTTTGTCAACGATCTGGACAATTCAAACAGCCTGACGGCAGGGGACATCATTCGCATTACGGAAGCATTCGTCGATATTTCCAACTTCAAATTACCGTGGCAGGTTTCGTACAATAGTCCGCGGCGTGATGCGCCCGTGTATCCGGCCGCCGGCGATCGCTTTCTCATTCACATAATGAAGCCTTTCTATGCCGGAGACGCTTTTACCTTTACGACCAAAGGGCATCGTCTCGATTACGCACTTGGGGCGAATCAATTGGACCGGATTGGCGTTGTCCCCAATCCGTATGTGAGTGCAGCAAAGTGGGAGGCGAAGACGATCTACGGTACGGGCCGCGGTGACAGGAAGATCGATTTTATCAATCTTCCCAGCAGCTGCACTATCCGTATCTATTCGGAGCGGGGTATGCTGGTGAAGACCCTGTACAAAGGGATGGCGGGCAGCGCAGATATCACCAACGGTGCATTGTCGTGGAACCTTGTGTCGGAAGACGGCACCGACGTTGCG
>JAPLFO010000153.1:0-13392 GCA_026390635.1 Ignavibacteriales bacterium
GTTTTTTGAAATTCGGATCCTGAAGATAATTTTCTCCGCCGTTCAATCTGCTCGCAATCATGAAAGGAATAAACGCAAGTCCCGAGTAGTTCAGATACTCGACCCCTTCGGGAAATGCCCCTTCCACATTCTGCGACACAACCGTCACCCCGCCTATCGGCGGGTAACGCTGTCGGCCCAGCAGAAACTGCTCCACATCGGTCTTCGCATAGTTCAACCAGAGGTCTGTCTCCGTTGAAGACAAAGAATCACTGAGCAGGTAGGCCGCCACACCGAGTCCTGCGGCTACAATAATCCGGTGATTCCCGACCTGCGCATGAAATTTTGCCTCATTCAGTACCGTCGGATTTCCAAACAATGCCCCCGCTGCATCGTTGACGGTCCTGAAGTTCTTCACGCGATTATAAATAGCTGCGGCTTTTTCGTGGAGTTTTTGGAGAATCGCCTGTTTCAGTCCCTCCCAGTAAACCTGGTTGTGCGGATCTGAGGGATGATTCTGCGGATCGAAGTAACCGCCGGCACACAGAATATCGAATGCAAGACAGTAGTCCTTCAATGCCATTGCGTTGACCATCCATGAGGACCAGTCGTTCACCTGATACACATAGTTATCTTCTGCATATTTCGTCGAGAGCCAGTAGAATGCCCTGTCGCCAAACTCGACACCGGCATTTGTCTCGACGCAATATCTGAACGCCAACAGCTTCGCAAGATCCGCCTTTTCAGCGTCATAGGAAGCGAAATCAGTGCCGGCAACAATGGTTCTCGTTACTGAACCGTAGCCGTTGATCGCGCTCTTGAATGCATCGAAGGGAAACGAGAGAGAAGGTTTGTTATAAGTGTTCCTGATCGACTTCAGAGTTGAATCGTTGAAAAGCAGTTTTTGGTTTCGCGCAAAAAGAAGTGAAATGCCAAAGCAGGATAGAACCAGCACCATGTACATCCTTGTTCTCATCCACGGGCCTCGATATAGAATTCCCCACCGCTCACATAACCATCCACTTACCCGCAGAACGATCGATCATTTCTTTATATAGGCATTCAGACCGATCACAACATTCTTTCCGTCAATCACACACGGGGTCACCATGTTGCCATGCGTGGTCGCGACAACCAGCGTTTTGCCTGACGCACTCGGCGTCGGATCCTGCAGTTCGATGCTGATGATAAGCTTCCCGTTCTCGATTCTGACATCCATGAGCGTTGCCTTTCACCGATTCTTTGGGCCGCAAGTCGCCATTGTTCAAAATCCCCGCTGCGCTACGTCGTGCCAAAAGAACGGTTCAACTTGTCATTTTTCTTCTCAATCTTTGCCGCCTTTTTTTCTTTCATGGTTTTGGCCGGCTTCTTCTTTGTATCTTTTTTGGTGTTTTGACTTTTACTCATGGCTATTTCCCTTTCATGTTGGTGGATGATGTTGGGATTGTCCCCAAAGTAATCTCTATGCTGCTATGGATGAATGGCATAAGACAATGTATGGCTATCCATCCCGGCGGTTAGTCAACGATGACATTGCAGCGACAACAGATCAAAACAGGCAATAGTAGATGCTGCTGGACTAGGACTTGAGCTGACCGCGCAAACAGCAGCGCGACAGGTTAGCGAATTTTTAGGGCACGCTTGGGGGAAGATCAAAAAGATCTTAGGATAACATTGATTTGCTTCTTCAATACCGGCATATCGTTTCGCACTGTGAGCCATACTTTTTCGATATCGACGCCAAAATAATCGTGAATTAATTTGTCGCGCATTCCGGCGATATCGCTCCAAGGCACATCAGCATTGCTTGAACGAAGATTCTCCGATAGTCGTTTTGCTGCTTCCCCGATGATTTCAATTTGACGGATTACGGCATCTTGAATCAGTGTATCTTTCTTAAATGATTCCGCAGTAATCTCTTTGGTATAGCTGGCAATCTTTAGAATTGCATCCCGAATATGCTTCAAATATACAGTATCATCGCGCTGCATAAATTGGCCGAGACTCCTTCATTATTCGCGTTCGGAGGTAAGGACTGACCGATTGCTTGGTTACCAAGTCGACCTTCCGTCCAACCAAGACGGACAATTCCCTTTCCAATCCGACCATTTGCAGCAGCGAGATTGGCTGAGAGAAGGTCGCCAGAAGATCGATATCGCTTTTGGCATTCGATTCACCCCTTGCAACCGAGCCAAAGACACGAAGCGTCTTCACATGGTACTTGTTGCAGAGAGCGGTTACCTGTTCCATATTTTCGGTCAATTGGTCCATAAAATACCTGAATAATATACAATATTCGCCGGATAAATGCCTGCACGTTAAAAGCGTGCCCTAGTCACCGGTTATCCCCGGCTTCATTGAGATATCCTCTGCACTTCTCTGAACCACAAAGGCAGACATTCAATTCGCTTTCGGAGTCATAGTCATTAGCAATCGTCAGTTCTTCATCCTGTTGAATATCTCGTGCCGCAAAAAATAGTATAGAGTGTGGCTTCTTTTTGAAACACAAAACCCCAACATCCATTGGGGCTCTTTCGAAGAATTCTCTCCTCGTAGATTCTCAAAAATGTGTCCGCCTGCACAGGATAATCTGGCTATTTATTCTTCAGTCTTCAACGGTTGGTTCATTGCCTGAGACAGCACTCACTCACGTCCAACCACGCGCTGTGCCCTCCACTCTGCGATGTCTGCCGGAGGGATAGAGGACTCGTCCGATGGACGGCGCTCCATGTGCAGCGCGTCGGTCGGACAGACGAGCACGCAGAGACCGCAGCCGACGCATCGCCTCAGATCTGCTGCGATAACACTCTCCGGTATTGAAAGCGCGTTGAACTGGCATCGGCTCAGACATGCCTCGCAGGCATTGCACAGATCTTCATCGACCGCAATGTGAAAATCAGAATGCGCGATGGCGCTGACAATCCCGTACTCTGCAATGCCGCGCATAATCCCGCAGCAGCAGGTACAGCAATTGCAGATATAGTCGTGGCCGTCGCGGTAGTTGCCGGAGGAATGCACCAGCCCGGCTTCTTCCGTCTGCTGCAAAATCTGCAACGCTTCTTCTTTCGATATCGCGCGATCCACCTTGCTCCGGTCGAACGCGTTTTTTACAGGCCCCAGGACGATGCACGTCTCCAGCGGATGATGACAATCCTTGCCCAGCAGATGCTGCTGTTTGCGGCAGATACACTCCCGCACGCCCCACGACTGTGCATGTTCGATCATTTCCGTGGCGCGTTCGTACGGATGAATATTGATTTTTACCGGAATTGCCTTTTCGACCGGAATAACCCGATGGAGCGCCGGAGTACTTCGCAGCACGCCTCCCTTTGTCTCGTGGTAATATTGCTCGAACAAAACTGCCATTTCTGTATCCATTCGCGGGAGCTGGCTTTCATAAAAACCGACGACGAATGGCCGGAGAGCGTACAGGAACTCCCCTTCTCCCTTTTTCAGGTCGATGAGACCTTTCGCAGCCATTCGTTTGAGAGAATCCCGCGTCTCTTTCGGATCGCAGCCGGCATGTTCTGCGATTGCCTGGAACGATTCCGGCGAAAGCCCCATCACGAGAGCAAGGGCAGCCTCCTCCGGGGCGAAAAGCTTTGCCAGCATCCTGAGCTCCACGCCGCTGGACGTGGCGGGGAACCGGTTGGGCAATTTGTCCAGAAATTGAGCGAGTTTTCTGTAAACTTCACCAGACATTGGGTGCATTCTCCTGATTCTATATACTGAGGAGTTTTGCGGGAATCAAGGGGTTTGTTGAGGGGAGGGAATTCTGTGAGAAGGCGGATTGCTGGGACAGTTTATCTATGGCAGGCAGCATGCTTTTGCAGCGGCAGAGGTGCTATTAGCTTCTGATGCAGGCGGGCGAACGCTCGCCGCTGCGCGCCTTTCCCCCAGGAAGGCAACGCGAGCGGCAAGCATCCTAACTCCATGCGGTACCAGCCGGCTTTCCGATGGTAACTGTCAAAGACTAAAGGTCCGCTCCCAAAATCCTGCATCATCGCTATCGCCGTGCATCGACGAAAGGATGCTCTTCCTCCTGAGCACTATCAGGAATTCCGACGGTGTTAGCACAACTCATTAATCGATCTAGAAGATAGAAGAGCATTCAAAAACGCAACGCCAGTATGAAGGGGAGGCTTCTTGGAAAAATATCACCCTTCTCCTCGTTGTTCTCCCACTGTAGCGGCTGCAGATGGTCCGGATTATCGGTGCCGCCCAGTGCCACTGGCTTGATATGATCGGTTTCCCACCCATGATCTGATTTTGTGGTGCCATAATCCTCAAACCTCATCCTCTTGCCACAGCCGTCACATCGCCACGCTTCTGGATCGCACTCTTCGATCTGACTCCCCTTTTTCCAGACGGCTCCAACGGTCGCGCTTCCGAACGGCCTCCCTGCAGGTATCGCTCCCCCTGCTTCGCACCGTGTAAGAATCCTTAGGGACAAATTGATAGTTATCCATAGTACCGCCGCCAACCGTAGGAGCCGCTCGCGTACTCTTGGCTTTGCCTGTCTTCAAATTCCGTTCTCCATCCGCCGGTGTTCATGATAATGTAGAGCGGCTACATCAATGTCCTTGCTAATCCTCTGTGTGTTTCAACAAGCTTTTCTTGGCACCTGAACTAGTAGCTTCATTCCGACCCTAAGTGTTCCGGACAATTCGCGAAGTTCAATTCTCAAAGACGTTCACTTGGTATTCTGTGTGTATATATCTGGTTCGGGGGAAGAAATGGAGATTTGCCCTACACAAAAATCCGACAGATTATCATTCCGCTCCCTTCCCGGTCTCACCCGACGAGGGGATACTGATGGAGAATGAACAATTGAGTTTTTTGATGGATAATTGCATATTATCCATGCAGCAATGGTATCATCCTTTTGCGGACCCGTTCGCAACCGTGGGGCACAACGCCATTACTTTGAGATGTACTATCGTACTCCCGCTATTCTTAACCTATTTGCAGCGGCGGCGTGGCGCCATTGTCTTGTACAAACAGAACCGTGGAGTTCCTGCTCTTTGGGAATTGGGGGGCAGAGAGTGCATAACCCGATGCACACACAAGCAGAATAATGGCAGTGGCATCTAAAAACGGCTGAGAGTGATTTCTCATGGCTGATTCTCCTCATCGTTTGTTGCGTTTACTGTGGGTGGATTCTTTCCACCTCTCATCATGTACGCATGCTCGCCAGGCTCCAAATTGGAGTTTCATCCAAGTGAGTTTTCTCCAATCCGACGGCATTGCTTCAGTTCTGGGCAAGGGGATCCCTCCCGGAAATTCTCATCTGAATTTCAACCCTCACTTCGGCTTTGGCGTCCGGATTCTTCTCTTCTTCGTTTGCCTCTTTCTCAGCACAGAGTCGCTCGCAACCCAGACGGTTCTGCCGGACTCCTCGCAGGCGCTGCAATTCCAGTTAAGGGGCTACGAATATTCAAAAAAATCGGCGAACGATAGTTCGATCTTCTTTTTTTCGAAGGCCAGGGATTTGTACGCAACTGTTGAAGATTGGAAGGGCTTCGTACGGTGCAACAATTTCGTCGCCGACAACCTTGTGAGGAAAGCTGAGTTTGGGAATGCGGTGAGTTGTCTCAATCACTCTCTGGTCATCGCCCGCGAAAAGTTTGCTCAAGAGAATTTGGATCTCGCTCAAAGCTATCATCTTCTGGGCTACATTTCTATTTACACCCAGGAATATGATTCTGCGATCAGCTACCTGAGCCGGTCATTGAGAATCCGGACAGCAATACTTGGAGAGAATCACACCGATGTCGGCCATACGGTTTATGCTCTTGGGATTTCCTATAGAGCAATGGGCAAGTACGATGAAGCGTCATCCGCGATCTACAAAGCGTTGACAATAAGCGAAAACTGCGGCAGCAAAGAAGATGCTGCGATGAATCTCGTGGCACTGGCAAATATTTTCTCTGACAAGGGCGACTACGCTCGTGCGACATCCCTGTCGACCAGGGCTTTGGCAATCGTTCGGGGACTAGGAAGAGAAAAAAGTGATTTGATGGCAAATATCTACTGTTTCCTGGGCCGAGATCTCATCAAATTGAACCGGTTTGCGAATGCCCAAGAGTGCCTGACGAATTCTCTGACTATCACCAAAGAGATCCATAGTGAGAACCATCCGTCTATTTCAGCCTGCTATGGATATCTTGGGGAGATTTTCGCCCTCAGGGGCGATTATGATCATGCGATACTCTATTATGGAAAGGCGCTTGAGATTACTGTCGCGGCATACGGCGAGAATCACTCCGGCCTGGCGGACATTTGTGAAAATCTCAGTGATATTCATTCAAAGAAACATGATTCCCCGGCAGCATTGAAATTCGCAGAGAATTCATTGCGAATCCAATCGCGCAACTACGGTATCGGTCATTTCCTGACAGCAAACAGTCTCGAGAAAGTCGCTCACCTGCGCGAAGCCGCCGGGCAGTACACTGATGCGCTGTTGTACTATAATAAGTCATTGGCGATTAAATCCCGAGTTGCGGGCGACGGCAGTCCCATCGTGGGACAGGCTTGGCTTACCATGGGCATCGTCTATTCAAAGGCGAACCGATTTGACAGCGCTCAAATCTGTTTCGACAGGGCACTTTACATTTCCGGCAAATCTGCGGCACACGACAAAATGTTTGCCGCGTCAATTCAGAAAGCAATCGGCGACCTGTACATCCGAAAAAAAGAAATCTCTTCTTCGCTTGTGCATTATCAAGAAGCCGTTTCAATGCTCACAGATGATTCAGTAGACAGCCGATCCGGCAGCATATCCAGGGAATGGCGCTCCCAAGCAGATGTTAATTTATTGGAGTGCCTGACTGCAAACGCCAGGGCATTACGGCTGTTGTATGCTTCATCAAACAATATTAAGCACCTTTCGGCGGCGTATCTCGAATATGAGCGCGCGATCAGGCTCATCTCCTCGATTCGGAGGAGCTTCAAGGCGGAAGGATCGAGGACCTTCTTGGGAGAGGAATGCTACAGTATTTACACAGAAGCGGTCAAGACCGCGCTGCAACTTTACGGCAAAACAACTGATTTCCACTATAAGGAAAATGCCTTCGCGTGTGCAGAGAGAGCGAAGGCAAATCTTCTGAACGACAGGATGCTTGAAGCCGATGCAATCCGTTTTTCAGGCGCCCCGGAAAGCGTTCTCGAAAAAGAGTCCTCATTGAAGGCGGGCTTGCTCTGTCGTGAAACAGAGGCTGCCAAAGCGCTGAAGAACAACGACACGGCCAAATACAGGGAAGCCCGGGACAACTATTTTGCGCTCACGATTACGTATGGCGGCTTGCTCGATACGATCGAGACTCGCTTTCCGCGTTACTTTGAATTGAAATACAAGGATAACCAGGTCGACATTAGCCATATTCAGTCTACTCTGGACTCAAACACAACGCTGCTCGACTTTTTCTTCGTTGACAGCACGCTCTGCGTCTTTTCGATATCGAAAAACTCTTTCGATGTGACGCTCAAAACAAACGCTGCATTAATCTCTCAAACTGCGGCTCGTCTGCGGAAGTCCCTGAAGACGTTCAACGAACAGGAATATCTCGCAACTGCTTTCCGGCTCTTTGGGATGATTCTGCCGCCCTTGGGGCGTCATGCAATCGGACATCATCTGGTCATCATTCCCGACGGAGATCTATATTACATTCCGTTCGAGGCTTTGCTCACACAGTCGCCCAAGACGAACGGTATCGTCGATTACCGGACGCTGCCGTACCTTCTAAAAAAATATGTGGTATCCTATTCCTATTCGTCGACATTGTTTGCCAAACGGGAAAACACAAATCATGCGCCTGCAACACCGAGTTTCATTGGTTTTGCACCAGTGTTCAGCGACTCGGCGGAGAATAGCAGGATCATCGCTTCAAACGAGCTGGATGGACGGGTTAGCGAGGGGATGAGTTCCTTGAGGTCCATTTCAATTGACGGAAAAAAGTACAATCCGTTAGAGCATAGCAGGACTGAAATCAACGGAATCGCACGACTGTTCCAAGAGCACCGCCTGAAACAGGATGTTTACTTGTACCATAGCGCGAGCAAAGGGAGTTTCAAAGAACTTGCTCGCAACTATTCCTGCGTCCATATCGCAAGCCACGGGTACGCCGACGAAGAGCATCCGGATCTCTCCGGACTCATTTTTTCACCTCCGCACGATACACTCGACGCGGATGACGGAATCTTACGGGCGAGCGAAACGTACGGACTCCATCTGGATGCGGACCTCGTGGTGTTGAGTTCCTGCGAAAGCGGAGTGGGAAAACTTGTAAAGGGTGAGGGACTCGTTGCGCTCACCCGGGGCTTTTTCTATTCGGGCGCCCGAAACATCGTCTTTTCCTTGTGGAAAGTGCCGGACAAACACACGAGCAATCTTATGACAGCTTTCTACGCGTCGTTGCTTTCGGGTCAGGATCTGCCGATGGCGATGCGTGATGCAAAATTGAAAATGCTCAATGATCCGTTAAGCGCCTTCCCTGCAAAATGGACCGGGTTCGTACTTCTCTCTTCATCTACGAATTGAGAGACATTCTTATTTTTTGAGAAATCTCCCGACACACAGCAATTCTTCCTCGCTCTCCAGTTTCCAGTAATACAGACCCGGTGTCAGTCTTCCGTTGAAGAGATAAGTGTTCGTTTCTGTCTTTGCTGAATGGACTTCTCTGCCTGCGTTTGTGAGAATCCTGACGATTACAAATTTTCCAGGCACTCGACTCCACTTGAACACAATTCTATTTCCCACCTCGGCGCCAAGCGCCGGTGCCTGAATCTCTACTTCGTTTGATCGATACTCCGTCCTGACAAGGTCTTCAAGCAACGGGAGCACAGTGAAGTTGTCCGCAAGCAGTTTTTCATTCCCCTTGACCGGCGACGTATCCGCTGAGATGGCGACTGTTGGAGCGGCGGGTACGAGATTGCCGCCTGCATTTTTGTCCCCCGGATGCCGGGAGAGTTGATAAACTCCATAAGACCCGAGAGCAACCAGGAGAACCGCAGCAATCCGATAAACCCAGACGATTGAATTCTTCCTTGATAGAAGCGGGGATTGAAATAGGGAATGCTGTTCCTCCATCGCGTATTGTTGATCTTCAAGGAGGAGAAAAAGTTCCTCGATGTCGATCTTGCAGACCGGGCACTCTGCAACATGGTCGCGAATCTCCTCGGGAATCTGCTCTATGGTTTTGAGTTTCAACGCATCCACGTAGAGTGCAACCGCTTCTTCCGAGAGGTGTGAGTCTTCCCTAAAGAAATTCATCATTTCCTTCCCATCCTTTCCGTCCTTTTCTCATATGTATCCATTAACTATCTCTGAATGGAAGAATGATTTTCGAGAAGGATTTTCAGGGTTTCCCTGTCATATTTCGAGTTATAGGGCGCAGCGTTCAGGATCTGGACAATTTCGCCGATTTTATCCTCCGTCCAGCGTCTTACCGCATCTTCCGTATTGTTTTTCTCCTCATATCTGTTAAGGATGGGAGTAATATTGCGATATACCTGCTTAAGCGTCCTTTGTTGCTGGCCAAACTCAAAAAGACTCATAAGCATCACAATGTCTTCCTCGGAGCAATTGGAGAAGCAGGAAAGAATGTCTCCACGTTCTATCGGAATCTGAAAATTGAGCTTGAGACAAAGAATGACGCGGCCATGCTTTCTGCCAAAATAAGAGAAAATTCTTTTCAATCTCTCCACATCATGTTCGATTTCCAGCTGGTTCGTGACCGTTTCCTCTTCGGTGGAATCCCCCTCTTCAAGCGGAAGCATGGTCATTTCCCGTGCATGTTTCTGATGGATCTTCAAACACGAATTTCTGACGATGGCGGAGAAATACGTCTTTAGCAAGGACTGGCCGTTATAATTCTTCCGGATGGCATCAATCTTTTTTATTATATCTTCGTTGACCATCTGCACAACATCATCAAAATCATCCGCCTTAAACATCTTTGATGCAATATATTTTTTGACGATGATTCTGATGATCTCCTGGTATCTTATGATGAGTGCAGTCGGATTCTTCGCCAGCAACTGCTCATCTTTTTTATTCTCGTCAGGCAAGATAATTCTCCAGGGGACAAATCGAAAAACAATCGCGTATCGCTTGGGACAAGATACGAAAATCAGCCTCTCCGTCCAATGGGCATGGTTGGTCAGGAAAACGCACCGCTACTTAAAACCGTCCTCCTGTTCAACTCCCACTAAAACCCCAGCGCCGTTTCCAAATCTTCCACAAGATCATTCACATCCTCAATACCCACAGAAAGCCGTATCACGCGGTCTGTAATGCCCGCCTTCTCCCGCAGCTCCGGCAGCATGGAGGCATGGGTCATCGTCGCGGGATGGCAGATGAGGGACTCGATGCCGCCGAGGGATTCTGCAACGGCGAACACTCTGGTCGCACGCAGGATGCGGTTGATCTGATCCATGCCGCCGTTGATCTCAAACGAAAGCATCCCTCCGAATCCGCTTTGCTGCCGTTTGGCCAGTTCGTGATGCTTGTGGGACGGAAGTCCGGGATAATTCACTTTTGCCACGCGAGGATGTGCTTCCAGGAATCTTGCAACAGTATTTGCATTTTCCTCATGCAGCCGCATGCGGGCAACGAGCGTCTTAATCCCGCGCAGTACCAGCCAGCTCTCGAAGGGAGATTGCCCCTGCCCCAGTGCATTGACCAACTGGTGGATCCGCTGCACATCGTCCGGTGTTTTTGCAACGATTGCCCCGCCGACCACGTCGCTGTGTCCGTTCAGATATTTCGTGGTGGAATGGACAATGATGTCGGCACCGAGTTGAAAAGGCTTTTGATTGTACGGCGAGAGAAATGTATTGTCCACAACGGACATCGCACCGTGGGCATGCGCGATGTCCGAAAGCTGCTGAATATCGATCACGTTCAGGAGCGGATTGCTGGGCGTTTCGATCCAGAGGACTTTGGTGTTTGGCTGCAGGGCTTTTTTGACCGCCGCCAGATCGGTCATGTCAACATAGGAAACCTGCAGATTGTAGAGATCGGCATAGGTGCGAAGAAGGCGCTCCGTGCCGCCGTAGCAATCGTTCGTGCACAAAATCTGATCGCCAGAGCGGAAGAGATGCAGCACCACATTGATCGCAGCCATTCCCGTCGCCACCGCGCGTGCACCGGCCCCTCCTTCCAGCGCAGCAAGATTTTCTTCCAGCGCCGTGCGCGTCGGATTGGCGGTGCGGGTATAGTCGTACCCTTTGGTCTGCCCGACGTCTTCAAAGCGAAATGTCGAGGTCTGATAGATCGGCGTGATGATGCTGTTGTACGCAGAATCTTTTTCGACTCCGGCGTGAATTGCGGCGGTTTGAAAGCGCATGGTGCTTCCTCATGAATTGAATGGAAAAAGAATTGCCACAGAATCCCTCGACTCGTCCCGTTGGGACTCGCTCGGGATGACGCGCAGAGCCCTTCGACTCGTTTCACTCGCCCCAAAATGGGATCCTCTGGACTCGGGACGGCACAGAGAAAAATGATCCCGTAGCCGGAAATAACAACAAACCTCTTCGCTGATGAAAGGAAGAGGTGAGCGTGATCTGCATCCCGGCTTCTTCTCATCTTTCTCCGCGGAACGGAGCAGGATTTAGCACCTGCCATGCTGTCCTGCGACAGCATCGGTTGCTACGGCGTCGTCGGGCCTGTTCCCTCGACCGTTCTTGATAAGCGAAATCTATCGCAAAGAACAACTATATCCTTCTTATAAGATAATCATATTGGGAATTGTGTCAAGCCATGGCACCGGTTCGTCATCGACCGATTGTCATGCCGGCATTCTCACATACGCACGGACATGCCGACGCTCGGAATAATCGGCCATAAGTACACATCCTTCCGCAGCGGCCTCCCGTTTCCGTCGAATGAGTAGCGATAGGAAGGAGTAACGATAGGATTGGAGGTTCTTCACATTGAAGACGTTGCTCACGTCCAGAAACAGTGACGTGGTCAGTCCCCAGATTGCAAAATCCCTGGTTACCCGCACGTCCATTCGGCTGTACGAAGGGAGCCGCTCGGAATTGGGGGCACCCGGGATCCAGCTCCAGGTTTCCCTGATTGCGTCATACCTGGTCGACGACGGTGTGAATGGATAGCCGCTGCCATAGACATAGCGAAGATTGCAGCTCCATTGCCGGCCGAGATCCCACAGCACGGTGGCCGACGCTGTGTGCCTCTGATCCGTATAGCGCGGATATGCTCCGAATGCATCGTTCAGGACGTCCTGATTCGAAATCAAATAGCCATAGCTTATCCATCCGGAAAAGCCGGGCAACGAGTACATCAGGTACAGATCGAATCCTTTCGCATATCCGACAGCATCGTTCTTTCTGGAATAGTAAATGAAACCGTCGCTCGTTTGCGTCGCGCTCATCAGTTTTGCATAGTCTTTATAGAAAAATTCCAGTTTCGCTTTGAAATAATTTTCCGCCATCGCTCCCCAATTCACACTGTAGTCGATCCCTGCTGTGTAGTGAATTGCACGCTGCGAAAGAGCATTGGTGTCCGACGCCGCGGCATAGGCAATCTGGCGGTAGTTGGGAGATTGGTAGTAAAACCCCCAGGCAGCGCGCAGCGTGAATGCCGGATCGAGTCTGCAGGCAAGTTGCAATCGCGGACTGACCGTCAGTTCTTTGTTGATCCCGAAATAATCCATCCGGCCACCCATATTGAGAATCATGCGATCGCTCAGGTGAACACTGTTTTCAACAAAGCCCGCCGCCTTGAATGATTCCGTATTCATCTGATTATTGACCCAGTCCATCGGATTTTCGATCTGCCGTGTTTGTATGGTGTCGGGATACCGCACGGTATTGGTCCATGTGTCGTTGATCCGCTGAAACGTTTGGTCTTCATAAAATCTGATCCGCTGCCAGCTCGCACCGGCTTTCAATGCATAGGATGAAGAGATCTGCTGGTCAATTGCCGCATTCAGCTCCATCGTCCTGATGGAGAGCGTATTGTGATATTGTTGTTCTGTCACGGAATTGTAGAAAAAGAAATCGGACCGCCGGACGCCGGTATAGAAGTAGTAGTACTGATTCCAATATCGCTCTTCTTCCCGCTGGTCATAGTATGAGAGCTCGACTTTCACAACGGTGGACGGAGACAAAATGTTTTTACTTTGAAGAACAAGCAGCGTGCTATAGTACTGCGAGTTGTTATCGATCGTATCCCCGGATTGCTGCGTATTCGTCAACCCGTCGGACGATCTCCATTGATAGCCCGCATTCGTATGCGTGGTTGGATCTTCCGTGAAGGCATCACCGGCGTGAATGAATTTGAAGAGCAGCTTGCTTCCCGGCGTCAGACTGTACCCCGCAACACCCTGCACATCATAGAACGACGGATGCACAGTGGAACCGTAGTCGAGCATTTTGATTATGTACTCC
>JAPLFO010000153.1:13412-33684 GCA_026390635.1 Ignavibacteriales bacterium
GAGAATGAAAGATCCGTTCTCTCCCAGCGGTCCCTCTGCGACGCAATCCGCATCGGTGATGCTCAAACTGAGCGAACCGCTGCTGCGTTCACGACTTCCCTCGCGATACTCGATGTCGACAACAGAACTCATCTTGTCGCCGTACCGGGCCGGGAAGCCGCCCGTCATCAAATCCACTGTACTGATCATCTCCATATTCATAATCCCGATGCTCGCATTCGGGACTTCTTTGATGTGATACGGATCGTACACCTGCGTACCGTTGACCAAGACGAGATTCTCGTCATGATTTCCGCCCCGAACATTGAACTTGGCGCTGAACTCATTGTTGGTGGAGACACCCGGCAGCATCTGGACACTGCGCAAGACGTCCGGGAGAACAGCTGTCGTCGACTTGATCTTTTCGCTCTGGAGGGTCAGACCGTTCTCCTTCATCAATTCGCCGCCGTTCTCCTGGTACGCATAGACCGTGACGTCCTGCAACAGGACGTCTGTTGCGAAAAGGACGATTGCAAGTTCCTGATTGCGTTCGACAACTAGGGCAACGTCCTGCGATTTGTATCCGACAAAGCTGCAATGAAGCAGCCTGGGCCCTTTCGGAAGTCTGAGCGAGAATTTTCCTTTCACATCTGTTGTGGTTCCCTGCTGTAAGTCTGCGACCGATATGTTTGCAAAGAGCAGCGGCTCGCGGGTCGATCCGTCACGGACAATTCCTCTGACGGTGAAAAATTCCTCACCGTGGAGTGCACAGGAAAACATCAGAAGCACCATAAGTCGGGCACATCTCATTGCTGCCATCCCGCGACTCGTATCGCTGCAACGCTGTATAGTGTCATGGTATATCGATCCGATGTGTACGATACTGTTGAAAACCCCACCTTCTGCTCGCGTGCAGTCGGCAGTTGCCAGCCAGGCCATCTATCTTTTTGTTTGCTCCACTGTCAGCCGGACACCCTCTTGATAGGTTGTCGTTCTAAAGGCAAAGAGTTTTTCAAATTTGCTTGAATCGAAGAAATAATCCCTGTCGTATTGATACATCATTTCAGGCATCTCTTTCATCAGTGGAATGAACAAGCCGAGTATTTTCAATAGCCACATCGGCACGAGAGAAATCTTGTTTTCTGCATTCATTTCCTTGGCAAACAAGGCTATCATTTCTCTGCCCGTCAAAGTGTTTTTGTCGGTGGGCAAATGCCAGACCTGGTTGTATGCGTCAGCGGTGTTGCCCAGGAGTGCAGTCGCCCTGGCTGCATCGGGCGTAAACGTGAAGGAATGCTTTTTGTCTGCATCGATGAACCAATTGGGTTTCTTTCCTTTTTTCATGTTTTTGTAAACCACTTCGACGAGAAAGCTTCTGTCATTATCAGGACCATAGAAATCGGCAGAACGGGCAATGAGTGCGGTTAATTTTCCTGACTGCACTTCAGTGAGAAGCATGTCGGCAATTTCTTTCCTCACCATCCCCTTTTTGCTTGGCGGGTTTATGATCGAATTTTCAGTCATGTGCGGAATAGCATGGATATCATACATGTAGACATTGTCAAAAAACACCAGTTTCGCTTTATGCTTGATGCAGGCATCGATGGTGGCACGCATAAGTTTCGGCCAATTTTCCCGCCACACTCGTATGCTGTATTCAAATCCAACCAGCAAATATACCACTTCAGAGCCTTCAATGGCTCGATCTATCCGGCGCACATCGGTCAAATCGGCCGGAAATAATTCATCTGTTTCATTTACTCTCTTTGGGTTACGACTTACTAATCGTATGTGCCCAGTGTAAGCCGTCAGTTCTTTCGCTAAGACAGAACCTATTGTTCCGTTTGCTCCCAAAATTGTTTGCATGATTGCATTCCTTCCTTTGTTTATGGCCATTCTTGGATTTTCCGCCGGCACGCGCAACTAGCGTGCATAATTCGAACATTCTGATCGCTTTTCTACCGGCACGAGGCGATGTATTTCCATCCGATAAATAATGTAACAACCAGAAAGTGGAACCGCAAGAATTGAGCAATTCCGGTCTTTTTCAGTTATTTCGCTTCCGCTGGATATAGAGCAGCCATTCGGGAGATAGCATTTAAATTAACAATAATCGTCCTTGCGTTCCTCGATGCACTTTGGTATTATTGAATTCAGCCGTTTTCCTACATCTTCATATATAGGGTGTGTCATATGAATGGACCGCAAATGCTTCGTTTACTGGTTGCCGATGATGAAGACTCTTTCCGGTTGAGCGTTGAAATGGGTCTCAAAATGACCGATAAGTATGCCGTAGACACGGCTGAATCGGGGGAAACCGCTGTCGAGAAAATCAAGTCGAGCTCATACGACGTTATCCTCCTCGACAATAAGATGCCGGGAATGGATGGCCTCGAAGTGGTCGAATGGATGCACCAGAATCACGTCCACACTCCGGTGATTATGTTCACCAATATGGGATCTGAAGAAGTTATCATAGAGGCGATGAAAAGCGGCGTCTATGATTACCTCCGGAAGGATGAAATCCAGATCGGCCGCCTCTCTGCCGCCATTCAAGCGGTTCACGAGCGGTATCTCAATCGGCGCCAGCTTATTGAACACGAAGCGGAAGAAAAACTCTTCCGGGAAAAAGAAAGAGATCTGGATGCACTCGAGGCACTCCATGCCTCTATCATCTCCACGCACCGGCTGCTCGAACGGGATGTTGCGGCGCTGTCGCGGCTCCAAACCCTGTGCCGTGAACAATTTTCCTCTCTCCTTCCCCCGGACAAAGCCGAACTTTTCAATTCCGTCATGAGGGAGATTGAACAACACATCGATACGGCACTTATTGGAATTCGTTCTGTGAGTGCCATCTCCGGACTTGGCGTACAGAAGATCGAGGATATCCGGGGGGCTTTCGGGAAGAAGTAGTTACTGCGCCGGGAAAAATCGAGATGTGCTTGTTAAAGATCCTGTTGAAAAAAAGCGCTCACCTGTAACCGGCGAGCGTTTCCTTTTCATTGGCGTTACACTCGCTGCGGTTGATGGCCTCTTACTTCCGCGGCCAGTTTTTCCTTCTCCTCCGGGTCCACTTCCCGATCGAAGAACATGATGCCGCTTAAGTGATCGAACTCATGCTGGAAAAAGATCGACGGACCGGACCCGAGAAACGTATCTCCGTTTTCACGCGTTACATCCGCACCAGGATCCAGCCACACCGGCTCCGGACAGTTCAGCGCTGAGATCTTAATTCTCCGCCAGCGCCTGGTGATCGCAACCAGTCCGGGAAAACTAAGGCAACCGTCGTAGTCGATCTCTCCCTCCCCGTCTGTTTCGTGAATCACCGGATTGATATAGCCGAGCCATTCGTCCGTGACGTGCTGCGGAAGCCGGCTGCTCCCTTCGACCACCGGGATATGGACGACAAAAGCCCGCTTGAAAATCCCGATCTGGGGTGCAGCCAATCCCGCGGCTTTGCCCTTGTAAAATGTATCCGCCACGGCAACAAGCCTGTGAAGGATACTCATTCCCTCCTCCATGGTTGCAACCGGCTTCGATTTTCTTCTCAGCTTTGAGAGATCCCATTCGATGATGGGGTTCTCGGTCAGCTCTTTTTTGGGTTCCTGTTCTTCTGTCATCATCTTTGTAACATTGTTTGGAAATCGCGGGTTCCTTTGCGTGCGGATTTCGAATACCTTCGCAATCGATTCTTTATGCCCGCAAAGCCTGGTCAAAATCAGCAATCAGATCATCCACATCTTCCAGTCCGACGGAAATGCGGATCATACCCGGGGTTACTCCGTGGGATGCGAGTTCTTTCGGAGTCATGTTCACGTGGGATGAATACACCGGAATACTGACGAGTGTTTCCACTCCGCCCAGAGACATTGCATTCACAGCAACATTCAGCGCATCGCAGACACGAACGGCTTTTCGTACGCCGCCGCGAACCTCAATCGTCACCATTCCTCCAAATCCGATCATCTGCTTCTTTGCGATGGAATGATGCGGATGCGATTTCAGTCCGGGATAGAGCACGCGAATCACTTTTGGGTGTTTTTCGAGCGCGGCCGAAAGCCGGCGTGCACTCCGATTCTGTTCCTGCACGCGCAGGACGAATGTTTTCAGGCTCCGGAAGAGCAGATATGCCATAAATGGGTCCGCGCAACCGCCGTAGTATTTCGCTGATGTCCGGATTTTGTCGAGGAGAGATCTCGGACCGGTGACCACGCCCGCCAGCAGATCGCTATGACCGCCGATGTATTTGGTCGCGCTCTCGACGACAAGATCGACGCCGGATTCAAACGGCCTCTGGTTCAATACCGTTGCAAATGTATTGTCCATCATTGTCAGGATCCGTATGGAGAATTTTTTCTCAGCGGCCTTCACCTGCTTCATCAGTCCGGCGATATCAACGATCGACAACGTCGGGTTTGTCGGCGTCTCAAAATAGACGAGCTTCGTCTTCGGTGTGATCAAATGCGAAATATCTGCCATAGAGGCAGGTTCCGAATATTTCACAACGATATTGTTTCCGGGGAGAACGTCCCGGAAAAAGCGGTAGGTCCCGCCATAGAGTGCGGGAATACTGACAATTTCATCGCCGCTGTGGACAAAGGTAACAATGGCAGTCGAAATTGCCGCCATACCAGACGCAAACAAAATCGCCGACTCGGCATCGTTCACAAAAGCAAGCTTTCCCTCGACGTCGTTGACCGTCGGATTATGATACCGTGAATACACGTAGACTGTCGGATCTCCTTGTGCATACCGGATCGCATCTCCTGAATTCTTGAACCGGTATGTCGATGTCTGATAAATCGGCAGCGATACCGGCCCGCGGTACGGATGCATCGCGGTACCGTGAATGGCTTTGGTGGACAGAGCTGGTTTTTTCTTTTTCATTTCAATTCTCATCGCGGATGATCACAATATGTTCAATTGTCAAATAGATAGAAAAAAAGATAGCCACAGAACACAGAGGTCACAGAGTATGGTTCGACTTGTCCCTTCGGGACTCGCTCACCATGACGAAATATTATTTACGTCATCCCGAGCAAGTCCGGCGAAAGCCGCACGCGCCGAGGGACTCTGTGTCCTCTGTGGCAAAGTCTTTCTTTGAAGGTACGGCAATCCTTCGGCAAGTTCAAGAAGACAGCAGGTTGGCGCGCCCAAAAATCATTCATCTCCGGCAAGAACAAAGGCGCTGTGCACCGGAGCAGGCATCTCGGTATCACGGATAGACCGCCAGATGATTTTGTTGAATTCAATATCCGGCGCTTCGTCTTCCTTCGCAAGGCTGAAGGTTTCCATCCGGTCCTGGCCGTACGCGCCGAGAAGATTCCGTTCGTCCAGATCGATGATATTCTTTCTGTGAACGTACGGTGTCAGATCCGGTGTAGAAGTAAATGATGCAAACATCGGAAGCGCTGCGGCATCGAACTGACTCATGGGCGGAAGTCCAAGAATCAGTTCCATCGTACGGAGCATTCCGGAAGTGGAATACATCGAATGATCCACAACGCGGCGCCGTACATACGGACTGATCACAAAGGCAATGCTGCGATGTGCATCGACATGATCCGGCCCATTCTGCGCATCATCTTCCAGAACAAAAATCGCCGACTGCGGCCAGTATGTGCTGCGCGAAATGCGCTCCACAATCATCCCCAACGCAAGATCATTCTCGGCGACCATTGCACGCGGCGTTCGAATCCCGCGTTTGGTGCCGGCGGTGTGATCATTGGGCAGGCGAAGAATCTGAAAACTCGGCAGAGAGTCTCCCTTCTCGTATGCATCGAATTCTTTGATCCACACTTCGGCGCGCTTCGTATCGAGATAGTTCAGATCCCAGCCGCGATAGTCCGGTGAGGAATGATCCATCAATCCCTTTGCGTTCGGTTTGAGCACGCCCTTCGATGAGAGATCCTCGTCCATAAATTCGCCGTAATTGCGGAACGAAACATTATGCCTCAAGCAGTTGTCCCAGATGTATCCCACGCTGGGCGACATGATCCCCTCATTCTCGTAGTCGTACGTACCTCCGCGTCCGCCGTACGAGGTAGGCCACGTTTTCTCAACATAATCGGTGGCATACGCAGCCATCGACCAATTATGCCCGTCCGCACTCACTTCAGCGTCCACATAGAAATTGTCCAGCAAGACGAATTCATCTGCAAGTGCGTGATGATTCGGACTCACCTTTTTTCCGAAAATCGCGAGAGACGGATCGCCATTACCGCGTTCCATATCTCCCAGCACCTGATCATATGTCCGGTTTTCTTTAATGATGTAAAAGACGTGCTTGAGAGGGCTTGTACATCCTTTCGTCAGAGGTATCGGATTGTCCAGTTTCCATTCCGGCATGCCGGTACTGGCGGACGGGGTATTGCGGTACACAAGTGCCGTGAGGCTGTCCAGTCTCTTTCCCGTTGGAATGTCGATAAAAGAGAGCGATCCGCCAAGGAGCGACCCGATGTATTCGCCTCCGGGATTCGCTTTGGAGGACATTCCTTTGCCGTTGGTTACGAGCAGCATATTTCCGGCACATCTGAGGGCTGTCGGATACCAGCCGGTGGGGATGAAGCCCTTTCCCCGGCTTCTCCCACGCCGTTCGACGTCAATCACCGCCAGGCAATTGTTGTCGGCATTTGCAACAAAGAGCGTTTCGCCGTCCCTGCTGAGCGCCAGCGCATTCGGCGTACTCCCGTTCGGGGCATCGGGTGAGAGCGCAATTCCAATCGTCTCCTCTATTTCGAGAGAACTCAGATCCAGAACGGAGACCGTATTATTATTAGCGTTTGCGACAAAGAGGCGGCTGTTGTCCTTTGACAGGAGCATGTCGCAGGGATGATCTCCCACACGCACCATTTTTACTATCGCAAGTGACTCTTCATCAACCACCGCCACCTGCGAACCGCCCCAAACGCTCACACACACACGATGCCGCTGCGGATCATACACGCAGGAATAGAGAGGCGCCGGCAATTGTACCGAGCCGACCACCGCTCCGCTCGAAAGAAGAATTTTGTAGAGGGTCATGCTGCCTTTTGTCGCGACAAATAGGAGCGAATCATTGTTCCCGAGTGTGATACCTCCCGGCGAAATGTTTTCCGACACGCGTTCCTTCCACAGCGGGATCGATCGCACCAGCGTGGCGGTCATATCCTTCAACGCGTACTCGTGAATGACATTATCATTTCCTCCCGAAACGAAAAATCCCCGTGCATCCTTCCGCATGACGACCCCGACCCACGATTTTTTTATCACCAGCGTCTGTGCAATCCGCTTCTGCTCCACATCAACGATCATGATCGAGTGTTTGCTCTGTCCATTATTAATAAGGACAGCGATCTTGCCGTCGTCCGAGATATCCATTCCGAGAGGAAGGTCACCGGCATCGATACTTGTACCCGCCGGCGAAAGAAGCCAGCCGTTGGAAAGCATAGTTGTACCATTCCCACGCTTTCCGGGACCATCAGGATCTGGCGGCTGTGATGAACTGCAGCCGTAACTCCGCACAGAAAGAAGAGAACCATGCGTGCACTGTTTTTCGTCATATTGATACTCACTTCGTTTTTCGCTATGTTATTCAGTAAAATGAACTCTAGTCCCGATGGGAGATAGAAAACCTAACGCAATATACGATGAATTTCAGCGGGAAGCAGTCCCTCACATGGACGAGTTGCATCACTACGCGCTCCGCATTACAGGATCCAACGACGACGCGAAAGACCTGCTGCAGGAAACCTACCTGAAAGCCTACCGATTCTGGGACAAGTACGAGAAAGGCACCAATGTGCGTGCCTGGCTCTACCGCATCATGAAGAACACCTACATTAACATGTACCGGAAAGAAGCCAAAGAACCGGACATGGTCGACTTCGATGAAATCAAAGAATTCTATCACGGAATGCTCGACGATTCCGCCGAAGGCAACGACTCTCATGATGAAATGTTCGACAAGATGTTCGACGACGATGTCTCGAAGGCACTGGCATCGCTGCCGGAAGACTTCCGCACGGTTGTTCTGCTGTGTGATATAGAAGGGATGTCATACGAAGAAATTGCGGAATTTGTCAACGTCCCGGTCGGCACTGTCCGGTCGCGACTGCATCGCGGACGCAAACTGCTGTACTCACTCTTATTCGACTACGCCAAGAAACGCGGATTTCTGGTACAGGATTAAAGACTCAGGAGCCATTAACGAGACGGTCTCCAAGCCACCGCGGCAACCCGGCATCAATGATCTTTTTTCGTGCTGACGCAATGTCGTATTCTTCGCGGATGTGTTCCATGCTCCAGTCATCGGTATCAAAAATGCAGAAACTCAGCCGGCTGTCATGATCGCGCGGCTGTCCAATACTTCCGACATTGACAATGAATCGCCTTCCGCGCTCCAGTACCTGATTCTGCGCATTCTCTGTAAAAACATCCGGCACATGAGTGTGCCCAATCCAGCAGAGCGGCGTTGAAAAGGCGGGGAAAGCGGCAATGGCGTCCCGCTCGCTCATCAAGTAGTCCCATTCTTCCGGACGAAGCGGGGACGCGTGCACGAAGGTGCTATCGCCTTCGGTCAGCACATACGGCAGGGACTCCAGACAGTTTTTCTGCGCTTCCGTGAGCTGCTGATGTGTCCATTCAATCGCATGCTTTGCATTCCGGTTGAAGCACATCAATATGTGCTTATCGAAGAGCGCCCGGTCGTGATTGCCGACCACGGTGCGGGCGTTGTGGCGGAGAAGAAGATCAATGCACTCTCCCGGATTTGCGCCGTAGCCAACGATGTCGCCAAGGCAGTAGACTGTTTTGATCCCCTTTGTTTCGATCACACGGAAGGCAGCAGTCAGAGCTTCGAGATTTCCATGGATATCCGAGATGATCGCAATCTTCATACGTGTAATCTATGGAAATGAAGTGAAAAAGCAATACCGCGGCCGGGCATTTTAGCATTTGTCACCTCGGCGGCAGAAGTCAAAAAACCCCTTGAACCCGACCCTTTTTTACGTTAGTTTTATAGTCAATACTTACCAAGTCAAATTATCCGAGAGCACACCATGGCAATTCCTTTTATCGATCTTAAAGCGCAGCAAAGTCGTATCAAGGCGTCCATTGATCGGCGGATTGCAAAACTTCTGGAACATGGGACCTACATTATGGGACCGGAAGTCGCTGAACTGGAAAAGACTCTTTCCTCCTATGTCGGTGTCAAGCATTGCGTTTCCTGCTCCAGCGGCACCGATGCGCTCCTCATGCCCCTGATGGCCTACGGCATGGGCCCCGGCGACGTTATTTTCACCACGCCTTTCACTTTTATCGCTACGGCGGAAGTGATAGCGATTCTGCGTGCAAAGACCGTATTCGTCGACATCGATGAACGGACCTATAACATCGACCCGGCGAGACTCGAAGATGCCGTCAAGCGATATGCAGCAAATCCGTCTCTTGGAAAAATCCGCGGCGTCATTCCCGTCGACCTGTTCGGCCAGACACCGGATTACGATGCCATCAAGACAATCGCCGACCGGTACGGACTCTGGGTGATGGAGGATGCAGCGCAGGCGTTCGGCGCGTCCTACAAAGGCAAAAAGAGCTGCAGTTTTGGCGACGTTGCGGCTACCTCGTTCTTCCCCGCCAAGCCTCTTGGCTGCTACGGCGACGGCGGCGCCATTTTCACCAATAGCGATGAGATGCACAAGGCGCTTGTTTCCATTCGCGTGCACGGACAGGGCGAGGATAAATACAACAACGTGCGCGTCGGCATCAATGGAAGACTGGACACAATGCAGGCGGCGATTCTGTTGGCAAAAATGGAAATCTTTGACGAAGAGATCGGGCTTCGCAATCAGGTTGCGGACCGCTATTCAAAGATGTTGCAGCCAAAATATGTAACACCGTACGTTGCTCCCGATTGTGTCAGTGCCTGGGCACAGTATTCAATACTCGCAGAGAACCGTGCCGATGCGATGGCAAAACTGAAAGCGGCGAATATTCCTTCTGCGGTGTACTATCCGAAGCCGCTGCATTTACAAGACGCATTTAAAGAACTCGGCGGAAAGAAGGGGGATTTCCCTCTCAGTGAACGTATCGCGGAAAAGATTTTCAGCATTCCGATGCATCCGTACCTCACAGCCGAAGATCAGGCAATGATTGTTCAAGCATTGATGCAATAAATCCTGTTCAAACCGCAGGAAAGCACAGCTGCTGCGTTCCTGCGGTTTTTTTCTCCCTCTCAAACCGGCACACGCCATGACTAAGAAACTCATTTCCAGATTGAAAAAGATCAAGCTGCTCGCCACCGATGTGGACGGTGTTCTTACCGACTCCGGAATGTACTATTTAGAGAATGGTGAGGAGATGAAAAAATTCAATTCCCGCGACGGGATGGGAATGGTCCTGCTACGGGAGTACGGTATCAGGGTCGCCATCATCACCCGCGAAGACACGAAGCTTGTCGAGCGGCGGGCCATAAAGCTGAAGATCACCGACCTGTTCCAGGGCGTTCGCGACAAGGAGGTCGCGATGGAAACACTCATGAAGCGCCATAGCCTGACGTGGGATGATGTGGCATTTATCGGTGACGATGTCAACGATCTGGAGCTGCTGAAACGCGTCGGGTTTGCAGCGGCACCAGCGGACGCAGCGCCGCAGAATAGAAAGATCGTCCACTACGTCACTCAGAAAAAAGGTGGCGAGGGGTGCGTTCGCGAAATCTGCGACATGCTGTTGGAAATCAATAACGCTTCCATCATTCCATGAAGCGCGTCCTCTTCATCACATATTTCTGGCCGCCATCCGGCAAAGCATCGCTGCACTGGCCGCTGTATGTGATCAAGCATCTTCCGGGCGATACCTGGCTCCCTTCCGTTCTTACCATCGACGAAGATCGGTTCTCGCAACGCGACGAAAGTCTGCTCGGCGACATGAACCCGTCGATGCGGGTCATTCGTACCGCTGCAAACGATCCCTTCTCACTCTACCGCTCCTTCATCGGTAAATCCGATGACGAGCCCCTTGTTGCCTCCGAAACAATTGCAATGCAGAATACATCGCTCCGCCACCGCATCGCGGTATGGATTCGGATGAATCTATTTGTTCCCGATGCGCGGGTGGGATGGTATTTCTCCGCGGTGAAAGGTGCGGCGCGGTTGCTGACGCACGAGCCCTTCGACGCCATTGTGTCCATCGGACCTCCTCACAGTGCACATCTCATCGGGAAAAGGCTTTCCACGCGTTTTGGAGTCCCGCACGTGCCGGTTCTGATCGACCCCTGGGTGGACATCGCATACTACAAAGGAATGCGGCGAAGCGCTCCAACACTCGCACTGGACAATTATTTTGAGCAATCCGTTCTCGCACAGGCTGCTGCAATCGTTTATGTTACCGAAAGCTCGCGCCAGGATTACTCAAACAAATATCCCACAACAGCGGCGAAGTCGCACGTTCTCTATTGGGGATACAACGAAGAATCCTTTGACGGACTGAACACGCTTCCTTCAACGGATGAAACAATCCGTCTTCTGCATGCCGGGAATATTTTTGATTATCAGAATCCTGTTTCGCTATGGAAGAACACGGCAGCCGCGCTCAAAGGCGGCAAGAAAGTATCCCTGACATTCGTCGGAACCGTTAGTCCCGGGGTGAAGAAATCCATCCAGGACTTCGGCCTCACCTCAATAACCACCTTTTCCGGCTTCCTCCCCTATCATGATGTGATCGCTGCAATGATGCAGGCGACACACCTGATTGTCTGTGCATCGGAGAAACGGCATGTCCCCGGAAAGCTCTTTGAGTATCTTCGCACCGGCCGCAGAATCATCGCATTCGGGGATGACAATAAGGAAGTGGCCTCCATCATTGCTTCTGCCGACGCCGGAGAATTATTCCCGTACCACTATGACGGGGATGATGTGTTTGCGAATGTTAATGCACACTCGCCGGATGCAAGTGCCGCACGGCGGTTTAGCAGAGAAGCGATTGCGAGGAAACTGGCAGGAATTCTGGACGGATTAAAAAGCAATTAAGAATTATGAATTGAGAATTGCGGCATTTTCAATAGCCCTGGCGGGCGCAAACAGATCAACCACCGCCGTAATTCATAATTCGAGACGTCTGAAAAACCATCGCGGATTGTCATTCTGAGTCGTCCGCCTGCGGCGGGATAAACTTCGCGACGAATCCCGAAGGGATCCCCTTGGGAGAATCCATCATAGTGATCTGAAAACAACATATGGATTCTTCGCGGAGCTTGCGCTGAGCGAAGCCGAAGCGCTCAGAATGACCGGCATCCAGGAGTTTTTCAGAAGTCTCAATTCTTAATTCGTAATTATCTTATCAAAAGCTGTTCATCGCATCAATAACACGACGCACCTCTGATTCAGTGTGAAAGAACGAAATCGGCAGGCTGAGTGTCGTCGCGTGGATTTCTTCAGAAATCGGATACGAACCGGAAAGTATTCCCTGCATTGCTTTTTGCTTGTGCGGTGCTATAGGATAATGAACATCCGTTTTAATCTCGTTCTTCAGCAGATGGTCTTTCAGCGCATCTCTTCTGGGATGGCGGACGTTGAAAATGTGATACACATCGAAATAATCTGCATCAACTGCCGGCAGAACAAAATCCTCTTTCAATCCATCCAAATACAGCCGCGCCAATGATTGTTTGTGCGCGTTGATTTCATCCAAACGCCGAAGCTTTACAGAGAGAAACGCCGCCTGCACCTCGTCCAACCGCGAGTTGTGTCCCACCACTTCGTTGTGGTATTTTATGTCGGAACCATAGTTGCGCAGCCGGCGAACTGCCGTCGCGATCCTCTCGTCGCCGGTTGTGATCGCTCCTCCATCACCCAATGCACCCAGATTTTTCGTCGGATAGAAACTAAAAGCGCCGATCCCGAACGTCCCCGTCATTCTTCCTTTGTACCGTGCGCCATGGGACTGAGCACAATCTTCAATCACTGCCAGGCCGTGAGTCTGCGCCGTTGCAAGAATCGGATCCATGTCGCAGGATTTTCCATACAAGTGCACCACAAGAAGTGCCCCGGTTTTTGCAGTGATCGCTTCGGGAATCCGTTTCGGATCGATGGTGTACGTTCTGATGTCCGGCTCCACAAGCACCGGCACAAGCCCGGCATGCAACACGGCAAGGATGGTTGCAATGTAGGTATTCGACGGAACGATAATCTCCGAGCCCGCAGGAAGTTTGAGAGCTTTCAACGCGAAAACGAGACCGTCGAGACAATTTCCGACGCCGATGCAATGGCTGCTGCCGACATAATGTCCGAATTCATACTCGAAGTTTTTTACAGCACCGCCGAGAATATACCATCCGCCGGACAACACAGCGTCGAATGCTTTTTTGTAATCCTCAAAAAAAGGAGCGTTCAGTTTCCCCAGATTTTCATACTCAATCATCGATATTCCTCGAAGATATAGTCGTCCTTGTCGAAGTACTCCGATGCCATCACCAGCAGCACTGCGTTCGGAGTGAAGCTGTGCATTGTATGCCAGTCCTTCGGCTCCAGAATGAGGCACTTGCTCGGATGATCCAGCACATAGTCGTGCTGAAGCACCCCGTCATTATTGGACACAATGCAGCTACCGGCAATGCAAATGGCCGCCTGCCATGTTTTGTGATGACGATGTCCGCCGCGAACCGAATCGTCCACACCGTAAATGTAGAAAATCCGTTTCACCGGAAAAGGAATCTCCCGTTCGATCACCGTCAGATTGCCGCGGGTATCGGAATGGGTCTTCAATTCGATCGTATAGGCCATCTATGCCTCCAGAATTCGTTGCAATCGTGCCACATTGTAGATGCCGAACATCTTGCGATAGAGATACAATATTGGCGTCTTCCACTCCACTGTGCGCGGGGATGCGCCATGGGAATCGAACGACGCATCAACGCCGGCCGCGACTTGCTTCGCCCGCTCCAGTTCCTTCAGATAGGAAACATAGAGCAGAGACTTTGCCTCTTCTGAAAGAACGCGTCTTCCCAAATCCACCAACCCATTGACGAAGAACCGGACATAATGAAAGTGATAGAAAATGACATCAAACTCTTCCCCGCTTTTGATTTCACGACCAACGAGTCCGTTCTTTCCGGAGTGTATCCGGTATTGCTGAACATTCCACGCCGCCATCCCGCCGCCGAGGTGGCGAAGCACATGAATGCCCTCGAACCGATCCGTCCAATCGTCAAGATAGAGCTGGTCGCCGAACTTTCCGTCTTCGTACCGCGCATAGCACCATTCGAGACACCGCTCCCGCCACCACCGCAGCGCTTTGAGCCCGCGTTCGTCACGACGGAATGTGACGAACTGAACACAATACTTGCCGCTGAGTATGGATTTATCATACCGTGGCGTGTATCGATGCTCGGTGATGATGACCGAATCGCTCCCGAGTTCATCAAAAAGTGGCTGCGGTGAACTGAAAAACATCATATCCGCATCAAGGTACGTGCACATTGGTTCCTGATACCGCTCCAGCACGTGGAGAATTGTCGACGAAGTGCACGTCCAGCAATATTCTGCGCGGGAACGGGTGCCTTTGATCGCGAGGAGACGCTCATCCTCGAACTCTCTGAGCGGGACAATTGTCGCGTGAGGCAGATTCAATGCCCGCAGCACACGGTCGGACCGTTCATCGAAAGCAAAAATGTAGAGGTGGAATTCCGGACACACCCGTTCGAGCGAATAATACAGAGTCAATCCGCGGGAGAGATAGTTCGAATCAAACAGTGTGCAGAAGACCATTTTCATTCGGTGAACACCTTCGTCAACTTTTCAATCACGGCCGGAAAGAATCGAATCGCTGCCACATTCCAACGGAGGCGACGGATCGACTCCCGCTCCAGATCCGAGAAAACGGGATCGGTGAATTGCTGTTTCCCCTTTCGGGCAATCGAAAGAGCAAAGCCGTACTGTCGCTGAATTGTCGCAAATATCCAGGAAAGGAGATGGTCTCGCAGCGACGTCGAGCCTTCCATCGTGTTCAGATAACCCACTTCCGCCCAGCCCGGGCTCGTCACAAGCGAAAAACTGAGGAGCTTTTGCATGAAACGATTTCCGGAAAGGCTGTCCAGGTCTGCGGCACTCAAGCGCTCCGGCCCTTTGACCTTCATGTGAGACATCCAGAATGGCTGTGCGTCCATGAAACGGAGCAATTCATGCAATTTGTCTTCGCCCACATAGGAGTCGATGATGCCCGGTTCGAAATCTGCTGCAATAACTTTTTGCAGCACTTCAGGCGCCAGCGAACGGAAGAGCCGCAGGTCTGTCCCCTGGGAATCGGTCTTAAACCAGTCGATAGATGTGATTCCGATTTCTTTCATCACGTTCGGCAGTGTGTTCGATCGAAGGGAAATTGTCTCCACGACCTCGAACTTCGGACCAAATGCCCAGGGTCGCAGCCCTTGAGCATCAGGCATCAGCGTACTGGAGCAGAATGGCGATCGCGTGAGATAAAAGGCGCAGGCATCGGAGGCCTTGTCTGCCACGATGCATTTATAGATGTACAACTTCCCGAAAGATCCGCTATCGTCGGTCACGTAACCGAATTCCCGTTGGTCGGCGTCGAAGGCGATGCAGATGGAACGCTTCGCGAGCGGTTTCCATTGCCGGTGCAACGTGCCGGATGCACCAACATCCAGCAGTACCGGCGGCTGATCTGCAAATTCTATTCTCTGCAACAATGTTGCGATAATACTCATACCTGTCATTTCAACAAGTGACTGATGATATCATGGAGGCGCCCGACGCGCTGTTCAATCGTGTGGTCTTTCAAAGTCCGCCGCTGCCCGGCTTCGGCGATTGCGCGGCATTCGGCCGGATGGTCCAGCAGCCAGCGAATCTTTTCAATACATTCTTCTGCGGAGCGGTATGTGATGACTTCGCGACCTTCCTCAAAAAATTCATGCATATTTTCTTTTGCATCGGTCACCAGGCAGGCGCCGGCTCCTGTCACTTCGAACATACGCATGTTGGCGGCGAAATTACCCGCCACATCTCCATGGTTGTTGAATCCGATCTTTGCGCGCGAAAGCATCTTCAACATTTCCAGTCCATAGATCGGGGGCTGAGCCGCAGCCTTCAGTTTTTCGATTCGACGGAATTTGTGCGGCATTTCGCCGAGAGATAGTGCTTTTTGAATTCCCGGAATTTTCGCCGCGAGGTCTCTCAATCCGAATTGCTTCATCAGGACCGCCGTGACATAGCCCGCTTGTCGGCGCATCAATTCATTTTGCGAAATGTCGGTCACAGCACCATAGAATGCAAGCGCAACATCCGCACTCAGCAATGCCTCAAGCAATTGTTTGCGGACATCGTGAAATCCCGCTCCCGGAATGAGCGAACCGAGAAACGCCACATCCGATGCCGGATAGATATTATTCTCGGAAAGACGAGGCACCAATGATGTTTCAAATCCATGGGGCAGATATTCTGTCCGGATTCCCTTGCGCTGAAGATCGTCAACAAATAAGGGGGAACAACACAGTACGGCGTCAAAACATTTCCATTCAGAAAGAAAGTCCTCGCTGTACGGTGAACAGCACCATCCAAGGACGAGCTGTATCGACGGAACTGCTTTTCTCAATTCTTCGATCCATCGTCCATGATACGTGAAGCTATCCTGGAACATGACCACCGTCGGCTTGAGAATCCTGATCTGCTCGGCAACAAGGGCCGCCCCTTTTTCCTCAACGCCGTGCTCCCGCGCCCAGGCGGATTGCAGCCCTTCCGCATTGCCGACGATGTCGTATGCTTCTTGTCCAAGTCCGGACAGATAATGTGAAAAATATCCGGACCAAGCATATCCCATGGACATCAAATGGCTGTACTGCGCCTCATAGGGCTGCGCACCAATGCCTGGATTCGCGTCATAGTACTTGCGCAGGAAATCCCTGTAAAATGTGGAGATCTTGACGAATCGATAGCTCATGAGTGCCCGGACATTCGTTCTTTGAGAAGAACCAGCACCTTTTTAGTGACATCCATAACATCCTCCGACACTCGAAACCCATAGACGGCGGAAATAAACACAATAGAAATGACACCGCTCCGTGCTATGATATCAGGAATCGCCGACAGCCCCGACGTCACGGCTCCGCTTAGGAAAATAATTCCCGTCCCCACCAGCAGCATTTTTATCGTCCCGATGGAGAGTGGCTGCATCCCGTACTTTACATAGATGAAGACGTACCGCATCGTATTGAAAAGAAATATAGAAATGGCTGCCGCCACGGCAGCGCCGGTCATGCCGAGCATCGGAATCAGCACTGCATTTGCAGCGATTCCGATCACACCGAGAAGCACGTAGAAGATGAGATCGTACCGATAGTACTTCGACGTCCCGATGATTTCGGCATTGATGCCGGTCAGCATATCAAACAACCTAGCGAGACCGATGTAGAAGACCACCCACTTCCCCTGCACAAAGACGTTGCCGTGTGGAATCAATGCAAAAATATTTTCAATATTACACCAGATGACAAGAAAGATGAAGCCGCCGACGATCAACTGATTAATGGAAGACTTTTTATACAGACTCGACAGCATTGCAAGATCGTTCTTTTTATTTGCCTCGGAAATGAGCGGCACAAGGACCTGTGACAGAGATCGCTTGGGAATCTCGACGATGGTGCCGATGAAAAAGGCGATCGAATAGATACCGGTGGCCTTCAATCCGCTGTACGCGCTGAGCATCAATCCGTCGATATTCGCAATGATGGCGCCGGAAACATTTCCCATCAAAAGGAATCCGCCAAAGATAAGCATTTCCTTCATCTTGGGATCGGCAAAGATTTCCCGCTGCGGTGCCAGAAACAGAAGACCCGCCCTTCTAATATAGAGAATGATCGCGAACAGAATAAATCCATACGCGCTCACCACCATCGTAATGAACGTGTGGAATCCAATAGCCTTGCACAGAACGAGCACAAGACCGAGCGTAAAAACTCCCCGTATAAATGTTTCGCGAAGAAAATTGGGAACGACGGGCATTTGCTGGATGATTGCATATGCCTCAAAGATTGCCCAGAAGAGAACGAAGCCGGTAAATGGGAGCAGGTAGTAGAGATAGGAAATCAACATCGGGGCGGCAGTGATATAGGTCCCGTACACCCAGTCCTTCGCCAGAAAGAACACCGCGAGAAAAAAGAGATAGCCTGCTGTCCCAACCAACAGCAGGAAGAAGAGAAATCCGTGATGTTTTCTGGTGCGGTTATTAAAGTACGGGAAGAAGCGTGCCGGCATATTTGCGGAACCGAGGGCCGCAAAAGTGCCAAAGAGAAATGCGGCATTCACGAGCGTGCGCGTCAATCCGATCTGTTCTTCCGTCAGCGCCTGCGGATAGAGCCAGAGAGTATTGATGAATCCCAATAACGACCATCGGAAACGATTGCCGGATTACGATTCCCATTAGATGGCATGCTCCTCTGTTCCGCCCGGCAGGCGCCGCACGATGCAGCGAATCTCGCCAGCCCATTCGATTTTTGAGTACGCTCCGGGGATGTACTTCCAGCACGTCACCAGCGCCCAATTCAACAACAACAACAGCGGATTCTGAGATTTCATCGGATGATCAGCATAGCCATCCCTGTTCAGATAGAAAAAGCGGAAAAACAGCTGAGACGGAGGCGGCGTATATTTTTTCTCCGCAAAGTGGAATACGCACGACATCTCGGAGCAGAGCACCGCCGGATCATCCACATGTTCTGCAATGTGGGATGCGATTGCAAAATCGAAGGACTTATCCAGAAAAGGCATCTCGAGAGCGTCGCCGGTGACAAATGACTTATCGGCAAAATGGAGAACGATCGGCGAGGTACGATGTTCCGTTTCGCCCGTATATTTGTCCAGAAGAACATTGGCGCGCGGATGCGGTTGGTGGCCGCTGCCAATGTCGAGCACCTGCCACTCCGGAAGGATGGTCACCGGCGTGGCAGTATTACCGCATGGCCAGCTGGTCAGCGCTGATCGGTACATTGCATACGTTTGTGCGGCAACCGCTTTCGAGCTGAATCTCGCACGTCCGAATTCCTGGAGCTCCCTGCGATCGTACTCCGAAGCATGATCCATCATAAACAGCATTGCGCGTTCCAGTCCGGGAAGATCGTTCCGCCCGATGAGCAGGCCTGTCCGTTCGGTTACAAAGTCTTCCGGCCCGCCGCACGCCGTAGCGATGACCGGGACACCGTATGAAATTGCTTCTGCCGTCACGACGGAAAATCCTTCACTCTCGCTGTTCAAAACGTGAAAATCCGACGCTGCGAGCAGTCGCCCCTTTTCTTCTTCCGACAGAAAGCCGCGAAAGAAGACCGCGGTATCCAATACCTTCAAATCCGCGGCGAGTGCGCGAAGCTCTTCGAGCAATCCTCCCTCGCCGATGATATGAAACTCTATCTCTTTCCGGCCATGAGTATAATATATCGATGCCACAGCGCGGACAATGTCCGCAATATTTTTTCTGCCGATCAGAATTGAAATGTGGGCGCCGATAATTTTTCCGGGACGCAGTTTCTCTTTGGGCGCCGCAGCAAACCGGTCGATGATCTCCACGACATTGGGAATGACACAGAACTCACCGTTGAACCCGCACATCTCAAGATAGCGCAGCGAGGCCTGCGAGTCGACATTCATCTTACCGCTGTTCTTGATCACCAATTTCTTCAGCGGCCGGAGCGGAACATGCGTCGTCCTCTTGAGACCTTTGACAAAATCAATATCGGGAGTTGAATGCTCGGTAATGACATATGGCAGTCCGGCGATTTTCTTCAGGAAGAGGGCAAAGTAGCCGGCTCTGTCGACAACATTCACGTGCACCACGTTCGGTCGTCCCCAGCGCTGCTTAATCAGTTTCCATCCAAGATAGTACGAACGGAAGTACCTGATATTGTATAGAACACCGCCCCATATCCCCGGACCTCCTGGACGAAAATAGACGATAGTCGTCAGAACGCCGTTCACATCGGAGCATTCGAATTCAGAAGGTTGGAACATTTGTCCGTCCTCCGCTACATGCAGGACGGCCACATCGCACAGTCCCGTCATTGCCTCAGCTTTGCGCCGGACAAATATTCCAAGGACTTTGGCGACACGGTTCGGGTACCAACTCGCCAGGAAGAGGACTTTAAGTCGTAGTGGTGACATCGGCTCAGTTGACTAATCCATCAAAGAAGATGCCGTCCCTCTTCACCGGAAGAAGACGGCACCACAAATATCGCGGCAGAGGAGCGCGGCGATGATTTCATCGCCCTCTGCCCGCTTCTGTCGAAAGGTATGACGTGCGCACTACGCCGAAACGGGCT
>JAPLFO010000153.1:33696-36688 GCA_026390635.1 Ignavibacteriales bacterium
AAACGGGCTGTGCTTTTCTTTTTTTCAAATATTCCATGGCGCCTAATGCCGCGAATCCCAGGAGCACGAGTATATTGAACCCGAGAGACATTGTCTTGCCAAGTGCAAAACCGTGCGGCTGAAACTTCATCGTTACCGTATGCACCCCGGCCGGCACCACCACGCCGCGAAACAGGTAATTCAATTTCAGAATCGGTGTCTCGACATTGTCGACAAATGCCTTCCATCCTTCAGGGTAGTATGTCTCGCTCACGAATAATAGATTGTTGCCCGTTGCGTTGACCTTCATTTCCAGATCCTGAATGCCCGAACGGATGAATTGCGCCGACGAACCGGGCTGCGGCGGATCGATTTTCAGATGCGGATCTTCCATGACAAATGCGATCTGCCGGGGATTGAAGGACATGGATTTGATCCTGTTGAGAATATCAATTCCGCCCGCCACTTCATAGCGGTCCACGAAAAATGTCCGCGGCATCGAGGCACGGTTGTAGAAGACCATCTTATCCGCCTCGCGATATATCGGCACCATCACCTCATTGGAGTCCGGTCGGTTGCTGACAATATATTTAACATTCATCAAACCCCAGAGCAGCGGGTTGCCCAGACCGACAACATCCACCACATCCTGATACGCCCGAATCTTCGCGCCCTGGTAGCCATAGGCGCTCTGTATCCGCCAGTACGCGAGAAGGTTGTTGTACGGCGGTGCACCGTTTTCAAATTCCAGGGTCCGGAACACCTCGGGATCGCGTTGTATGAATTTGACAAATCCCGGCGCCACCAATGCGCTTTCTGTTGCTCTCTTATCGTGCGTCGTCATAGGTTTCGAGCCGACCCGCCAGAGATCTACAATCACCGCCAGAATGATCGCTGCCGCCAGGACAGGATATTTCACCATGCGCTGACGATAGAGATAGAACGCCCCGAAAGCAACCAGCAAAACAAACATGGCCGCGGCAATATCTGTCGCCACTCCACCGGCGATGAATTTGTAGAGTTCGGACAACACCTGGGATTGATTGCCATAGGAACGCGCCAATACCTGCGTGATCTCCTGCTCCGGAAAGAAGGCGGCATAGATGGAGGTAATGACATCGCGCAGGGCAAGCGCTATGACAAGGAGCACGCCCATTACGGCAAATGCGATTTTCCATTTTTTATCCGACGATGCTGAAATTGCGCCCTTCGCATCCTCAGCAAGGGAGGCGATGCCATAGGTTGCAAGCAGCGGCACAAACATCTGCACAATAATCAGAATCATTGACGGAATGCGGAACTTATTAAACATAGGAAAGTATTTGAACATCAGATCGAAGAGAATCGGCAACTCGCGTCCGTAGGAGATAATCAATGCGAGAATGCTTGCAATAACAAGATACTGCACAAACGGATTCTTTCGATTTCTGACGACCCCTATAACTGCCAGCACCAGGATGACAATCCCCATATATTGGGGCGCGTCGGTAAACGGCATCTGCCCGAAATACGTATTCACGCGAATCGGTTGATTCTGTGACAATATTCCCTGATATGTCTGGCCGCCGAATCCGTAGAGCGAAGGGATAAGAAATGTGAACGTCTCACCCGGAGAGAATGACCAGCTGGTTGCGTAGTCATAATCCAATCCCCCCTTTGTGAGCTTCGCTTCTTTCGCGCCATCTTTTTGCTGGTTCTGAACGATCGGATCGGAGCCTCGCGTTGAATATGGTGCATATTCCAAAGTCGAAAGATACTGATCGCCGGTCATAGCCAATGCAATTGCCGTGGCGGCTCCCAAAATCAATCCGGAGCGTATCAATCCCAGCCATGGTTCCTTTTTGGCGATTGCGTAGATCAGGAAGTACAGATAATAGAGACCGAGAGCGAGATAGACATAGAGGATCATTTGCATGTGTGATGGAAGCAACATAAAGTGCACCAGCACAATGAGCGCGAGCGAATAGAAGAATGAGAATTTTTCGCGTAGACGTTCCAACAGAAGGAAAATGAACGGAAAGAATGCCAGTACCGGCACTTTCGTCATATGCCCCACCATCACGAGCACGACGACGTACATCGAGAAGACTGTTCCAAGCGCAGCAACCAGCGCTGCCACTTTGCTCCGCACTTTGTCGAAGGCAAGCATATACATGCCGATGCCAAAGAGTAGATAGTAGAAAAGCTCCCATCCCACATCGAGGTTATTCGTCAGGATCGCAAAGACATGGGCTGACCAACCAAGCACGAGCGCTGTGACATCAAATGCCCGCTCTCCTGATACCGTCAGACTTGCATATGCCGGCATACCGCAGAAGATGTATGGATTCCAGAGCGGAAAGATTCCCTGATCCTTTGCGTCCTGGACGTATGTTTTGAAACTCTGCGAAGCGATGGTATCCGCCTCTGCGAAAACCTTTCCGTCGAAGACAATCTCGCGGAAAAAGAGCACCAGCGCAACCAATATGACAAGTATTGCAGCTGCATGCTGATAGCGGACGGGGATGATATCTGACTCTTTGCCCGCTGCCGGTCTCGTTTGCTTCTCTTTTTTTGCCATAAGAACAGATCCCATTGATGTAAAGTGTATCAAAATACGTCTTTTGGGGATGAGTTTCAACAATTTGATTCTGCGGCTCCTCTTCGGTATATTGCATGCCATATGAAAGAACGCCATTTCCACATTGCGATTTTTTCTACTGTCTTTGCGATTCTCCTCTGGTTCTTTATCGCGTTGACGTCAGAATACCAGACAACGATCACACTTCCTCTTGTCATGGAAAATCTACGGCCGTCGCGGTCCCTGGCGAGACCGTTGCCTGCAACCATTACGGTAAAAGTTCGCGGAACGGGTTGGCAGCTCCTGCGGCTCGAATCTCTCCCCGATTCCCGCTATGTGCTTGATCTTTCCGATATCGTCTCTCGAAAGCGATTCATTACCCGCGAGGACTATCAGGAGCGGCTGCACCTGCCTGTGTCGGTCCAGGTAATTGAAGTGCGCCCGGAAACGCTG
>JAPLFO010000023.1 GCA_026390635.1 Ignavibacteriales bacterium
AAACGGAGTTCGGCACGTCGATGATCACGACGTAGTTCACAACATGCGGAACGGTCACAGGTGCAAGACGTATCTGGGAAACCTTTCCGTGAAACGTTTCTTCCGGATATGCATCCACCGTAAACGTCACATCCTGTCCGTCTTTCACACGGCCGATATCCGATTCATCAATGTTCGCCTGTACCTGCATTTTTGTGAGATCATTCGCAATCGTGTAGATGGTCGGTGCGGACAGGCTTGCAGCAACCGTCTGCCCAATTTCCACCGCACGCGAAATCACAACCCCGTCAATCGGCGCTCTGATGGTCGCATATCTCAAGTTGATTTTTGCGCGCTCCAGTTGCGCGTCGGCCTGTTTGCGTGCAGCCGAAGCTGACTCGAAGTTTGTCAGCGCAGCGTCAAAATCCGCCTGGGAGGCGAGTCCCTTTTCCAACAGCGTCTTGCTGCGTTCGTATGCCCGCTTGGCCTCGTTCTCCTGTGCCGCTGCTCGCTGGTAATTTGCTTCGGCGTCACGCACCGATGCTTCCAAAAATGTCGGGTCGATCAATGCAACAATTTGTCCGCTTTTGACTTTGCTATTGAAGTCAACAAACAGTTTCGCAATTGTTCCGGACACCTGAGTACCAACCTGCACAGTTCGCACGGCGCTCAGCGTACCGGTGGCCGTCACGACCACCTGCACATCGCCGCGCTGCACCTTATCGAAACGAAATTGGACCTCGCTTGCCTTCGACGAGTTGAAATACATGTAGCCGCCGCCGGCAACGATAAGCACGAGCACAGCAATAATCGAAAGACGCGTCTTTGTCATAACATTTCCCGGGAATAATGATTATCCTATTACAGTCAAGCGCCGCTGCACGCATTTCCGCGCACAGCCGGCGCTCACTTGTATTTGGACAACCTGTTGTTTCTATTTGTTTAATGCAGCATATTCGCCCGACTCATGCTGAGACGTGAATACGGCCATTGCCGTTATGTTGACGATGTCGGCAACTTCCACGCCGGGTGTCAGCAGGTAGACCGGTTTCTTGATTCCCAACAGAATCGGCCCGATCGCAGACGCACCGCCCAACCTCGCCAAAAGTTTGTAGGCGATATTCGCGGACGTGAGGTCCGGACAGATGAGGATATTGGCCGGTTCCTTCAATGTGCTGAAGGGGAAAAGACTGGTCAGCAATTCCGGACTCATCGCAGTATCCGCCATCATTTCACCATCAACAATCAATTCCGGCGCACGCTGGTGGACGAGCTCGGCTGCCCGCCGCATCTTCTCCGTGGAGGGATGCTGAGTACTACCAAAATTGCTGAAGGAGAGCATCGCAATCCTCGGCACCATATTCAGACGCTTCACACGTTCCGCCGTCAGCAGTGCAATATCCGCAAGGTCCTCCGCAGTCGGATCTATGTTCACGGTGGCATCGGCGATGAATATCGTCTGGTTTTTGAATACCATCATATACAGACCCGCGATCTTCTTCACTCCATCCTTCGTGCCGATGATCTGCAACGCGGGCCGCACGGTTTCCGGATAGGACTGTGTCAAACCGGAGATCAGTCCATCTGCATCTCCCTGACGGACCATCATCATGCCGAAAACATTCCGCGTCCGCATTTGCCTTTCCGCATTCAACAGCGTCATTCCCTTTCGCTGACGAATCTGATACAGCGCTTCGGCATAGCCGGGCGCCTTCGGCGATCTCCGCGGATTAATAATTTCCACTCCCTCGAGATCAAGTCCCAGTACATCTATTCTTTCTTTGATTTCATCCGCATTGCCGAGCAGAATGGGTTTCGCAATCTTGTCATCGACAATAATTTGCGCCGCACGCAGAATCCCTTCCTCGTCTCCTTCCGGAAAAACAATCCGCTTCGGCGAACGTTGCGCCTTATGTACAAAGAAGCGCATGACTTCGCGCGTCTTGCCGAGCCGCGCCTCCAGAGAATCTTTATATGCCTCAAAATCCGCGATCGGTGTTCGTGCCACACCGCTATCCATCGCCGCTTTTGCAATCGCGGTTGCTTCCCGCAGCAGCACGCGCGGATCGAATGGCTTGGGTATGATATATTGCCGCCCGAATTCGATTCGTTTTCCGCCATACGCACGGATAACGGAATCCGGCACATCTTCCTTCGCCAGCATGGCGAGTGCATTGGACGCAGCCATCTTCATTTCGTCGTTGATTGCCGATGCGCGAACGTCCAGCGCACCGCGGAAGATGAATGGGAACCCGAGAACATTATTCACCTGGTTCGGATAATCGGACCGGCCGGTTGCCATAATAAGATCATCCCGAACGCCCGTTGCATCTTCAAATGTGATTTCCGGATCGGGATTCGCCATGGCGAACACAAGTGGATTATCCGCCATCGACTTGACCATTTCTTTCGACACAATTCCTTTTGCCGAAACACCGCAGAATACATCGGCGCCGCGGAGGGCATCTGCCAGCGTGCGGGCTTCTGTGTCAACCGCAAAGTATTCTTTGTACGGGTTCATGCCGTCCTTACGGCCTTTGTAGACAACTCCCTTGGTATCCACCAGCAGTACGTTTTCGCGCCGCACACCAAGTTTCTCATACAACCGTGCACAGGCAATCCCCGCCGCACCAGCGCCGCTGAACACCACCTTGACCTGATCGATTTTCTTGCCGACGATTTCCAGCGCGTTGATCAGCGCCGCACCGCTGATAATTGCCGTCCCGTGCTGATCGTCATGAAACACCGGGATATTCATCGTCGCCTTCAGTTTCTCCTCTATATAAAAGCACTCCGGAGCTTTAATGTCTTCCAGGTTGATGCCCCCAAACGTCGGTTCCAGCATCTGAACGGTGCGAATAATCTCGTCGGGATCTTTGGAATTGAGTTCGATGTCGAACACATCAATGTCCGCGAATCGTTTGAAGAGAATTCCTTTTCCCTCCATTACCGGCTTTCCTGCGGCAGGTCCGATATCGCCGAGACCGAGAACAGCTGTTCCATTCGAAATAACGGCGACGAGATTTCCTTTTGCCGTATATTTGTAGACGTCTTCGGGATTTGCATAGATCTCCATGCACGGCTCTGCCACTCCGGGTGTGTACGCCAGCGAGAGATCACGCTGCGTCGCACATGGTTTTGTGGAAACAACCTCGATCTTACCGCGACGACCGAGCGAATGGTAGTCTAATGCGTCTTGTTTGCGAATCATTTCACACCTCCTCATGAATAGAATTCCAACGGACTAAAACCGCACCTGCAAACCAATCCACTGAATATTATTTGTTGCATTCAAATTCGGACTGACTTCAAAACCATAGAGGCTCGCCTCCACGTAGGCATCGAGAACATTAATAAGATAGGCAAATGCCATGTACCATCCGAACGTATCCCGCTGTCTCCTGTAGAAATCCCGCAACTCCCGCTCCCGGCCGTCACCGTTGGGCGTCTCGGCAACGATGGATGCGCTGTACGCCGCACGGTGTTGGCGATAGAGATCGTCCTGCCGATGGTATACCGACCAGAGATAGTATCCAGTGCCCCACACCACCGGAGCCTTCCAGTAGGAACCGTTATACATCTGTCCGGCACCGGGAATAACCATTGAGGAGAGAAGAGCCACCGTCGTCGATTTGCCCTGACGGACAATCGTATCTCGTGTGGCAGTGGCGGCGGAGATCAATGAGTCCTCGTTGAGGCGAAGCATCTTCGGCAGCGCAGAGGATTGCGGCAGCAACCCTTGTGCATATGCGGACAATCCCGCAGTTGCCGACAGCAGGAACGCTGCCGTCAGCATGTACGTCAGGTGTTTCACTTTATTAGGAAATGAGCGCAATCACTTCAATTTCGACAAGTGCATCTTTCGGCAGACGGGCAACCTGGACGGCGCTGCGAGCCGGCGACTCTTCGCTAAAATATTTCGCATAGACTTCGTTCATTGCTGCAAAATCATTCATGTCTTTCAGGAACACCGTGGTCTTCACCACGTGCGCGAAATCCGTGCGACCTGCCGTGAGGATGCCCTTCAGATTTTTGCAGACTTGTTCTGTCTGTTCCGCAACGGTTGTTCCAACCATCTGGCCCGTGACAGGATCGAGAGCAATCTGTCCTGCGGTGAAAAGCAGTTCACCTTTCACAACAATAGCTTGGTTATAAGGTCCGATGGGTGCAGGTGCTTCATTTGTGCGAATAATTGTCTTCATATGGTCCTTTGTATGATTGTTTGGCAACTGCCAGCCTAAGAAGATTTTGTCAGAGATCCAAAAAGGATGCCCTTGGCATACTTTGGGCAGCAATAGGTAACCAAATGTACAAACATGATTCTCTGCGTTCTCTCTGGCAAGTCCTTTCCTTTTCCACTCGCCAGGCATCTACGTTGTTATGCTAGCGCTGCAGCAATTCAATCAACCGATCGAGATCGTCGGCGTTGTAGAACTCGATGGCAATTTCTCCGGAGCCGCCCGATTGACGGCGGATGACGATCTTTGTCCCGTACGCCTGACGCAGCGATGTCTCCACACTCTGCAGCGACGAGTCATGACGCCCGGCCGGCGCGGAAGATTTTTTTCTGCCTTGGGGGCCCGTCTCTTTCACCATCTCTTCGACCTTGCGCACAGACAGTCCTTGCTTCACGATCCTGCCGTACATTTTCAACTGCGTTCGTTCGTCAGGAAGGGACAACAAAGCGCGCGCATGTCCCATCGTCACGTCATCCCGGCGCAATCCTTCTTTGATCTTGTCCGGAAGTTTGAGCAGACGGAGAAAATTTGTGACCGTGGACCGGTCTTTTCCGATTTTCTGTGCAACTTCTTCCTGGGTAAAACGGCACTCGTCAATTAGTCGTTGATATGAAGTCGCAATTTCTATTGGATTGAGGTGTTCGCGCTGCAGATTTTCGATGAGCGCCAGTTCCAGCATTTCCTCGTCCGAGTCAACCCTGATCACGTAGGCCGGGATCGTTGTCAGTCCCGCCGCCTGCGACGCACGCAGCCGCCTCTCTCCGGCAATCAATTCGTAGCCGATGGAACGCCGGCGCACCGTAATCGGCTGGATGACGCCTTTTGAGATGATCGAGCGTTTCAGATCTTCCAGGGCATCGTGATCGAAATCGATTCGCGGCTGGTAGGGATTCGGCCGTATTTTTGCAATATCGATCCCCACCGTGATGTTGTCACCACCGGTGTCCGAGGCAAGCGACGCCAACGCGACGGGCTCATCCCGCGGTGTGATGCGGGGAATGAGCGCATCAAGACCTTTGCCAAGTACACTTTTTGATTTTGAACTATCTGCCATATGGTTCTCTATTATCGGGATTGAGCTGCAGAAGACGGAGGTATTTTGCCGCCCTCATTCCTGCTGGCAGCTGTTCGCTCCAGTACTTCCTTCGCCAACTCCATATAGTTATGTGTTCCGGTGGAAAGTGCATCATACAACAGAATCGGTTTCCCAAAACTCGGGGCCTCGCTCAAACGGACATTTCGCGACACAATCGTCGAGAAGACCTTTTCGCCGAAATATTTTTTCACTTCCTGGACAATCTGATTGGAGAGCCGCAGCCGAGAATCGAACATGGTCATCAACACGCCCTCAATTTCCAACGGTGGATTCAGATTTCTCTTCACCATGTTGATGGTATTTAAAAGCTGGCCGAGCCCCTCCAGGGCATAGTACTCACACTGAACCGGCACAAGCACCGAGTCCGACGCCGTCAGTGCATTCAGGGTCAGCAGTCCGAGTGATGGAGGACAATCGATGATGATATACCGGTACGACGAACGGAGAGAAGCGAGCGCCACACGCATCTTCTTCTCCCGATGGAGCTCGTTGACCATTTCAATTTCAGCGCCGACGAGATTGATATGCGACGGCATCAGGGAAAGAAACGGCATATTCGTCTTGAGGACGGCGTCTTTCGGCTCGATACCGTTGATGAGAACTTCATATGTGGTCGTCTCGCAAGTCTTGCTGTCGACACCGACACCGCTCGTCGCATTCGCTTGCGGATCCATATCCACCAGCAGCGTTTCATGTTCGGCTGCTGCGATAGAAGCGGCCAGGTTGACGGCGGTTGTTGTTTTGCCGACGCCTCCTTTCTGGTTTGCTATTGCGATAATTCTAGACATAGAGGATGTTAATATACTCTTTTTCAAAAAGTGATGCAATGAATTTGCAGGAAGACTCCATTTTGCTTATCATGGGAACATACCGAAATGATAAAATATCTCTACATCGGACTGGGCGGAGGCGTGGGAAGCATGTGCCGCTACGGCTTCTCAAGGCTCCTATACCGAATTCTCGGCGATGCGTTCCCCTATGGGACGTTGGCAGTCAATGTCCTCGGATGCTTCATCATCGGATTCGCCATGACTGTCTTCGAGGAACGTTTCCTGGTCCAGCCAAACATGCGCCTTTTCATAACCATTGGCATACTCGGAGGCTTCACTACCTTTTCGACCTTTTCGTTTGAAACCGTCGCCCTGCTCCGGAGCGGCGACGCCACGATGGCCGCCGCGAATGCACTGCTCAGTCTGTTCGGATGCCTTGCGGCGACGTGGGGCGGCATGATCGTAGCGAAGTTATTTTAGGCGTCGGATAGCTTTGTTGATTCTGGTGAATTCCGTCACTTCATAGCTCTTGGCAACAACAAACGAATACGATATCGGGAAGATGTCCGACACTTCAGGAGGAACCCATGACGTTAGCCGGTGAAGGAAAACTGCTGCGCATTTTTCTTGGGGAATCCGACCGTGCAGACGGTCGCCAGCTTTTTGAAGTCATCGTTCATCTGGCACGCAGCAAAGGAATGGCGGGCGCCACCGTTCTGCGAGGGGTCGAAGGCTTCGGGGCACATAGCCGCATTCACAAAGCGACGCTGCTTGAACTCTCCGAAGATCTTCCAATCGTCATCGAAATTGCAGATACGAGCGAAAAGATCGAGGCGCTTGTTGTCGACATCGATGCATTGATCGAAAGAGCGGGATGCGGTGCAATGGTAACAACTGAGCGTATCGACGTCCGGCGCTATCGCGCAGGAAAGTAACTTCCCAGAAAGACACGGTGCCTCGGCTGTCATGCCAAACTTGCCGAGCCACGCTCGGCATCCGTGTTTCAGCGGTCATCGAGCGTGGTTCGACCAAGCGCACCATCCAGTCGGGGTAACAAATCAACTACGGCTCTTCAAACCACTCCCCTCTATTAAAAACGTAGCCGCGCAAAAACTCCTCCGCTGTCATGCGTCGCTTCCCCTCCTGCTGCAATTCCAAAATCTCCAGCGTCCCGTCAGCAGTAGCTACAATAAGGCGTCCGTTGTCCACGGTGATGTGTCCTTCCTGACGGGCGTCTGCACAGACACCGGGCAGACGTCGTGTGCGATAGATCTTGATCACCCGCTCGCGATGAATCGTCCACGCCGCCGGGTGCGGCGATAAGCCGCGGACAAAATTATGAATCTGCTCAGTGCTTCTATTCCAACCGATCCGGCAGTCCTCACGGAAGATCTTTGGAGCGGCGGTAGCTGCGTCATTGGGTTGGGGAACCGGATGCACTGTTCCACTTTCGATCATCTGAACGGTGCGCAACACCGTGTCCGCACCAAGAATGGCGAGTCTGTCGTGCAGCTCACCCGCCGTCGCATCCTCGTCGACGGCGCAGCGGGACTGGAGGATGATCGATCCCGTATCCACTCTCTCCTGCAAAAAAAAAGTCGTGACGCCGGTTTCGCGATCGCCGTTTATCAATGCCCAATTAATCGGCGCCGCGCCGCGGTACCGGGGAAGGAGTGATGCATGAAGGTTGAATGAACCTTTGGCGGGAAGTGAATAAATCTCTCGCGGCAAAATGCGAAACGCGACAATGACAAAAAGGTCCGCTTCAAGATCCCTGAGAGCGGACGTAAATACCGGATCTTTCAGGGATGACGGTTGCAGGATGGAATAGCCGGCATCAAGCGCGGCCTGTTTCACCGGAGTGAATGTGACGTGCAAGCCTCTTCCCCGCTCTCTATCCGGCGCTGTTACCACGGCGGCGATCGCATACCCGTTCGCTGCCAGAATGTTCAGGCTGGGAAGTGCAAACTCCGGCGTTCCCATGAACACGATTTTCATCGCAGACCTTTTTTCTTTTGAGCCGCCGTTTTCTTTCTCGGTGCGGATTTGTCGGCTACCACTGGATATTCCGTTTCGCATTTCCCTCTGGAAATGCTGCGGAGTTTCCCCCGCAGCAGTGCCCGGCGCGCCAGGCTCAGATGATCGACAAACATAACTCCGTTAAGATGATCGATCTCATGCAGCAACACACGCGCCGTGAGTCCGTCGGCCTCCAAGGTGAGGCTGTTCAATTCAAGATCCTGGAACCGGATAGTGATACACTCCGCACGTGTCACATCCTCGCGAATATCCGGAAGGCTCAAACAACCCTCCTTCATTTTGAATTTGCCCTTTTGCTCAACCACTTCCGGATTAAGCAGCACCAGTGCTTCAAGGCGCTCCTGTCCGTTGTCGTCCTCTTCGCAGGGATTGATGACAATCACACGTTTCAACAGGCCGACCTGATTTGCGGCCAATCCGACTCCGTCGGCTGTGAACATAGTGTCCACCATTGCCGAAATTTGTTTTTTAAGCGTCTCGGTGACACGAGTCACTTCCTGCGCACGCGTCCGGAGAACGGCCGAGCCATACAAATAAATGGGAAGAATACGCATCACGGGACAATCCTTCGCGCTTCAGTGAATCGTTTCTTGAAATATGTACTTTCCAGCGATGAAATCGTGACCCCGTATGCTTCGCTGGCATGTGCGAACAGATCGTCCCCGATGTAGATGCCGACATGCGACGGATTCGTTCCCGTGGTGTTGAAAAAGATCAGATCTCCAAATTTCAAAGACTCGCGCCGCGCTGCGGTTCCCAGATGAATCTGATCCTTTGTCGTGCGGGGAAGCTTGATTCCTGCCGCCTGATCAAACACCTGCTGTGAAAAAGCCGAACAGTCGATACCCGATCGCGTTTCGCCGCCGTACTGATACGGGGTTCCGATATAACCCAGAATGACGTCCATCATCTGTTGATTATTCAGCCCCCCGCCGGCATTGCCGGGTAGAGCCGTAGAGACATGCTTCGCCGCCACTTTCACGGGATCGACTTTGCGATCGTCTTCTTTTTTTTCTTCCTCGATATGTGCCGACGAAAACCGCGGTCCCTGTTGTATCTTCTTTCCTTTCGGTGCAGACCGATGAGTATCGTCGCCACCGAACCGCGGCGATGATGAACCGCAGCCGGTCAACAGAGCACAGACAAGGAGAATCGTGAGCTTTCGGAGCATGGGAGAATGTACACGAAATTCACAAAAAAAGCCCCTGATAGTCAGAGGCTTTTGAAATTTCAGAAGCGCTGCGTGACGTCATCCCGTCATCCAAGATACGAACGGAGTGCCTTGCTTCGCGACGCATGCCGCAGACGGCGAATTGCTTTTTCCTTGATCTGACGAACGCGTTCGCGCGTCAGGTTGAACTTCTCACCGATTTCTTCCAGCGTCAGGGAGTGTTCGCGCTGCAATCCGAAATAGAGCCGGATCACTTCCGCTTCCCGTTCACTGAGGGTCGCCAATGCACGCTGCACTTCTTCGCGCAACGACTCATCCATCAGAATCGAATCGGGAGCGGGTTGTCGTTCATCCTGAATCACATCCAGCAATCGATTGTCTTCGCCCTGTGCAAATGGTGCATCCATTGAGAGATGGCGGCCGGAAATTTTCAGTGTGTCCGCAACCTCGAAGAGCGACATGTCGAGCTCTTCGGCAAGTTCGCTTGCACTCGGCTCGCGTTCGAATTCCTGTTCCAGTGTGCTGAACGCTTTGCCGATTTTGTTCAACGCACCGACCCGGTTCAGCGGCAGGCGAACGATGCGCGATTGTTCCGCCAGCGCCTGAAGAATCGATTGGCGGATCCACCATACCGCGTAGGCAATGAATTTGAATCCGCGTGTTTCATCACAACGTTTTGCCGCCTTGATCAATCCGAGATTTCCCTCGTTAATCAAGTCGCCCAGGGACAGTCCCTGGTTCTGATATTGCTTTGCAACGCTGACGACGAAACGAAGATTTGCCTTCGTCAGCTTCTCCAGCGCCTTTTGATCACCCTTCTTGATTTTCTGCGCGAGCTCGATCTCCTGGTTGGGACTGAGGAGATCGACTTTGCCGATTTCCTGCAGGTACTTGTCCAGCGATTGGCTTTCGCGATTCGTATACTGTTTTGTGATTTTTACCATTGACCATCACCTCGTGGAGTTCTGCTTCAATTGCTGATGTCCGGCAGAAAACTTTTCCCTGCCAGCACATGTTCTATCAGACCAAAATAGTCTGCTACGGTCTTTCCGGCATCGGCAAACGATTCCCTCATGCCAAGCGCGATTCCCTGCTTCCTGTCTTTTCCGTAACAGAGAAGCGGAACGTATTCACGCGAGTGATCCGTACTGTTGTCTGTGGGATCATTCCCGTGATCGGCGGTGAGGATGAGAAGATCTCCGTCGGCCAGGGTACGTACAATCTCCGGCAATCGCGTGTCAAAATATTCGATGGCCCCCGCCATACCCTTTGCATCCTGACGATGCCCGTAGAGCATGTCAAAGTCCACAAGGTTTGCCATAATCAGGCCGTGTATCCGCACGGACGATTGCGCGATAATCTGTTCGATTCCCTCGGCGTTGGATTTTGTGTGTATCTTTTCATCCAACCCGCGACCAGAAAAGAGATCGTCGATTTTTCCGATTGCAGTGGTGGAAATCTTTCTTTCGGAAAGAAGATCCATCACCGTTATGCCGGGCGGGGGCAGCGAAAAATCTCTCCGGTTTGCAGTCCGAACATAGTCCCCGCGAGTACCAATGAACGGTCGGGCAATGACGCGGCCCACCGCATGTACCCCGACACACACCAACTCCCTCGTTTTTGCACACATCTCGTACAATTCAGGAAGCGGGATCACATCATCATGCGCGGCGATCTGAAAAACAGAATCAGCAGATGTATAGACGATCGGATATCCGCTCCGGACATGCTCATCGCCGAGTTCCTTTATAATTTCTGTTCCGGAGGCGGCTTTGTTTCCCAGAATGCCCTGTACGCCGGTCGCAGCGCAGAAGGTTTCAATCAACGCCGGCGGAAAACCGTCCGGGTAGTACGGAAAATCCTTCTGATTGATAATGCCGGAAAGTTCCCAGTGGCCTGTCGTACTGTCCTTCCCCTTCGAA
>JAPLFO010000051.1 GCA_026390635.1 Ignavibacteriales bacterium
ACGGACAATATGTTCTTGTTGATCTCACGCGGCCCGAATTATGCTGTCGGAATCTCGTCTCCAGATCCTGAGTTTGGCCGACGTACGTTCGAACATGAATAGCAGAAAAAAGAACATAGACAAAATACATTCGTTCGTCCCCAAACAGAAGAAGCATTCTCTCGAATGCTTCTCCGAATCTCTGTCCGGTTTAGTCCGTCCGCCGAAGGCGGACGAGATCTCGACACGCGGCGTGCCGCGTGTCGGACAAACCGCTGGTTTCAGCCACTCACCCACCTCTCCGTGGCTTACATGTCAAATAGCGTTTACAATATACATCATTTCTTATTCTGACGCAATTGCTTCCAGGAGGTTATGAAGATATTTTCTTCCTGAGGCAGACTTAAGGAAGTGTTCGCGTGCCATCGCCTCAGCCCGGGTTCCAAAAGTCTCACTGTGAATCATCTCCCACGGACAATATATTCTTGTTGATCTCACGCGGCCCGAATTATGCTGACGAAATCTCGTCTCCAGATCCTGAGTTTGGCCGACGTACGTTCGAACATGAATAGCAGAAAAAAGAACATAGACAATATACATTCGTTCGTCCCCAAACAGAAGAAGCATTCTCTCGAATGCTTCTCCGAATCTCCGCATTATAGCGGAATATTGCCATGCTTCTTTTTGGGATTCGTATCCACTTTTGTTGAGAGCATTTCGAGCGCCCGGATCAAACGCACGCGTGTTTCCTGCGGCTCAATCACATCGTCAAGATAACCTCGCTCTGCAGCAACGTAGGGATTGGAAAACTTATTACGATAGTCCTCCACCTTTTGCCGCAGCGCCTCCTGCTTGTTTTCTGCACTATCGATTTCCTTGCGAAAGATTATTTCCACAGCACCTTTCGCACCCATCACGGCGATTTCGGCCGTCGGCCACGCCACATTGAAATCGCCGCGGATATGTTTTGAGTTCATCACATCATAGGCCCCGCCGTACGCTTTTCGTGTAATCACGGTAAGTTTGGGAACGGTCGCTTCGCAGAATGCATAGAGAAGCTTTGCGCCGTTCTTGATAATGCCTCCCCACTCCTGGGCCGTACCAGGCAAAAATCCGGGAACATCTTCAAAGACCAACAGCGGAATATTAAATGCATCACAGAAGCGGACAAAGCGCGCACCCTTCATTGATGCATCATTATCCAGCACACCTGCCAACACGGCCGGTTGATTCGCAACGATACCGCAGGAGATTCCATTCATGCGCGCAAATCCGACGACGATATTCGGTGCATAGTGCTCGTGCACTTCAAGAAATTCACTTCCATCCACGATTCCCAGAACAACATCCTTCATGTCGTACGGCCGGTTGGCGTTTTCCGGAACGATCGACACCAGAGCATCGCTCCATCGCTTCAGCGGTGCACGAACGGACACGACCGGCGGATCATCCACATTGTTGGATGGCAAATAGGAAAGGAGTTTCTGCAGAAGCGCGATGCATCCCGCCTCATCTTCCACCACAAAGTGTGCAACACCGCTCTTCGTTGCATGCGCTTCCGCTCCCCCGAGTTCTTCCGACGACACATCCTCGTGGGTTACAGTTTTGACGACATTCGGCCCGGTCACAAACATATAGCTTGTGTGCTTCACCATGATGACAAAATCCGTGATTGCCGGCGAATACACGGCCCCTCCCGCACATGGCCCCATGATCGCGGAAATCTGTGGAATGACACCGGATGCGAGCGTATTGCGCAGAAAGATGTCAGCATACCCGCCAAGACTTGCGACACCTTCCTGGATACGCGCTCCACCGGAATCATTCAATCCGATGATCGGAACTCCAACCTTCATCGCCATGTCCATCATCTTGCAGATTTTCTCTGCATGAGCTTCGGAGAGCGCACCGCCGAAAACGGTGAAGTCCTGGCTGAATACGAATACCTCCCTGCCCCCGACTTTGCCGTGACCGGTAACAACACCGTCACCCGCAATGCGCTGTTCCGCCAGACCGAAATCGAATGAGCGATGCGTGACGAACATTCCGTACTCTTCGAACGAGCCATCATCCAGCAACAGCTTCAGTCGTTCGCGCGCTGTCAGTTTACCCTTCGTGTGCTGATCGCCGATTCGCTTTTCCCCGCCTCCGAGCATTGCGTCACTTTTCTTTCGACGAAGCAATTCCGTTTTGGTATCTGACATGATCTGTTCCTCATCAATTGGTTGATCTTCGACAAGCCAATCCCTGATTGACTATATCAAAGAGACAAGACAAACGCAAGCATATGTTTCTGTTTTCATCGGCGGAATCGAGGCACCACGGGAGACATCGCTTCGTCTAACAAATACAGGAGATGGTCGGGACACGCTGTTTTAGGATTTCCGGATTTCCAGCGTAATCAGGACATTTTCTATGAGATCCGACTGTTGACCGGGAAGACAAGGATTCATACGTCCGAAGAATTCAGGATTTTTGAATACGTTCTGCATTGCTTATCTGGCGAATTTTTCATAATTTATGGGGCAGTTCGTGTTTTTGCCACATGAATATAACGGGATCCATGTCAAAACCATTGAATATTCTCTTCGTTACTAGTGAAGTCGAACCGTTTGTGAAAACGGGCGGCCTGGCGGATGTTTCGAGCGCACTTCCCCAGACTATTCGCGAACTCGGCCACGAAATCAGGATTGTCGTCCCGCGCTACGGAGCTATTAGCGACAGGAAATTCAGGCTTCACGACGTTATCCGCCTGAAAGAGATTGACGTTCCCGTCGGTAAGGAATCGATGGTGGCCAATGTCAATTCCTCCTTTATCTCGAATGCAAAAGGGAAGGTCCAAGTATACTTCCTTGCCAACAAGGAGATGTTCGGACGGCAGGGCATCTATCTCAACCCGGACACCAAGAAGGACTATCCTGATAATGACAACCGGTTTATCTTCTTCTGCCGCGGCGTACTTGAGACTCTTAAGAGACTGGGCTGGCAGCCTGATATCATCCACTGCAACGACTGGCAGACAGGATTGATACCGGCTTACCTCAAGACACTTTATAAAAACGATCCATTCTATAAGAATCTGAAATCTGTCTTCACGATCCATAATCTGGCTTACCAGGGAGTCTTTCCCGCCGCTTCATTTGAAAAGACAGGGCTTCCCGCAACTGAATTTGATCCTGAAGGGGTCGAATTCTTCGGCAAACTGAATTTCATGAAAGCGGGACTGATGTATTCCGACGTGATAACGACCGTCAGCGAGAAATATGCCACCGAGATCTGCTCTTCCGCTGAATATGGCTGCGGTCTCGAGGGCGTTCTTCAGAAGCGCCATACATATCTGCACGGGATCACCAATGGAATCGACTACAACATCTGGAATCCCGAAACTGACGAAAGGATTGCCAAGCGGTATGACCATCGTTCTTTTGAGGGCAAGGCCGATTCGAAACGCGAGATTCAAAATCGATTCGGGCTCGAGGCAAAAGAGAACACGCCGATGATCGGAATGATTACACGCCTTGTGGATCAAAAAGGCATCGACTTGATCAAAGAGATTGCGGATGACATCCTGAAGCTTGACGTACAACTCGTGCTGCTGGCGGCTGGAGAAAAGAAATATGAAGACTTCTTCTCCATCCTTCATCGCAAGCACCACTCAAAGGTCGCTCTGCATCTCGGCTATGATGAAGAGTTGGCCCACCTTATTGAAGCCGGAAGCGACATGTTCCTGATGCCGTCACGGTACGAACCATGCGGGCTCAATCAACTCTATAGTCTGAAGTACGGCACCGTTCCCATCGTGCGTGCCACCGGTGGGCTGGACGATACCATTCGAGACGTCGAAAGCGGCAACGGCACGGGATTCAAATTCTCAAAATATGATTCCAAAGAGCTCTTGAAAACCATACAACGCGCGCTAAAAATGTATCACGATCAAGCCGCTTGGAAAAAAATAGTCCGGACCGGGATGCAGCAGGATTTCTCTTGGGAATCATCCGCCAAAAAATACGCAAACCTCTATCGCAACCTCGTCAAACAATAATCGCACATGAAGTTTACACATTTTGCTCTAGCCGTTCTCGCCGTCCTCTCCTTTGCCGTTTTGACGGGTTGCAGCGATAATCCGGGTCTCGTCGGAGCCGGCCTACTTCCGTCCGATGGGGCTCTCAGCGTTGTTGATACAACACTTTTTGCAGCTACGGACACCGTATACAGTGTTCCATTTGCCGCCGGACTGGGTACAAACATCCTGGTTGGAACGTGGAACGGGTACAGTGCCGTCGCATTGCTCAAGTTCACAGGAGTTTCTCTCCCGGATTCACTGTCCAAGGCAACCATAGATACGGCATGCATCGTACTCACCAACTCTTACTCGTGGAATCTCAGCAATACCCAAAACAACTATGTCGTCCGACCGATGGGCGCGGTGTGGACGGAGTCGGACATTACGAGAGATGCCCTGCCCCGGATATGGGATTCACTGGGAGTTCAGTGCGGGACGTGGACCTCTCCATTTGCAGCCGGCGGCACAACCACGGTGTTTTTGGATACAGCAACCGCAAGACTTTGGTTGACCAACAAGCAGGACAGTACTCACTTCAACGGCTTTGCTTTGCACGATGCCCACTATCGTCCCGGTGTCGTCGGCGCAGCCAATGGGATCATCGGTTTCAGTTCATTCCAGACGTATGGACCGCCACGCCTGCTTATCAAATACCATTTGGGCAACTATCGAGACTCAATAGCCGTAAGTTCCGGTGAAGATACTTTCCTCGCAACGGGCGCGATCAATTCCGATCCCGCTATGCAGCCGTGTCTCGAAATACAGGGAGGCATTTCCATCCGGAGCCGTGTCGCTTTCAATCTCGGCAGTATTCCGAAAGGTTCGATCGTCAATTCGGCGACATTCAGTATTTCGGCCAAAGACCGAATGATAGGAATCGGAACCGAGGATTCGATCGCGGTCTTCCCATCGCTCAGCGCAGCCACTCCGGACAATATCGACGGATCCATTTATGCGTATGGCTCCCGCTCAGACCCGAGCGGCGTCACGTACGCCATGTCTTCGGCAGCGTTCCGGAGCATTGTACAGCGCTGGATCACCGGCTTTGCTAATAACGGAATCGTTATCCGATCGGCGACCGATGGCTACTCCATGGACAGAGTGCTGTTCTATCCCTCAACGGAAGCAACCACAACGCTTCGGCCGCAATTGCGAATCATTTATTCGAAGAAAATGTAACATGAGAACGTATTATCTCTCTCTTGCAATCTTGCTTGTTCTATCCGCCTCTGTTTGTACAGCCGCAGGCAATGGTTCGGTGTATTCCCGTTATGGAGTCGGTGAGCTCACTTCGTTTATGAGCGGACGCTCGCTGGGTATGGGGCATACCGGCCTTGCGATTCTCTCCGACGGCACGATCAATCGGACCAATCCGGCCGCACTCTCCCGTATTGGCTGCGCCCGTTTTGAGGCTGACTTCCAGTACAATGGCTACGGAACGAATGACGGCGTCAGCAGTTCATATTTGGGCTCGGGCAATTTTCACAGCATCATGCTCGCACTGCCTGTTCTGAAAAAATATGGAATAGTCGCCGCCGGAGGCGTCGCCCCAGTCAGCTCTGTTGCCTACTCGGTCACAAGCCAGGAGACATATCATTCTGTGGGCGCTACGCGGGCGGTGGAAGGTACAGGAGGTCTGACCGATGCACAGATCGGGCTCTCAGGTATGCCGCTGGAAGATCTGTCGCTGGGATTTGCCATCCACTATCCACTATCTTTTGGGAACGATTCACAATAGACAGACACTCACCTTTTCGAGTGCCGACTATTTCAACTCGACATCCGACCGCACGCTAACAGCCTCCGGTCTTGCTTACACTTTTGGCGCTTTGTACGCCGGTATTGACAAGGCACTCTCCTTTTCAAATACCAAAAATTTGAATGCAGCGTTGACCGTCTTCACCGGAAGTTCGCTTTCGTTGACTCAATCCACACTGCAAAACTACACCACCGTACTGGACACAATGGTTGCAAAAGAAACCGGCAGCCTGAAGATTCCGGTCAGCGTGGGACTCGGATTCGCATACCTTCTGCGCGATCGAACAGTGTTGGCAGTCGATGGTGACTTCGGCAATTGGGCAGACTACCAGATTATGGGTGTGCATCCGGCGGAAATCCGGAACAATATGCGCATCGGCATTGGCGTTGATTTTCTGTCCTCGCGCACGATAACTGATTCATACCTGGACCAGATATCCTACCGACTGGGAGCGTATGTGCAATCGTCTTATCTCAAGATAAATGACCAGCCGATCAATGAATATTTTGCGACAACGGGCTTTTCGTTTCCGTTCAGCACAGCCGGCGGCGAGTCCCGTCTCAACGTTGCAGTAGAGTATGGCGTGCGGGGAACGACTTCATTCAAACTTCAACGCGACTCGATTCTCCGCATGACGTTCTCCTTCACAGCAAATGAGCTCTCATGGTTCGTTCAGCCCGAAATCGAATAACGACCGTTGCACTAGCGAGCGACCATGCCGGCTACGCCTATAAGGAGAAGACCGCGAAGTTTTTGAGTGCGCTCGGCATTTCCTATCGTGACTACGGAACATTCACTCCCGACCCCGTCGACTACCCGGACGTTGCCCATTCCGCCGCCATTGCCGTTTCCGACGGAACCTGCAGGTTCGGCATTTTTATTTGCGGAACGGGAATCGGCATGTCGATCGTTGCCAATAAGCATAGAGACGTGCGGGCTGCCGCTTGTGAATCGACAACGGCCGCAGAACTCTCCCGACTCCACAATAACGCAAACGTGCTCTGCTTCGGTGAGCGGCTGACATCGTGGCCAAAAGCAAAAAAAATGATCCTCCTGTTTCTCAACACAAATCCTGAGGGGGGACGGCACGCACGCAGGGTAAGAAAAATTCATATCCTTACTTCCCGCTGATGACGCGACATCCACTTGAAAGAATTACCATGAGCATACTCGAGCAACAGGACAAACCGGTGTTTGAAGCGATTGCGAACGAGATGAATCGCCAGAACACGAAACTCGAATTGATCGCTTCCGAGAATTTTGTCAGCCGTGCTGTGCTGGAAGCAGCCGGATCGATCATGACAAACAAGTATGCCGAGGGATACCCCGGCAAGCGCTATTATGGCGGCTGCGAATTTGTCGATGTTGCGGAGGATCTCGCCCGTACTCGTGCCAAGGCACTCTTCGGAGCCGAGTACGCCAACGTCCAGCCGCACTCCGGATCCCAAGCCAACATGGCGGTCTATTTCACGTTCATCAAACCCGGCGACAAAGTGCTCGGGATGAATCTCTCCCACGGCGGACACCTGACGCACGGATCCCCGGTAAATTTCTCCGGCCAGCTTTATGATTTTTCCGCCTATGGTGTCTCCCCGGAGACTGGCTACATCGATTACAATAACGTTGAGGAGGCGGCAAAACGAGAGCGTCCGAAGCTGATCACTGTTGGCGCAAGCGCGTATTCCCGCAACATCGATTACAAGATATTCCGCCAGATTGCTGATTCCATCGGGGCATTTCTCTTTGCCGACATCGCACACCCGGCGGGACTCATTGCATCGAAACTTCTCAACGATCCGATGCACCATTGTCATGTTGTGACCTCGACTACCCACAAGACATTGCGGGGTCCACGCGGTGGATTGATACTGATGGGTAAGGACTTTGAGAATCCTTTCGGGCTCGTTGCGCCCAAATCCGGACGCACCAAAATGATGTCAGAGCTGCTGGATTCGATGGTCATCCCCGGCATCCAGGGTGGTCCCTTGATGCACATTATCGCCGCCAAAGCTGTGGCCTTTCAGGAAGATCTTCAGCCATCGTTCCGAGAGTATTCCGCACAGGTCATTAAGAACGCACAGACGCTGGCTGCCGCGCTCGTCACGAAGGGCTACAGAATTATTTCCGGCGGGACGGACAATCACCTGATGCTCGTCGACCTGCGCAACAAAAACGTCAACGGAAAAGAAGCGCAGGAAGCTCTGGATGAGGCCGGCATGACCGTCAACAAGAACGCCGTCCCATTTGACGACAAGTCTCCATTGATCACAAGCGGCATCCGCATCGGAACGCCGGCGCTCACAACACGAGGGATGAAAGAGCCCGAGATGGAATTGATCGCCGGAATGATTGACGACGTCCTGATCCATCGTGGAGACGCCGCCACCACCGCACGCGTGAAATCAGACATCGTCTCGCTCTGCGGCACATTTCCACTCTACTAGCCAAACATGCCGGAAGAATTAAAAGAACAGGAATCGCGAGAGATGTCGTTCCTCGATCACCTTGAGGAACTGCGATGGCGCATTGTCAAGGCCCTCCTCGCTGTCATTATCGCCGGTACTGGCGCAGCCTTTTATGCCGATTTTCTTGTCCAGACGGTCCTGCTCGGACCGCTTCGTCACGCCGGCCTCAAGGTCCAGGTTCTGACCCCCTACGGCATAATGTTGATGTACATGGAAGTGGTGATATTCTCAGCTATCATCATCTCAATGCCGGTCATTCTCTACCAGCTCTGGCAGTTCATCGCTCCCGGATTGATGCCGAACGAGCGGAAATATGCGTGGTGGATCATCTTTTTCACATCGTTCTGCTTTCTCACGGGTGTTGTTTTCAGCTACGCCATTCTTGTTCCCACGGCGCTCACTTTTTTTGCCGGATTCGGAACGCAAAATATTGATCTCAACATTGCGGCCGATCGCTACATCAGTTTCGTCCTGAGCCTTGTGATCGGCGCGGGGCTTGTATTTGAACTTCCGATGATCGCTTTCTTCCTGACAAAGCTCGGCCTTCTGACCCCGGCATTCATGCGGAAATATCGACGCCACGCGATCGTCGTTATTCTCATCATAGCGGCGGTTGTAACACCCACTCCCGATATGGTGACGCAAAGTCTGCTTGCCGCACCGATGATTCTGCTCTATGAGGTAGGAATTCTTGTTTCCAAATTCGCTCAGAAAAAAACTTCGCGCGAGACGACATGAAGGATTTCGCCACCTCCGGCCTAAATGATATTAAAGCCCCCGTTTCGCAGGAACTCGACACGTTCGCCGGATTCTTCAAGCAATCGATGCGTTCCAATGTTCCCCTTGTCGACACCATCGCACGCTACATCGTCAAACAAAAAGGGAAGCGTATCCGTCCGCTGCTGGTATTTCTCTGCGCGAAAGCATGCGGAGAGATCAACGACAGCACCTATCGCGGGGCGACCCTCGTTGAAATCCTTCATACCGCCACACTTGTTCATGATGATGTTGTCGACGATGCCGACGAGCGTCGCGGGCTGTCGTCGATCAATGCTGTCTGGAAGAATAAGATTGCAGTGTTGATGGGCGACTATCTTCTTTCAACCGGATTGATGATATCACTCAGGGATGGAGATGTCTATTTTCTCAAGACCGTTTCGGATGCAGTCCGGCGGATGAGTGAAGGAGAGATTCTCCAGATTCAGAAGAGCAGGGAACTCAACATTGACGAACCGACCTATCTGAAAATAATTTCTGACAAAACGGCATCGTTACTTTCGACCTGTTCGGAAATTGGCGCTGCGAGCGCGACAGAAGATGCGAACATCCGCAAACAGATGCGCGACTTCGGCGAAAATGTCGGAATGGCGTTTCAGATGAGGGATGATGTGCTGGACTATTCAGGCAAGCGGAGCATTCTCGGCAAGCCCACCGGCAGCGATGTGAGAGAGAAGAAAATTACTCTTCCGCTGTTGCATGCACTTCAGGCTGCACCGCGGAAAGAAGCGCACCTCGTCCTCAAAAAAATCAAACTCGGAGCCCAAGGTAAGGATCTCGGCTACATTGTCTCCTTTGTCCAGGCATTCGGCGGCACTGACTACGCCGTACAAAAAGCCGAAGAGTACAGCGTGCGTGCCATCAACTGCCTGCAGCCGCTGCCGGACTCTCCGGCCAAAAGTTCACTGACGCTATTCGTTCGCTACGTCATGGAGCGCGCGAAATAGTCTGACGCGCTGGCTTCCCTTCTACTGCAAAATCCTTTTTGCACGAATAAACGTCCGGGACCGGAATTCATCGAACAACGGTGACTTCGGAACCAGACTGCTGATTTTCACCCGTCCCGAGGATTGAATGAACGTCCCGCCGCCCAAAGACATCGCGGTGTGTGTCACCTTCTCTGCATGCGTTCCTTCACCCTTGGTGCCAAAGAATAAGAGATCGCCGGTCTTCAGGTTTTCGAAATTCTTTCCCGGTTCAACCAACACTCCTTGATTGGCCTGCTGACTCGCATCCCGATTCAAGACGATGTTGTTCAAATTGTACACGGTTTTTGTGAAGCCGGAGCAGTCAACGCCCACCGTTGACGTTCCGCCCCAAAGATACGGGACACCGATAAGTGATCGAGCGGTTTTTTCCAGACTTTTGCTGCCTTCCATTTCGCATAATCCTGCACAACCTCCGATGCAACGAATCCCCTTCTGCCATCCGCAATTTCTACTTCCGTCCACGTCCCGCGCTGTGCAATGGTCTTCAGGAGATTGCCGCCGACTATGTCGGAAACCGGCTGGGAATTGCGGTTCGGTTGATCCCAGATTCTGTCATACAGTGCGGTGACGATAACTTTCGACGCCGAATTCCATGCCGCCGCTCCGCTTTCCGTGCATGCCACGAAGGAATCGTCGAATGTCCAACCCAGGTATCCTTCCTGCGATTGAATCAAATACCATCCGTGATTCTTCTTCCAGACCTTCACAACCTGCCCCATCAAGACCTGTGTTCCCATTTCCGCCGCTTCCTTGTGATCCGTCCGCATGTTGGCGACGCTAAGACAAATGATGCCGTATTTCTTCTCTCCCAACGCAGGATCCGGAAGCACGAGAACGCTATCCACCAGATTCTTCTTCTCTTTTGCGAAGGCGGCGAGCAGGGCATCCTTGGCAGCGGCGGTTTCGACATCACCGCGAAGCACTAATTGTGATCCTTTCCGCACGGCAGTCACCTGAAAGATGCCGAGACGTTTATCCGGTACAAATTTGACGCGGACACTATCGATCAGCTGAGCAAACTCAGAGATTCCCGTTTCCTGTTTGGCACAGCCCGATACCAGCGCTGCGAGCAGCAGAGCAATGATACACAGCTTCATTTTTTTCATTGCAGTTCCTCTTGTTTGAAATGAACAGCACCCTGCCGCACGATCCGGGGCAAATCACCTGTGAGATCTACAACCGTCGAGGGCGTGGTCTGGGAAGTGTTTCCATTATCAACAACGAGATCAACTATTCCGTCAAAATCGCGCATAATTTGAGCAACATCTCCGGCCACATCACTACCCGAAAGATTTGCACTGGTGGACACGATTGGGACGCCTGCCTTGAGGCAAAGGGCGCGGCAGAAGTGATTATCCGGAACACGAATGCCGACAGTCCCGGTTCCTGCCGTCAGGATTTCAGGGAGCAATGGATTGGCGCGAAAAATGAAAGTAACACTCCCCGGCCAATACTTCCCAAGGATCCTTTCTGTCTCCGGAGTAAGCGGCTCGATAAACTGCTTTGCCATCTCCGCTGATGCGACGAGAACGAGCAGAGCCTTTCCTCTCTCACGTTCTTTTATTGAGAAAATCCTCTCGACGGCGACTGCATTTGTAGCATCGGCGCCGATCCCATAGATCGTATCAGTAGGATAGACGATAACGCCGCCCGCCACAACTATGCGCGCCGCTTCGGCAATGATGCATTCCTGAGATAGTGGAGCAATTACTTTGACTATCGTCTTCAAATCGTTTCGGCCTTTGACATTACGGCGGACTTCTTGAACTACTTTTCAACAGCTGTCAACTAAAATGAGGAATCTTTTGTTCAGAATCAACGGAGATGGAATACTTGAGGAGTCCGAACTCCATTGAGGATCAGATTTCCTCCATGTAATAGTCATTAACGAACCGATATTGGATTCATTCGTGACTCCGGTGCCACTCCGTTGCGGGCAGCCAAATGTTCAAGCGCAATGGAAACTTCGCACTCATGATCGCACCGCTGTCGGAATCGCCGCGATGGGTCTTTTCACCGCAAGAAGCCGGAGAATGTCCCCTTGCATTCGAGTCGATTTTTGTCTATTTTCGTTCGATTTAAATCCAATTCCTGAGGAGCATCATGAGACTTGACCGCATTATTCAGACCCTTCTTCCGCATGACGAAAAATTCTTTGCCTACTTTGATGAATCCGTTCGGACCCTGACCAAGGCAACAGAGATCATGACCAGGTTCCCCGGGATGACCCGTGAAGAACGCATTGATACTGCACGCAAAATCCACGAGCTGGAAAATGAAGGTGATGAGATCACCCACAATATTTTCACCGAGCTCAACAGCACATTTGTCACCCCGTTCGACCGCGAAGATATCCATGAGATCGCTTCCAGCTTGGACGATGTCCTTGATACCCTGTACGGCACATCGAGCAGAATGGTGCTCTACAAGATCGATAGGTGTCCGCCGGAAATACAGATGCTGACCGACGTTCTGCACAAAGCGGCTCTCGAACTGCAGCACGGGGTTGCACTTCTCAGCGATCTGCGCCGAACAGAGGATATCCAGAAAGTTATCCGCCTTGTCAACCAATATGAGAACGAAGCGGATGCCATTTTTGAACTCGGCCTCGCTAATCTGTTTGAGAATGAAAAAGATCCGATCATGATTGTGAAACTCAAAGAGATATTCGTGACACTCGAAACGGCGACCGACAAATGCGACGACGTTGCGAACGTCCTCGAGACCATTCTGATCAAACACGCCTGACCGGGGATCTCACACAATGTTCACTCTTGTCGTCATTATCATCATCCTAGCCCTCATCTTCGATTTCATCAATGGGTTTCACGATTCGGCAAACTCAATCGCGACAGTCGTCTCCACACGCGTTCTGACTCCCCGCAAAGCCGTTCTCTGGGCTGCTTTTTTTAACCTCGTGGCAGCGTTCCTGTTTGACGTCCATGTTGCGAAGACCATCGGGAAAGGACTCATCGATCTCGCAGCTGTTAATGAGTACGTGATCATGGGCGGCTTGATCGGAGCGATCGTCTGGAACCTCATTACGTGGTATTTTGGAATCCCGTCCAGCTCATCGCACGCACTCATGGGCGGATATGCTGGAGCCGCCATCGCCAAAGCTGGATTCGGATCCATCCTTTATCCACCGATGCTGGGAATGGTGATGGCATTTATTCTTATGACCACCGTCATGTGGCTTTTCCACAATCAACCTTCTACCAAGGTCAACTTCGCTTTCAGGAAGCTCCAACTTGTTTCTGCTGCCGCCTACAGTTTGGGTCATGGTACGAATGACGCGCAAAAGACCATGGGAATTATCACCTCCTTGCTTGTCACGACAGGGATGCTGAAGGCTTTTGAAGTTCCGTATTGGGTGATACTCTCCTCACACGCGGCGATTGCATGCGGAACCCTTTTCGGCGGCTGGAGAATCGTGAAGACAATGGGGCAGAAAATTACAAAACTCAAACCGGTCGGAGGTTTCTGCGCGGAGACGGCGGGAGCGATCACGCTGCTCGTGACAGCATTCAGCGGCATTGCCGTCAGCACGACGCATACAATCAGCGGCGCCATTATGGGTGTCGGTGCAACGAAACGATTTTCGGCTGTCCGTTGGGGATTGGCCGGCAGCATCATCATCGCATGGATCATCACCATCCCTGCAGCTGCGCTCATCGGCGCCATCAGCTACGGAATCATCTCCCTATTTCGATAATGGATCTGCCATGATGCGTGCAACGGGATACAGGCCATAGCCCGCATCCAGTACGGTGGCGCTGATAAAAGAAGTTCAATCTCCCATACGCGTTCTTGGCAAAGACGGAATCTGCAGCTACCCGCTTTTCACTCGACTCCCTTTTCATTGAAACGGATAATGAGCAGGTTACTTTTTCCGCATCCGCGCTCTGACGACCAACCAGGCAAAAACCAATCCGCCGACAAGGTATCTTTTCCACAGGCGACCGGGTTCCAGACACAGCCGATAGAACCATTCCAGGCGCAATGCCCTCAATATTTGCGGTGCGCGGGGGAGTTCGTCGGACAAGAATGAAATGTATGCTCCCACTGTCATGACAAACGGCGGATGCATTTGATCGCGGTGCTGCGCCAACCACGTCTCCTGCAGCGGCGATCCCATCCCCACCATAACAATGTCGGCAGCGGAATCATTTATTGCCTCAATAACGGACGCGTGCATGCTGCCGAAGTATCCGTGATGAATCCCTGCGATCTGCAGGCCGGGAAATTTCCGGAGAACGCGTTCGCGGAGAGCAATCGCCCACTCCAGTTTGC
>JAPLFO010000140.1:0-19033 GCA_026390635.1 Ignavibacteriales bacterium
ACGGACAACCTGTAACGCATCCGTTGCGTTGGCACCAGCCCAGTTTCCTGTCTTCGATGCCGTCAACGTATACGTGCCAGCCTGCACTGCCGGGAATGTAAACACACCCGCTGCATCTGCCGTTACTGTCAATGCGGTGCCAGTTGCCGGGGTCTGCGTCACTGTTGCTGCGCCGATTCCATTCACTGTCGCATTGTCATACACTACTGTTCCTGCAACAGAGACTGCACCAGCGTTCACTGTGACGCCGAAGGTCGTATTGATTTGACCCTGAGCAGTCGTGCTGCCGGTTACCGTGATCGTTGCAGAACCTGCCGCGACCGGCATTACATTCAGCGTGTCACCATTCACTGATACGGTTGCTATGCTTGTATTCGAACTTGATGCTGCATACGTGAATACTCCCAGATTCCCGCCGAATACTGCCGGCGAAGAAAGCTTCCGCGTGAATGCTGCACCACCTGCGGTCAATGTTTGGTTTGCAATCGCATTGAGGACAACGAGATTTGATTTCAGTCCAAACGTGTAGATGGCACCAGCCGGCAATAAACCACCGACAGATTCCGTATTCGTCACCGTAGGCACGTTGCCAATAAGGAAGTTGTCATACTTACTTCCCTGCAAGTACCATGGGTTGGCCAAATCAGCAACACCACCGGCGCGCCGAATGATGCGGGCATCTTCGACCAAATTATCGGTGGAGTTGAACTCGTTAAATCCTTCTGCAGTTAATTCAAGGTTGAATTTCGTATTGCCAAGACTTCCGGTTGTGGCAATTGACCACGAGAACGGAGCATAGCGGGCAAGATCTACACCCGTCTTCACGCCATTCGCAATCGGCAGATTGACAATACCCGTCGGAGCGATGGAGTTATACGTGACGGATGCATTGATACCGAGGACCTGCTGCGCTATTTGATTGTCCACGAACGTCAATGTTGCCGGTCGATAATATAACGAGTCTCCAACCGGGAATTCATTGCGGCCCAAGGAAATAACCGGACCGATTTTCAAGCCTTGACGAACATTTCCAACCACATGACTTCTCTTGCCGGTTGTGACTGCGTGCGTGAAGCCTGCTCCGAAGCCCAACGGGTTGTTCAAGACGAGCGCATTGGTTGTGGTGGTATAGATCAATCCGTTCACAAAATTCACAACACCGGTGCTGACGGTAAGATCGCCGCCGCTCAGTGTCACTTTGTTCGCAGGATTGGTCTTGTTGATCGCCAGGTTACCACCAATGCTGATTCCACCGACAGGATATGTCAGTGTCTGATCCACTGCGCCAGCAAATGTCAAATCGCTGTTGAATGCAGTCGTCGGAGTTGTGGCAGCGCTGAACGATGCCGCTTCGGATGCAATGGCAACATCAGCCAAAACATTCAATGCCGAGTTGGTAATGACATTATTGAAAACTTCCAATTTGCCATTGACCGTGATTGCCTTGCTGATCGTTGTGGCAAAGTTCGCCACGTTCGTCGTTCGGGTGAACTTCAAGTTTGCTACTGCGTCCGGTAACTCGTTGCCCGTCGGTGTCGTGCCGCCATAGACGACATTGACGCCCGTACCGTAGACAACTGCTCCCGTGACGAAACCGCCATTGGCATTCACTGTTATGCCATTCGCATATGTCAGAGAATTGGCACCCATGGCCATTGTCCCGGAGGTCAGCACCAAATTTGTGTTGACAACACGAGTGTCCGCGGGCACAATAACCGGCAACGATGCCGAGACCAAGGCACCGGTAGCAACATTCACGGTGGCTACCAATGAGGTCGGTGTCACCGGCCAAATGGTTACCGGAATGGTTTTGTTTGCAGTGTTCTTCAGGTTCAACGTGATGGTTCCGCCATAGATGGCGACTGTATCCATACCGGCATCTTCCACAAAGTTCACCGTCGCTCCGCCGCTCACCATCAATTTGCCATGATGCGTCAAAACACCGGTGTTGTAGAATTCCATGATATTTGTTACTTGAAGTGGAGCATATGCCCATGGATTGAGGCCAACACCAGCCCACGTCACTGCGCCGGCGTTTGCCAGGCGGAAGTTCGGGACTGTGTCGGCAACTGTGCCGTTGTTGAAAGCTGTGCCGCTGAATACGAAGATACCACTTGTTGCCTTGTAGGTACCTGTTGTGCGCGCGTACGTCCCTGATGCAGCAAGCGTGCGTGTGCCGAAGTCGAGGACGCCGGCATCATGCGTCAAAGCACCACTCACTGACAAGGTTGTACCAGATCCCGCCAACGTCACAGAATTGCTGATCTGGACATTGAACAACGACGGTGTGCCTGAGTAGGTCATCGTCATTGGCGGAGTCGTCGGGTTCAGTTTCAAAGTACCGATACCAACAGCGTTAACTGAAGCATTTGCGCCAATCGTGAAAATATTTCCCTTCAACTCGAGATTGCGGCCTGTGACAGCATTCCCAAGTTGAAGCGTACCGCGCGTCAAGATGAAGTTCCCGGCGATCTGAAGATGCCCGGCATTGGCAGGATCCAGTGTAAATGTATTGCCGGCTGCGGGAAGATTGATTTCGACGTTTGTAAGAATTGTATCAGTTGCCGTCACAATGCTCAGCAATGTGCCTGCGCCCGTGAAGCTCAATTTGCCAGCGCCGCGTGTCACTGCGCCGTTTATCGCTGCACCGGTGAAGCTCGGAGCAGTGCCAGCGTGGTAGTATGTGAAGGCTGCCACGTCAACGATACCGGCATTGTGCGTCAAGTTGCCTTTTTGCAGCAAGTCGGCACCCAGGAATAATTGCGCTCCGGTATTGGTGGTAATATTCAGCAAATGCGTACCGTTTGTCGCATCGGCAGTGCCCAATTTCAGGGTCAATGACGATGTGTCGGTGCCTGCATTGGCGACGTAGATCGTCCGCTACGCTGCGAAGACCATCGACGCCGAGAAGCCCGGTTGCCAAGCCTTTCGCACCATCGATCATGTTCTTCTGTGACTTCGCTGCAATCTGGATGTCAGGAAGAACGCCAGAACCCGTTATTGTGGTTCCAGCCACTCTTGCCAACACGAGTTTCTCTGCAATCGTCGCGTTGGTAATATCGCCATCCAGTTGAATTGCTGCACCATTCATTGTTAGTGTCGTGCCGAGGTCAAGAAACAGCGCTTGATTCGGGAACACATTGATTGTTCCATTCACGGTCGGTGTCAATCCCAAAATCTGGACACGGCCCTTACCGGAAGTCGCGGCACTATTGGTTGTCGCAATGGTGAGATTGTTTAATTTGGTAGCTGCAGCCGGCAATTCATTTGCCGATCCCTTATCGAGACCAATGTAATACACATTGACCATCGAGGTGAATGTCGGCGCAACCGCGAATGTACCCGCATTGCGAACGATTGTCGGATATGCAGTGGAATTGTCGAAAATAATTGCCGCTCCGCCTGTGACCGATCCATTGGTGAGGTTGAACTGGCTTTTGTATGTACCTGCTACGCCTGCACCATTCGGAGCGTCAACTTCGAAGTTGCCGAAGGCACCTGCGCCGCCAACCGTCTGGGCAACACCATTGCCATTCATGGAGACGAAGCCATTGAGTGTTGTCGTGTAGCCGCCTGTGTTGGTGAAGTTACCAACGCCTGCGAACGGAGAATTCTGGCCGCCGATGAACAATGTAACGTTATCGATGCGAACCGGCTTTGTGCCTGCAAATGTGACGTTGTTCAACGCGCGGAAGTTGCCGCCCGCGATGATGACGCCGGGATCTGCTCCGGCTCCGTTGGTATTGCTGATTGAAACGGGACCGTACCATGCGGTTGCGGTCGGGGCAAATGTCAGCGTTTGCGCGCCGGCAGTCGTCGTTGCGTTAATCAACAATGTAACATTCGACATATTGGTTGTGCTGAAATCGGACCGCGTTGTCGCCGTACCAAATGCGTTGCTGAGACCGCCAAGCTGCAACGTACGGGCCGCGGATGTTCCCATTTTAAGCGTGCCAGATGTGAAGGACGCTCCGCCGTTCACAACGACGTTTTTCGTTGCCGCACCCGCAACGACACCAAATATATCGATTGTTCCGCTTGAAAGATTGATGGCGCCCAAGTTGATCGCCGGTCCGCCTATCAATGTGGATAGTCCGCCAATCGTCACGGTGCCCGTCCCGCTGCTTGCGAGCGTGCCGCCGATATTGAACGTTTCCCCAACTAATCCATTGTAGGAGTTGAACGTGATGTTTGATTTGTTGGAATTGGTCACATCACCGGTTACCGAGATAGAGACACCTACCGTTGCTACCGTGCCTACCTGGATATGATTTGATGCAACTGTGCGTGAGTTGGTGATGCTTGCGACAGAGACATTTCCGTTGCCGAAAATTGTCGCGCCACCATCTCCACCGCTTGCGCTCACTGCGCCGGCATAGATACCGCCGGTGCTGGCGAGTTGGATTTGGCCGTTACCATCAGCAAATACCGCTGTGGACGTGTTGCTGATCGCACCGATCGGAGCCAGAGCCGTGCCTATCGTATAGGTGCTCGCAGGGAAAACAATCTGTGCGTTATTGGTCGTGGTAAACGCACCCGTTCGAGTGGCATTTTTCGTCACCGTGTTAAACGTCGATGAGTTCGAGATGCCGGCATCGGAAAGATAATTTCCGGTTCCCAACGCGAACGTAACATTACCGTTGCCGGAAATGCCCACAGTGTTGGCGGGCGTTCCCGTATAGCCATCCGAAATGTTATTTGTTGCATTGACCGTCAAGCCGCCCTTCAGTGTTAAACTATTGGCGCCTGTTGTTGCGAATGTGATCTGTCCATTATTTGTGAATGTAACGCTCGCTGATGCACCGATCCCGCCGCCAAATGTAGGCTGGTTCAATGTGAGACCCTTTATCAAATGCGGGCCGTTTGCGAACGTGATGAGGCCGGCCCCTGTAAGGGACGCATTAGCTCCCGTCACTGTCGGAGCGTTCAGGAGCATCCCATTGACTGTTACACCAACCGTCGAAGCGAACGAAATTATTCCGGTGGTGCTCGCTGTGCTCGTTCCGTTGTTGATAACATCTCCGGTGATCGAGACGGCGCCAGCCAATGCCGAGGCCACAGTACCATTGCTGCTGTTGGTGATACTTGCGATGCTTGTCGTGCCGCCATTCAACGTGATTGTGCCCGCACCGCTGTTCGTAACGTCGCTGATTGTGGACGCAGTTGCGCCGACGGTGATGCTGCCGGTGCTGCTGTTGTTCACTTTGCCGACCGTGAACACAACACCTGTGCCGGTATTCAATGCACCTGCACCTGCGTTCGACAGGTCGCCGAATGCCGTCACCAGATTGTTCGTGCCCAAGCCCGCGCCCGAAGAGAGAGAGACGCTACCGACTTGCGTAATGTTCGTCAACGTCAAGGTGTAGGCTCCGCTTGCCGTAATGTTTGGAAGCTTGAATGCACCGGTAACCGAGGAAGCCGCTGCCATCGCGAACGTCAGTGTTCCGTTCGTTACATCGGCGCCAATCGTGTTGGCGGCACCTTTTACTGTCAATGTGTTATTGCCGAGATCCAAAGCGTTGGACATAACAAGAACGCCTGCATCCGTTTTGGCTTCATTCAATGTCAGCTTATTTGCACCGATCGTCGTCAACGACTTCATTGCTGTCGTATTCGATGTCGGAGGAAGCTCAAGAGCCGTCGTCAGGGGACCGGCTGTCACTTCATACACAAAATCCACTGCACCGCTGTACTTCAACTGCGAATCAACAATCGCGCTTGTCAGCGCGCCTGTTGCCCAACGCTTCACATAGGGAGAGACAACCGGAGCAAGCGGCGTTCCGCCGATTGTCAAGTTGCTCGCGCCAATGACCGAACCGTTCTGTAAATCGAGGAAGTTGACGATGCTGAAAGCACCGCCGAAGCTCACCGTGTTGTTCGGTGATGCAACCGCATTATTAACCACCCAGCTGCGCACATTGGGGTTGCCCGTGCCGCTGTTTGCGGATATATTGAACGTCAGTTTCTTGGTGACAACGACGTCTTCGTTATACAGATTCCCGTTGCCGTAATCAACAACGATGATATCGCCGGCCGAAGCCGCTGCGATCGCATTGTTGATCGTTGCTTTGGGGCCCACCGGGTTGCTGCCCGTGGCGCTCAATCCGTTGTTACCATCCAACCCGGACTGAACATTCACATAGTACGTCGTCTGGGCGAATGCGACGACAGTCAAGATGATGGTTAGCGCAAACAAAAGCGCTCCACTCTTGAATATGTTTTTTGTGTTCATTTGTTTCTCCTGTTTAATGTAATTTAAAGAGAGATGTGTAGCAGTGCAGCAAAATCTTTTTGCCCTCAACTCGTTCTGCGTAATAGCACACCAGAACAGAAAAAAGAAAGAATCAACTGGTATTGTTCGTTCTGTTCATGCGGTTCGCTCCGTTTGTGGTGAGAATTATGTTAATAAGCATGAGTGCTGGTTGATGCTGGTATTAGAATACAGGGAATATATAAACAATGGGAATCTATGTCAAGTTTTTTTTCCCGACAAAGGACTTAATGTGATGGGGCTCAACCGCAATAGAATCAGGCTGAAACAGCTCCGGCAAGATCACAACCGGCGCACTTGAGCCGCTGTATTTTTTACCAGCACGGTGCAAAATCCGAATTCTCTATCAACGCAATCCGCAAAATCTGCGAAAAAAAACGCGTCCCCATCTTAAAGCCTATAGGACTTCGATAATTTTTAAAAAAACTCATAAGAATGTATAAAAAGAGTTTTGCATAATCAATACAGGCCGAAAAAAACTTTTTTCTTGCATAGTCCAGTGAAAGTGCCCTGATTGTTGATTCCGGTCGAAAAACGATAATTTTCCGCGAAAAACTGCACACCCTGCGATTGGGTCATCACTGATGTTCGCAAAAGGACAAAAAGCAATACAAACAACGCGTTCGCTGATCGCCTTCGGGGCTGCCCCAAAAGAACGTATCGCGAGCTTTGGCTCGCGATAGTTGGTCCTAGATAGATCTTTTTGTCGTGGGCTGAAGCCCACGCTACGTCATAGCTTCCTTTTGCCGGTATGTGTTGAGTTACAATCGAAAAGTCTTTCGTGTCATCGTGGAATTCGTGTCGGTCACACCTCCACGTGATTGGCCGTACCGGGTACACCCCAATAAAAAGCCCGACGATTTTCCCGCCGGGCTTTTTATTGAAAATCCTATTCTACAGATGTTACTTGAGCATCACCATCTTCTTCACCCGGACGAACGGCTTCACGTTCGGATCAGCTGATTCTACAACGATCCGGTAGAAGTACACACCGCTCGCGACCGACACGCCGTCGGAGCTGCGGCCGTTCCATTCAATCGTGTAGAAGCTCGCATCCTGCATTCCCGAAACCAAGGTGGTGATTTCTTCACCGATGACATTATAGATCTTCAATGTCACATGGCTCGACACCGGCAATGCATACCGTATTGTTGTCGTCGGATTAAACGGATTCGGATAGTTGTTCGACAGATCATACTCCTGCGGTATTTCTGCAAGCGGATCTTTGACACCGAGAACGTTGTCCGTTATATCGTCGGCATTGATTGCCATCAGCTGATAGCCGGCGGTCGGACTTGCGCTGCTGAACTGTCCCACCACTCCGGTAAATGTCACCGCCTTGGTGAGGATCTTTGTTCCGGCAATTGAGTTATCCGTGGCATTTGGAATTCTCAACACTACCGTTTTCGATGTGTCGGTTGGATCGGTGATATTGTATGACCGGGCCGACACATAGGCCGTATCGGTTCCCGCAACAATCTTCATCGTGATCACTTTCACCAACTGCGCTTCATAGTCCTCGCCGTTTGATACCATCTTTGCCAGCGTCACCAGCTTTGCGGCTGGAAGCGCATTGGTACGGGAAACGATCGTGAACCCATACAGATCCGCTGCGACAACTTCCTTCAGCGCATTGTATTCCGACGTTTTGCCGAGAACGCGGATCTTGTCACCCGCTTTGATTCCACCGCTGGTAACAGAATCCTTCCACGCACCGCTGGCAATATACATTGTCATACCGGCGGATGTATCCTGCATGTAGGTATAGTTCCCTTTCACCCGCGTTGCGATGCCTTCGAATGCCACCTCTGATGCGTTCGCCGCAAGCCGCGCCTGGCGGATCGTTCCGACGGCGAGGACATTGCCGCTCACAGAGAGAGTATCCTTTGAGGCGCCGTTGTGCGCAAAGACGAACTTCGCAGAACGGGCACCTACCGTTGCCGGTACAAACGTGACATAGAACTTCTGTGTCTTCCCCGTATCAATCGTCGCGGTGACCGGCGATATGCTGAATTCCGGATTTGCAGAAGTAATGCCGGAAATTGAAAGAGCAGACGTTCCAACATTCGTCACGGCTACGCTGTCTTTAGTATTCAGACCGATCATCATTGTTTTGAAGGCAAGCGACTTCGGAGTAATGCTGAATGTCGCCTGAACGCCTGTTCCTCCCAGTTGGACGGTGTCGGCTCCCTTCGGCGCATCATGAACGAAGAACAATTTTGCCGTCTTCACTCCGGTTGATGCGGGCGTAAAGCGGATGATGATTCTTGCGCTGTCCGCCGGTTTGATCTTGAACGGAACCGCAGCCAAGGCGGCTGCATCAATTGATTCGATGCCGCTTGCATTTGACTGTTGTATTTCCAACCCGGATGTTTCCTGAGACGATCCGACTTCAGCATCGCCGCCATGATTCACCGCCTTCGGCTTTTTCACCGGCTCAATAGCCTGTTGTGCTTCGGGGAGAACGGATGCAATAACCATGTTCGCCGACGGAGTAACAACACTAAATTCCGGAGAATTTGATGTCACCGCGGTGATGGTCAGCGAATCGGTACCGGTATTTTTCACATACATGGTATCCGCTTTGGTCACTGCGACAACAACTGAACCGAATTGCTTATTTGTGGTCGATGCCGCGAAGTTCGGCAACACGCCGACACCGAGGTAATTGATGGAGTCTTTCTTGCTTACTCCGTCATGATAGAGAATAAATGTACCCGGCCGATTACCAAGGCCAGTCGGCTTGAAGGACACCTTCACCGTGACGCTGCCCTGAGGCGGAATGGTTGTGAGAAGCGGGAGCATCGAATATTCCGCTTTATTATTCAGGCCTACAGAATCAACATGCAATGAAGCGATCGTCAAATTCGACAAGACAATGCTGTCGACCGCGGTCCTTCCGACACGTACATTGCCCATATTTACCGTACCGCTCTTGCTGATGGTAAGTATCGGTAAAAGGGCGAATCCTTTGACGATGACTGTATCGCGCAACGTAGTGGCATTATGATAGAACACCACTTTCTCGTTAAAATCGCCGCCAATGACCGGCGTGAAACTGAACTGGAATCTGGCCGTATCGCCGCTGCTGATGGACTTGCTCGCCGGCAAGACCTTGATGTACGGCGACTGGATACTCACACTATCCACTACCAACGCTGAGAGACTGGTATTCCACACAAGCACTGTATCCTGCTTGGTGGTATTGATTCCCACGGTGCCGAAATCCACCAGACGCTTTGAGGTATTGAAGCCGGGAAGTGATCCTTTTCCGTTCACGGCCATGCTGTCTTTCATGTTGAGAGCGTCATGCTGGAAAACGATATACCCATTTTCAGTAGCGCCTGATGTGGGAGTAAATGTAACGTAGATCTTTGCGCTGTCGCCGGGGTTCAACACAGCAGAGATCGGCGATGGCGCATATCTGGGATTTGTTGATGTAATGGCCGAAATGTTCAGCTGGGCGACTGTCGCCGTGTTCTTGACATTCACGCTGTCTTTTCTTGGAACATTGATCGGGATATCGCCAAAACTGATCAAGGGAACTGATACCGACAGCACGGGATATTCAGATTTACCCGTCATCCGTACCGAATCGTATGGCGAAACGCCGGTCATCATAAAGCGCGCATACGTGGTCAACTGCCCGGGAACGGCAGGATCATACGTAAATACAAATTTCGCGCTGTCGCCGGGAACGATTGGTCCGGCCGCACTCGGCTGGATCCTGAAATTGGTATCGGGAACTATCACATTGCTGATGGTCATCGCCTGTGCGTTTTCATTTTTGACGTACAGCGTATCGACGACCATTTTTTTGATGTCAATGAACCCGAAATCAATTGATTTGCCCCACCATGTTGAAAAGACCGGATCAATCGAGCCGGTAGAAATTACGATCACTCCTCCTCCAACAGGAACCGAGGAGACCGTCACTGAATTCGCCACCGCATCTCTTGAGGAAACCGTCAATTCACTCCATGTTGTTCCATTATTCAGGAAGACACGAAGCGCATTTTCTTTTGCAGCGTCCAATCCGGTCTGATCATACGCAAGCGTCAGACTGGTGAACGTCACCGATGATCCGGCGGTGATCGTATAATAATATTTCAGGACAGAATTTGTATTTGCACCGGCCGGCAATGGTTTTGCCGTTTTGTCTGCCACGATCGCTTTCAGCGTATCGCCCGAACCGGTGACGACGGCTGTTGCCGGCAGATATGTTGAACCGATACCGACCTCCAATATCTTGCTGCCGCTCGACGCAACCGGAACGGCCAAATTTCCTTCGACGAAATCAAGGCTTCCGGCTCCGGTGATCGGATTGACCACAGTGAGAACTTTGTTTCCGGTAATTACCTTGCCGTTGACAAGATTCAGTACGCCGTTCACGACCAGGTTGTTCTGCAGTGTCGTACCGTTCGCATTATTCACACTCAGGTTATTCAATTGAGTGATATGCGAAGGAACATTGATTCCCGCAACAGTGCCGCCGATTGTCATTGACGACGTGTTGTTCGTTATCAGGTTCGTCAGCGTACCGGCAATCGGGCGTTGAAGCGCCAGAGTATTCGCGCCAACGGTAAGGCTTGCATTAAGAGTCAGAATACCCGTAACCTCGATAGAGCCGACAAGTGTTGCTGCGCTGGTAATTGTCAAAGTACCATATGATCCGCCGTTGATCGATCCACCGGCGGTGGTCATGTTTGCGGCAAATTCGTCAGCGCCTATATCTGGATTTGTGAGGCTGCGAAGATCCCCGCTAATGTCGGTCGTGACGAGTGCCAACGGAACTCCGGCGTTTGATGCTATCGACACCGGACTTGCATCGGGATTGATATAGAGACTATTTGGCAGGAACGACGGATCGCCATTGAGGCTGTTCATATCAAGGGATGTACCCGTTTTCCAGTCGCTGAATGTCACTATCGGGGTCGTCCCGTTATCAGTTGATCCGATATTTCCACCGGTGCCGGCAGCATTCAGAATATTAAAATTCGACGCAAGTGTCGTCGTAAGATTGAGTCTTACGGCATAATGCTTCTGCTGGGATGCATTGGTATTCGATCGATTATTGATGAAAATATTGTTCATAACCGTATCGACACCCACTGTATTCCGCTCGAATGCCCTGGTCCCAACCGTTCCGGTGCCAACATCAGCAACACCGCTTCCAGTGATCACAACGGTGTTATTTGCAACGAGGGAAGATGATGACGTCGCTTTTCGCAATCCCACGATTGTGATGGGATTTGTTATATCCGCACCGGAAGCATCCTTGCCCAATGTTACCATATTGTTCCGGATAACAGCGCCTCCCGTACTGCCATAGAGACCGCATATTGTCGCAGCATTATTGTTTGAAGCGACATTGATCGCTGAAATAATATTATTTTCGATCAACATCCTGGTTGCAGTTGTCGTCGTTACAGGATAAATGCCGTACACCCAGACAGCCAGGTTGCCCGGCGCCGTATTCATTAAATCGGAGATCGTATTACCCGAGATGACTTGATAATTATCGTTGCCGGGATCCAATAAAATTCCGTGGAGCGAGCCGGTGGTACTATTCGTATTGACATTAGTACTATTGGTTTTCAACGATCGAATAGTGTTTCCTGAAATAGTCGTTGTCCCGCCGGATGAGTATATCCCGTACAGTTGACCATACCCGAATGCCGGTTCCATCGCGAGATTGGCAATTGTATTGTTTTGAATATTTGTGGTGCCAGTCTGGAAACGGATTCCCGCCATCCTGGTTTGCGTGGCACTGGTAGATGTCGAATTGAAAATCTTGATGCTCTTCGGTGTTGTCAAACTCCCGATCAGATTGTTTTTCAAACTGTATGTTGCGCCGACGGACGAACTGGACAGTGTGCCGGAAAGAGATACAGCCGTCGCCAGACCGCCGCAATCAATTGTGATCCCTCCAACCGTATTGTTTTCCACATTCACGACGCCAGTCGCACCTGAAAAATAAATTCCGACCATTCGTCCGCCTTCCGTCGTTGTCGCAGCGGCCACCCGTATCCTGATCGAACTGGTATCGGTTGGTGATCCGATCGTATTTCCCGTCGTTGTTCCAACGTTAAAAGAACCATCGCCAAGATTGATAAAGGCCGTGCAGAGACTTCCCGACGTGATAAATGTAGTCGAAAGATCCAGATTCTTTATGATATTTCCCTGCACACTGGTGGGGGTTGCTGTTCCGGCCGCCAGGTAAATACCGTTGAATTTATGTTGCCCTGCAGTAACCGTCCATGGCGCGCCGCCTGCATTGGGGGCTGATCCGCCGATCACATTATTGCTGATGACAAAACCGTTGCCGGAGGTATTGTTGATCCGGATCGCCGAGAATGCTCCGCCATCTGTGCCATCGTAGTAGGCACGCGGGGTTGTTTGATAGATATTATTCCCTGTAATAGTCCAATTCGTGTTGTTGCTCGTGAGGTAAATCCCGTATATGTCGGCCTTGGAAGCTACCGAGATGTAAACATCGTGAATGTCGCAATTGGAAATAGTGTTGCCGCTGTTTTCCTTCAACGATGTGCCGCTGGAATAAATACCCGATCGCGCTGTCCCTTGACCATCGACCTCGCAATTGTCAACGAGGTTATTATCATTTCCTGTCGTTCCGATGGTAGATCCGAATTTCACGACTGAACCCGATGATGTCGTGTCTTTGGCTTTTAGGATGCAATATTTCAGAACATTGTTTGAAGCATCGTTGGTGAACTGCATTGCCGGAGCGGTGGTATATGTTCCAAAGACTGTATTGTTAATGGTCAAGTTCCTCGATGTTCCCACACCTCCGCTTCGTCCGTCAATGGTGAGCCCCGTGGCACCACTCAGGATAATTGTTCCTGAAGTATCTGTTCCATTGATCGATAACCCGCTCGCACCGGATTGGGGACGGATTGTGACGCCGAATGGATATTTATAGAAGGTGAGAGGGAAGGTTTCGCCGGCGGAAGAATATGCCGGCAGTAATTCGAATATGACGCTCGCATCAAGTATCTTGCTGTTCAGATCAGCTGCCGCAGCCGTCAAGTTGGCGTACGTGCCGCCGGTTCCAACCGTATATGTTCCTCCTGCAAGGTGCGAACCCCTCGCTCCAACGGCGATATACGCCAACGAAGTGATTGGTCCGGATTGGAGACGGGAACCGTCGAAGAAGCCTCCGATACTGTTGTAGGCTCCGGTTTGAGTCGATGACATACCGAATATACTATTGCCGTCGAATACATCCGTCACCCGGACCGCGGCGCCCGTGAAGTTGGAAGAACCGGATGGAAGAGAAGTCTTCCAGTAGCGGTTTGTCATCAGCGAACCGATCCCTGTTCCACCGGTTCCACCGCTGCTTCCTTCCACCTCTTCAGCCTGCACAACGACAGTCCCGGCGGAAGTTGTAATAGGATTCACAAGTTCGAAAAGATGCCCTGCCGATTTACCGATCGGGAAGTTGTATTCCGTGCCTGTCAGAAGCGAAGCCGGCAGAGTTCTTGCCAGCGGGCCTTTCACATACCCGGCGATTTGATTCACCTTGGTTGGCGTCGTGCCGGTGATTGTGACGAGATTTGTCCCATTGTTCAGATTTCCGGTCAACAATGCCAATGAATCGATCGCCAATGGACTTGACAGAGCGGCGCCGTTGATATTGTTGATCGTCAATGTTTTCAACGTCGTGATAGTACTCGGGATGGAGAACCCGGACGCCGTTCCACCCATGGTCAGATTCGTATTTGCACCGGCCGTCATGTTCGTCAATGTACCGGCAATCGGATTGCTGATAGCCAGCGTTCCGCTTGAAATATCGAGCGTCCCGGACGTCAAGGTCAGCGTACCGTTGACAGCGAGGCTCCCGTTCAGTGTCGCCGTGATGCCTGCGCCATTGATGGTTAAATTGTCCGTCGCTCCGCCATTGATTGTACCGGTCGTCGTTATGACGCGGTTGACAGCGCCAAACTCATCAGCACCGATATCGGGTTTGTTTACATCTCTTACATCACCATCATAGTCTGTTGTGATTCCCGCAATTGGGGTAGCACGACCTGTGGCCGAGGGCAATGGTTGGTATTCGGTTCCAGATGTATTAATATGAAAATCGCTCGAGCTGATGAGGACGGGGTTTTCAGCGGCACTATTTATATCCCTTCCCGTGGCCAAGGTCCAGTCATAGAGAGTCTTCCGAGCGCTTGACTTGTAGCCGAAATTCGAAAGAGTCCCGCTGACATACACGATATTGTTATCTGAGACAACCGTACCGGTAGTCCCGCCATCATAGATGCCGAATGCAAGTGCATTATCTTTGTCAACCACAATAATATTGTTTCTAGAATTGACATTTGCACCGCCTGCGTACCGAATTCCCGACATTCTTAACGCAGTTTTTGCAAAATTATTTAGATAGAAAGTATTATAGTAAATATTCGCCTGAGGGGAATCATCCTGTAGAGAAATGAGATCTATAGCCGCCGGCGTTCCCGTCCCAGTGTGCTGAATATCGCCACCGATCATATTATTGTAAATATTTAGGGTTGCTCCCGATTGACCACTCAATGTGCCGAACGCATAAACGCCTTCAGTGGTCGTGCTTGCACAACGTAAAGATGTTATTTTATTGTTAAAGATGTTATGTATACCACCATAACTATTTAAAAGTATCCCCCACACAACGTAACCCGTTGGGGGAGCACAGTCAAGTATGTTGTTGCTGATTTCATAGGTAGTTCCGCTTGAACCCGCAAGGTTGAGGTTCATACCTCGCATACTTCCTTTCAAAATGCTCTTGCGAATAGTAACATTTGTTGTGTAAACAATGGGGGCCGTCGAATATCCCACTATGGAAATTCCATAGGACGGTGGATAGGTAGCATCTCCAATTGAACAATTCTCGATCAGCAAATTATCTAGGACGCCGGAACTTTGTCCAATCCCATTGATACCCCTCGAATTGACGTTCGTGGTTACGTTCGTGAGAAATGTAAGATTGAGGTTTTTGATCTTCACGAAATCAACATTCCCAAACAGCTGAATGCCGATCAAGCCATATGTCGCATAATTGATTTTAATAGATAGGTCTTTTGTCGTGCCATCCACCGTATTCGACCCATCGATGGTCACATAACTGGAATTCTCAATTTGAATTCCCGTATATCTATTATTTGTAATGGTTGCCGAAGAGGTGGAAAAATCTGAAATTGTTATTGTTGGTGTCTTTCCGACATTCGGTTTGATGACCAGATTATTTGTTGCGGACAAATCTGTCCGCACCAAAGCAAGGATGTCTGCACTTTCTGTCAGGTCCCCGTCGATCAATAGACGCACAGTACCGGAAACGCCATTTTCATTGACGGCCCAGAACGCTCTTTCGAGCGAAGAGAATCCTTTCGGATTGGAACCTTGAGGTATGTAGTAGTCGCCGGAGAGCGGCGTCGGCGTGAAATAGGAGATCTTGTCGAACGATGACAATGATCCCGTTGAACTCAACGCGAAACAGGTTGTCGTATCGTATGCAGCCGCTCCGCCATAAGCAGGAGTTATTCCGCCTCTGCCATAATTGACACCGTAATATCTCGATCCATCCGCCGTACTGACTTTATTGAACACACGGCTTCCGGGGACAGAAATGACGAGGGCGCTTTCAGTTCCGTGGAAGTTGATATCCTGGACAGTCAACGCAATGACAGGCCATCCGGGGGCGATCGACCATGCACCGGAGGAGTACACGTACTTCACCAGACCATTCTGTGCTGTTGACGCGTTGGAACTCACATACACAGTATTACCATCCGCGCTCGCCAATGCCGCATAGTTGAACGTGCCGTCATTACTTTCCGAAAACAGGATATTTTTTGAAAAATCATTTTTATTGGCACCTGTTTGCACCAGGGACATCACATTCTTGTTTCCCGATCCATCGTGTACATAGTACAGCTTCAGTGTGCCCGCTGCATACGAACCAGTGCAGTGGAGATATCTGAAAGATGTATCCGCAACAAATGTCGTCGTGCCAAAAAGGATCTTAAGAGAATCAACAGCATAGCCGGCCGCCGGATTGAATCTATAAATCTTTTTGTTTGAATAATCGGAAACCAATACATTGCCATCATCATCAACACAGATGCCATACGGAGCCGTACCCCATGCTATTTGTTGTGTTGTGCCAAACGATCCTGCCGGCCATGGCGATGGAGTCAGCGCAGAATCCCATTGTGCCTTTTCCCAGTAGGAAATCTTTTGGGCACCAGTAAGCGAATTTGATATATAGACCCTTCCCGCACCGGCACCTGTTGTTCGTTTATCGACAGCAATTCCGCGCCAGTTTGCTGCATTGCTTTTTCCGTACATGTTGGTATTACTCGTCGTCGGATTCCAGACATTGATCATCGTCTGACCGAAAGCGATGGAAGCGAGCAGAAGCGATAGAATCGCGATCTTCAATACTGTATCAATCTTTCTCATACGGCGCCTCTCAGAATGTTTGGATTGGGAATGTATGTTTTTGATGCCTGCATTTTTGAGATTGTCACGAAGAAAAAAAAAGGGGGGAAGCTTGTGGAGTGTCCTCGACGCCATCGACGTCATTGAATGGATATCGCAACATTGGCTATTCTCCTCCTCTGCTCTTTTTGGGGTGCAGGGAGAAGCTACAGAATTCATTTATTGAAAGCAAGTCAAACTTTTTTGCTGACGTCCGCCTCGATGTGTATATCCCGGCGCAGATTGGAGCGCAATTTGCAGGGGAGTTCTTTGGGCTATAAAAAGGATTATTGCAAACCTGTTAGCTCTTTAAATACTGTGATTTGCCGAAAGTGCAGGGCGATCGAGGAGAAAAGTTATCCACATTCGCTCATCAGAGTGAAGACTCGGTTGAAAACCTATCCACCACGGCTTGCAGCGCAACCTATAGCGCGACCTGTAGCGCGACTCCGTGGAGTCGCGACAACGGATTCGACGGAGGACTGTCCCAAAAGGAAACTTTGACGTAACGTGGGCTTCAGCCCGCGGCCCAAAAGATCTGATGAAGACCCAATATGGCGAGCTGAAGCTCGCCTTACGTTCTTTTGGGACAGCCCCCTACAACTCGATCTGCAACGTAACCTGCAGCGCAACCTGTAGCGTAACCTGTAGCGCGACTCCGTGGAGTCGCGACAACGGATTCGACGGATCGAGACCATAGTCTCGATCTACAGTATAAAGGATCCCGGTCAGTGTTTGATTGGATTGTATGATGTGTGTTTTTGCAGCTACTCAACAATGAAAGGAAGAAGGCGACGGGACAACGAGATGCCTTGTCTTCTCAACTGGGGAACGCTTTCTTGAAGAAACTTGCCGATTTTTTCCATACCCACGACGTACGCAGAACCGTATTCGATCAAATCATCTTCCGCTACGATCGAATTCCTAAGATCCTCCACGGTGAGCGATCCACCCATCGGCAGATCCGGCGGAGGAAGAATATAGCGCAATTTACTGGCAGGAACTGAACGAATGATGCCTGCCAATTCCAATTCACCGTTCGGCCGTACATACAATACCGGTCCTCCGGAGTATCCGTGCCGTGAAACAGCATCAACGGCAAAGTAGCCGGCGTACGGAGCGGGGCTGACGACCGCTGTTGTCAACTGTTTCATTGATTGCGGGAAACCAAACACATACACAGGATCCCCCCACGTCAGCTCCCGTTGAAATGTGAAACCGAATGGAAATTCCGAGTTGAGTGCCTGAGTGGGATCGACGCGAACGAGCGCGAGGTCTGACCGCACATCTGCCACAACGACGGATGCGGGATCAAATTTGTTGGTAAGATCTATCACGTAGTATGAGGTGTACTCTTTTATTGCGCGATAGGAAAGCCGGTCCGTAAGCTTTCCATAGTCATCCCTGAAAAAATCGATCATCGTGTCCGGCAAAGACAGGATGTGCTGACTTGTCAACACAAGGCAATTCCGATCATCGCTTTGCAGGATCAGGCCGCATCCTCTGGTATCGCTTGTGCGTGAGATGACACTGAGACCGGCAGTTCCGCGGAGAAGTCGATACCCTGTCGGACTATTGGTGTCGCTCATAGCCTTGCCGTTCACCATTTCATATCGATACAACTCGACCCGATATTTGAAAGAAGCCCCCACGCCAACCACTGAAGGAACAACGGCACGCAGATTTTGCTGGACGTACGGAGAATGGAATCTGTTTTGCTGATCATCAAACTGCGGTGGTGTACTGGAACACCCCATCACCCAGGAGCACAGAAGCACGCAGAGCAGACATGCCACACGACAATACGATGAGTTCATATTTGCGTTCCCAACCATCTCATTTCCGGGCAAATGCTTCCTCTGACGTTTTGTTCCCATCGCCGTGCATGGCATCGGTAGCGCTTCAGAAAACAGAGACGAACAAGAAGGCGGCGGTCCCTCTATATATATAGAGAGAGGGCCTCTGAGAAATGCGGACATCTTTGGAAGCTCAAGTGATGGTTCATCGCCGCACCCTTTTCATTCACCCGATCGCGCTGATGATGCTGAATTTCTTTCGCCATTTCTGACAGCCACACTGCGACACAACACTTTCGTTACCTCCGGTCAATATTCTCCGGGCACCATCGCGTACATTCTATGCATAGTTCATGAAAAAAACAACCTTTCAATAGAGTAACGAATTCAGGATAGGTTTTTTGCCCGCATCGATGGCAATATTTCTTGCATTTTGGGGTTCGAATAGGTACCATTGAACAATAGCTTCTGATGCCTTTTACAG
>JAPLFO010000140.1:19068-75425 GCA_026390635.1 Ignavibacteriales bacterium
TTACAGTGTTGTCCCGAATCAACATAACACGACGTTGTAACCGGAGCGCAACCAAGGCCGGAGCCTCTTGTGAGGTGTTCCGAGGGGAAATGGCCACGGCGAGTCGCGATGTCAAGGGAATCCCGAAGGGCTATTTTTGGTACGCTTTGGGGAATCATGACTGACTCACGCTTTTACGTACCATGCGTTATCTCCTTTTCCCCAATTTTATTCCACAATCAATTGCGAGGGTATCTATGAAAAGCAAATACCATTTTTCACACGTCGGGATTTTGATGTTGTGTCTCTTGTTTGCAACCATGGGATGCAAAAAGGATGAAACCTCAACTGCGCCGGAATCGAACGTCCCCACCTATCCGGTATCGGCAACCATCCTCAATCCACAGGGATATGCCCAGGGAGGGGCAACATTGACACTGGCAAATCCGCCCTATGCGGATCCAAAGTTCTCGGCACTGTCAGACTCCACGGGAAAGGCGACAATTCAATCGCCGGCTGGACAGCAAACGCTGCTCGCAAAATTTGGAACGGTCTTTCAAGCGACGTTGTCGGTGAACGTTGCCGCGACTCAAACGCCAACTGTCGTCGCCACTCCGCTGAAATTGCAGCAGAATACCTCCCTGGGAAAAACTCTCATCGTGAAAGCGAGCGCGGAACAGCTTGAAGATGTGCTCCGCGTTCTCGGATACACAACATTTGATTCAATTACTGTCAGCGCGATCCGCGATTCGGCCAGGGTAGATTCAACCAAACTGTTGAATTGGTTGAAACAATATAAGCTCGTCTTCTCCGACTGCAATGGCGGTGATGAGAATAGCTATCCCGTGCTGGCACGCGTGTACGGTCGCTTCGTGGCAGGCGGCGGAAAGATCTATGGCGGTCATTATAACTACTACAACTTGCGGAACATCTGGCCGCCCTATTTCACAAAATATGATTACCAGGGATCCGCTTCCAAAGATACGATGAAGATTGTGGATCCCAATCTACTGAGTGTCGTGGGAATGTATCTCGATTGGACCAAATCGGGTGATTCGAGGCACCTTACAGACTACGAGAAGTTTTCTGATTTGCCGCCATCGCCGGTTTCCTATGTGTACGGCGTGATTAAAGGAACCTCTCCGGCGGTTGGCGTGGTTGTCGAATGCTACCCGTATCCAAATCCCAATGGCGGAAAATATCTCTGGACGGATTACCACAACCAGGATATCAAGGCGATACCCAATCTTCGAAAAATTGTTGAATACTTCATGCTCAACATGTAGCAGGCATTGGAATCGAAAAGCCGGCTCATTGTTTGTGAGTCGGCTTTTTTATTGTACCCCAAAGATATGCGCTGAGCCGTTGCGATGAATTTATCGAAAGCCTGTCAGCGTATATTTTTCAGTTTCTCCCTGACCAGTTTTTCCACGCGCTCAAAATCATCCGGACTATGAACAAAGTCCAGGCCGTCGCTTTCGATCACCAGCAGCGGGCCAAGTTTGTAGCTGCTGATCCATGACTCGTAGTGACGGTTTAACTGTCCCAGATACTCAGAGCTGATGCTTTGTTCATAGGAGCGTCCGCGCTTGGCAATCTGTGCTTTCAGCGTATCAACATTGGCGCGCAAATAAATCATGAGGTCCGGCACCTTCAAATACGCCATCATTACATGATACAGCGCGACATAATTCTTATAGTCGCGTGCATCCATATTGCCAATCTCACTCAGATTTCGCGCAAAAATTTCTGCATCTTCATAGATCGAACGATCCTGAATAACCGATTCCGGAGATTCCACGATCTGCTTGTGGCTCGTAAATCGATGCGATAAGAAATAGATCTGCAAATGAAACGACCATCGCTTCATGTCACCGTAAAAGTCGGCGAGGTATGGATTGTCTTCAACGGATTCAAAGTACGGCTTCCATCCGAATCGATCCGCCAGCATCGTGGTGAGTGATGATTTTCCGGAACCGATGTTCCCTGCGATTGCGATGAATTTCTTGTCCATACGTGCGGTGTGATTGGTGGAATAATTCGGATTTTTGTTGTCAGACTATCGGTTCGACTTTCTTCTTTGCCGCCCGGTTGCGGTCGTTGGCGTTCAGGACCTTCTTCCGCAAACGAATCGACGTGGGCGTTATTTCCACGAACTCATCGTCGCCGATCCATTCAATGGCCTGTTCCAGGGTCATAATGTGCGGCGGCTCCAAGCGCACGGCTTCATCCGCACCGGATGATCGCATATTGGTAAGCTGTTTGCTTTTGCAGACGTTCACCGTCATGTCGTGTTCACGCGAATTCTCACCGACGATCATTCCGGTATAAACTCTTGTCCCGGGTGTCACGAAGAAGGTCGAGCGTTCCTGCAATTTCCACATCCCGTACGCCACGGCTTCGCCGTCTTCCATGGCAATCAATGCGCCTTTGGTACGGTGTTCCAGCTCACCCTTGAACGGTTCGTAGCCGTGAAAGTTGTGATGCAAGATGCCGTTGCCTTTTGTTTGCGTCATGAACTCACCGCGGAAACCGATCAAGCCGCGCGACGGCACAAAGAATTCTATGCGTGTGTTGCCGTTGGTCGCCAGCATGTTCTTCATTTCCCCGTTGCGACGGCCGAGATTTTCAATCACTACCCCGACGAATTCATCCGGGACGTCGATGATAACATGTTCGACCGGTTCGCTCAGCACATCGGCGATTCGCTTGTAAATCACCTCGGGACGGGAGACCTGCAGTTCATATCCTTCGCGCCGCATCGTCTCTATCAGAATTGCCAGATGCAGTTCTCCGCGGCCGCTCACGCAGAAGACGTCGGGAGAATCGGTCAACTCAACACGCAGACTCACGTTGGACCGCAATTCCTTCACCAGTCGCTCGCCCAAGTGGCGCGTGGTGACGTATTTGCCTTCCATTCCAGCAAAGGGCGAATTGTTCACCACAAAATCCATCGAGATGGTCGGCTCTTCGATATCCACAAAAGGAAGCGGTGCCGGATCGGCGGCATCGGCAATGGTCTCGCCGATGTCCACGTCTTCCATACCGGCAATTGCAATGATATCGCCGATGCTCGCCTCTTTCGTTTCAATCCGTTTTAAACCTTCGAACGTGTAAATCTTCGTCACCCGCGCGTCATCCACCTCGCCCGTGCGATGAATGATCTTCATCGGTGAACCATAGCTGATCGTGCCCCGGGAAATTCTTCCGATACCGAGACGTCCAAGATAGTCATTGTAATCGATCGTCGTTACCAGCATCCGGAACGGAGCGTTTTTTTCTCCTTCCGGGAACGGCACGCGTTTGACGATGGCATCGAAGAGAGGCATGAGGCTCTCGCCTTCGTCTTCCAATTCGTATTTGGCGATGCCCTGTTTTGCAATTGCATAGATCGTTGGAAAATCCAACTGCGCATCCGTCGCACCAAGGGACAGGAAGAGTTCAAACACTTCATCCAGCACTTCATGCGCGCGCGCATCTTTGCGGTCGATCTTATTAATGACAACAATCGGCTGCAGATGGAGATCCAGCGATTTTTTCAGAACGAATTTTGTGCCGGGCAGCGGACCTTCGGCCGCATCCACCAGCAACAGCACACCGTCCACCATTTTCAGCGTGCGCTCCACTTCACCGGAGAAATCCGAGTGACCGGGAGTATCAACGATGTTGATTTTATATTTGGTATCCGATCCTTTCGGCGTGTAGAATACTGCGGTGTTCTTTGCAAGGATCGTAATGCCGCGCTCGCGTTCAAGATCGTTCGAGTCCATGACGCGGTTTTCCAGGACCTGATTGTCGCGGAAGGTACCTGTCTGGCGAAGCATGTGATCGACAAGCGTGGTTTTGCCATGATCGACGTGTGCGATAATGGCGATATTGCGTATGTTTTCTGGTATTATGCTCATAGGTATATAAGATACGAAAAAATGGAGGGTTCTCCAAATGAAGGGAAATTGGAAAAAATTTTGCTGAAGAGCAAGATTTTACAGTTTTGTGCACTACGGACCAATGAGTAATCTTTTTTTTTCACTTACCAAAGTGGACACGAAATTTGGACTTGAACGGCCCAGGACGATTTACACTGTGTCCTCTGTGCGCTCTGTGGCCAATATAGCTTCTCATCTTTTTTCTAACCTCGAAGTGGGTGTAATCAATTGAACCTTAGCCGTTTTTTTGGTACTTTGCTTTATGCAACGCTATATAAACTACGGCGTCATCACGCTGGCGCTTCTGATCATACAGACGACTATCGTCCCGTTCACAGCAATCGCCAACATCATTCCCGATCTGCTGACTGTTTGGATTGTCTATCTTGCCATTCAACTCGGACAGATACCCGGAACGGTTGCCGGATTTCTTATCGGTGTCGCGCTCGACCTCGTTGGCGGTCAATTTCTTGGATTGCATGCACTCTCCAAAACCGTTGGCGGTTTTCTGGCAGGATATTTCTTCAATGAAAACAAAATCGCACATATACTCGGCAGCTACGAGTTTCCGCTTGTCACCGGCATCACTTCGTTCGTCCATAACATAATCTATTTTATCATTCTGGTTCAGGGCGGTAATATTTCACTGGTGACGGCAATTTTCCGCTTCGGTCTTTTTTCCACCCTCTACACCATCGCCGTTGCTCTCATCCCCGTATTGGTGTATTCCCGCAAGGCGACCTGACATGGCGTTCGAAGAATTCGGATCGGCAACCCGCAGAAGCGTACTGCTTGGGATTCTGGCTCTCGGTATGCTTGCACTCAGCGGACGTCTCTATCAGCTTCAATATATCTACCGCGAGGAGTACGGAAAAAAGTCTGAAGAGAACAGCATCCGGCGCGTCGCCAAGGAACCGATCCGCGGCTACGTCTACGACCGGAACGGAATTCTGATCGTGGACAACAGACCGTCCTACACCGTCATGCTGACACCGATTGATTTCGACGAGAAGAATCTTCCCCTTCTGTCGGAAATTCTTGTCATGCCGGTGGATCTGATCAGGGAGCGGATCAAGAAAGCGAAAGTCTATTCGTCCTTCATTCCGACCAAGATCAAACGCGATATCGATTTCCGGACGTTGTCGCTGCTGGAAGAATTCAAGGGTGCGCTGCCCGGCGTCGAAGTACAGCTGGAATCAAAACGCTTCTACGTCACACCGGCGCGTGGAACGCACATGCTCGGGTATGCAAAGGAAATCTCGGATTGGCAGCTGGATAAGCTCGGTTCGTACTATCAGCAGGGCGATGTGGTCGGATCTGCCGGCATCGAAGCGAAATATGAGGAAGCGTTGCGCGGCGAAAAGGGATTTGAGTTTATCTCGCAGAATGCACGCGGACAAATCATCGGCACCTTCAACAACGGCAAGAGCGACATTCCTCCGAAGGATGGACTCGACCTTCACACCGCCATCGACATCAAGGTACAGGCGCTTGCCGAGTCGCTCATGATTGGAAAGCGCGGTGCGATTGTTGCCGTCGATCCCTCCACCGGCGGCATTATCGCCCTGGTGAGCAAACCGGACTACGACCTTTCGCTTTTCAGCGGCGTCACCCCCCCCGAAGTCTGGAAATCGCTGAACACCGATCCCGAAATTCCACTCTTCAATCGCGCAACGCTGACGAGGTATCCTCCCGGATCCACATTCAAAATGGTCCTTGCCTGTGCCGCGCTGGAGAAGGGGATCATCGATGAGAATTGGCGTGTTCACTGCAACGGATCGTTCCGGTACGGAAACAAGGTGTTCAAAGATTTGCATGTGCATGGATCGATGAATGTGGTGGAAGCGATCCAGCATTCCTGCAATGTTTTCTTCTACCAGTTAATACTCAAAGTCGGATTGGATCCATGGAGTGACTATGCGCGCGCCTTCGGCTTCGGCAAATTAAGCAAAGTCGATATCACGGAAGAAAACTCCGGCCTGATTCCATCCACCGAGTACTACGACCGCGTGTATGGAAAACGCAAATGGACACTCGGCTATACCGTGAGTCTCGGTATCGGACAGGGAGAGGTTGGTGTCACACCGCTGCAAATGGCAAATTATGCTGCGATGCTTGCCAACAAAGGACACTATCATCAACCGCATATCGTTCAGACTATTCACAATAAATGGACCGGCAGAATCGATACGGTCAAGAGCGAGAACCATGATCTTGCGATTTCAGAACGTACCTGGGATCTGGTACGGGAAGGAATGCGCCGTGTGGTTGCTGCCGGCACCGGGACTCCTGCGCGCATTCAGGGCGTGGAAGCCGGCGGCAAAACGGGTACGGCACAGAATCCGCACGGGAAAGACCACTCCTGGTACATCGGATTTGCACCGTATGACAATCCCACAATTGCGATTTGTGTGCTTGTGGAAAATGCGGGCTTCGGCGCCACGTATGCCGCTCCCTATGCCGGCATGTGTATGGAGCAATATCTGTTCGGCGAGTTGATCCGGAACAAGAAACGCGCACCGGCAAAACTTGCAGCACACTGAGCTACGACGGATCACATTATGAATTCTTTCTTCAAAGAATATTTCGACCGCACGGTGTTTCTGACGTGCATTGCGCTCGTGATTATCGGCATCTTTGCAATCTACAGCGCCACGTACGATGCCCATGCCGGCAGCAGTTTCCATAAGCAGATCCTCTGGGCAAGCGTCGGATTTGTACTGATGATTGTTGTTACCTTCCTCCCGCTTCGATTTCTCCAACGCTCGTCTTACATCGCCTATTTCGCCTCGTTGATGGTCCTTGCTGCCGTACTCGCCGTCGGCCGGAAAGTGTACGGTTCACAGAGCTGGTTCGGCGTCGCCGGAATGGGCGTGCAGCCATCGGAGTTCGTCAAGATCACCACGCTGTTGGCGCTGGCGCAGTTTCTCGGAAATCCGGATGTCAATCTCGGCAGAGTAAAAGACCTTGCCACCACTTTTGGTATCGTCATGCTGCCGGTAACCTTGATTATGATGCAGCCGGATTTCGGGACATCGTTGACATTTTTCGGCATGTTGATACCGGTACTGTACTGGGCGGGCGCGTCCAATTTTCTCATCCTCGCCATCGTTACCCCGCCGCTCGTTGCGCTTTCTGCCATCATCGGAACTACTGCGTTTATCGCGGTGCTGATTCTCGTCGCAGTTGTTCTCTATCTTGCACGGGAAAACCGTTTCCTTGCCGTAACGGTTTTTGGACTGAATATCGTCGTCGGAATCTTCGTGCAGATGATGTACGAAAAGCTGCCGCTCTATCAGCAAAAAAGAATTACAACATTTTTGGATCCGAACAACGATCCCCTCGGCGCAGGATACAATGTCATTCAGGCAAAAGTTGCCATCGGATCCGGCGGAGTTTTTGGAAAGGGGTTTCTGCAGGGAACGCAAACGCAGTTGAACTTCATTCCCAAACAGTGGACGGATTTTATTTTCTGCGTCCCGGGCGAAGAGTTTGGATTTGTCGGGGCGATGGTGGTGCTTGGGCTCTTCGCCGTGCTCCTGACACGCGGCATCCGACTCGGCTATTCGGTCAAGAATCGATTTGGAAGTGTCATCGCAATCGGCATCAGCGCGCTGTTTGCGTTCCACATGTTCGTCAATGTTGGGATGTGCCTCGGATTGATGCCGGTCATCGGCATCCCTCTCCCCTTTCTCAGCTACGGCGGTTCATCGCTGGTCTCGTACATGATAATGGCGGGACTACTGATGAATGTGTACGCAAACCGAAAAGAATACTAGGAGCTATCTCAAAAATCCTGGGCAAGCATCATTGCAATGACCATCTATTTTTGAAATGACTTCTAGAAATCTAGTCGAAAACTCTCGTCCGGCAATTGACAGTAGTGTAGATCGAGACGAAAGTCTTGATCCGTCAAATCCTTGGTCGCGACTCCACGGAGTCGCGCTACAAAATGTACTCCATTCTACGGTGAGCGGACTTTTCGACCACGTTTCTATTGCACCCAGCGATCATCTCGACTTGGGTTGGCAAGCTTGGTCGAGCCACGCCCGATGACCGCCGAGGTGAGGTCACCGAGCGCAGCCGAGGTGACACATCCCAATAGAGAAAATCAGTGTTTCCGCATGAGGATCTTTCTCACCGATCCCCCCGCTTCCAGGCGGCATTCATACCGTTCATCATCTCCGGCAACCGTTTCGAAAAGCGCAATATACGTCCCAGGCTGCTGACGCGCATCGACGAGACACTTCTCCACTCCCGTTCTCTGCGAAGTGACAGCAAGGCGCACACGACATGATGCATCGATTTCATAGAGAATAATGGTTTTTTCTGCAAACGGCTCGGGATAATTCTGCGCCAAGACGCAGCCAACCTCTGCGGGTTCTCCCAAAGAATTCCTCGCCTCAACCCTGTGAATTACATGCGGAGACTCGGCAATACTGCGCACCTCCGTTTGCTCTGTTGCCGTTGCAATGGACACCGGCATTCCCGTCACTGCCGGAGTGCTTTCATTGTTGCATGAGTCCAGCGCGGTGACAGCATACGAATAGATTTTTTCATTCGTCTTCAGATCGGAGTAGTTTGTCCCATCGCCCGGTACGATGGCAAGAATGTTGCGCGGATCCCTCGTGTCGACTTTTTTGAAAGATGACCGGTAGATCACATAACCGTTCGGCAGATCGCCGTCGGTTGCCGGCCCGGGGCTTTGCCAGCGCAGCATCCCGGAAGCAGAAACAGTAAGCTTTGCCGGAGCAAGCGGCGGAATGGAATCAATCCATGGCATCGGGGGGATCAGAGCTGGAAAGCGGTAGGCCGGAATATGATTGTCGAGCACTTCCAGATGCCGGTAGCGGAAAAATGCCTGCCCTTCCGCTCCCGCTTTTCTGCTAACGACTATCTGATCGTCAATTTCTTCTCTGATCTTCTTCTTGTAGACGCCAATGCCTGCATAGATGTGACGGCTAAAAGCGTGTCCGGTCCACTCCCGGCACATCTCCCCAAAATCCGGGTCATGCTCCGTTCCACCATTGCCGAGATCCCAATACAACTGCGGCACGACATAGTCCTGTACGTGTTGGCGCAGCCATCCGCGTGCATCTTGAAACACTCCTGCGTAACCCGTAAAGTCCGATTGAATGCCCTTCATCGGTTGATAGATGCCGATCGGCGCTGATCCGATTTTCAAATGGGGTTTTTTCTTTTTGATCGTGCGGTACACGTCAGCAACAAACACGTCCAGGTTGTGCCGCCTCCAATCATCGCGCGTCCTTCCGTCGCCGTACATCCGGAACGATTTCCAATCTTCAATTCCCCGCTCAGGATATCGCAGATAGTCGAAGTGAATGCCATCCACGTTGTATCGCAACGCAACATCCATGACGACCTGTCTGGAGAACTCGCGCGCCTCCGGGATTCCCATATCCAGCCACCACTCGTGTCCGGTCTGTTTTGCCCATGACGGATGCGCATCCACAACGTGTGCAGGCACCGATCGAGGCGGCCGTCCATCGCCATAGACCTTGGCAATATTCAGCCAGGCATGCACCTCCAGCCCTGCTGTGTGCGCCTCCTGAAGAAGAAATTCCAGTGGATCCCATCCCGGATCCCTGCCGGCCGTGCCCGTCAATTCCTCCGCCCATGGTTCGTAGTGCGACTGGTACATTGCATTTCCCCGTGGACGCACCTGGAAGAAGATTGTATTGAAATTTCTCGATCGCAGATCTTCGACAATGCGCCGGAGCGATTCCTTCTGCTCCTGCTGATCATGCGACTGCGGCCAATCCATGCCGCCGAGTGTCGTCAGCCAGACGGCGCGGACTTCACACTTCGGCGGAGCAGGAATTGGTTGTGCAGAAAGAGGAAGCAGGCAGAGAAGCGGCAAGACAATAAATACGGCGGTGTATCGCATTAGTGATCGTCGTGATATTTCTTTTCACCGGCGTTGATGGCAAGATCCAAGACATCGTCGCGTGTGGGTACCGCGCAGGAATAGTGCGATGTGTACGCGCAGTACGGATTATATGCCTTGTTGAAGTCGATGACGTAGATGTGTGTGCTGTCGGGAGATTCGAGATCGATCTCCACATAGCGACCGACCGGATATGTTTCCTTTCCCGTGGTGAGGTCGGTAAACCAGACCATCAGATAGGAACGGAGACCCTCGCCCCGCTGTTTGAGTTCCGCCTCTGTAAATTTATACACATTGAGCCGGAATTCTCTTTGCTGCAGTGTGAATGTAAGAATACCATAGCGGATCACATGGCGCTCTTCACCCTTTGTGCCGCGTGTAACGATTTCGGATGGATCCGGATAACGATGGAGACGCGCTTCTGCGCGGAACGCATAGTCGGGAGGAAACCATTTGATTCCCGTGAACTGAATCGATGAATCTCTGAGAAACGGCGACGATGGGTCACTGCGCATTGTCGAATCAACGGTTGCACGATGTGCAGAGAGAGCGGCAAGGTACTCGGGTGGTGCCGCCGGTTGACGGTGGCAGGCAGACAGGACTATCAGGAAGACCACCGATGCGCACACAGACTTCATCCGCGCTCCTGTCTCCACCATCGATCAACAACATCCGAAACGATCGTCGGCTTTTCGTGCGCAATCCATTTGTCATAGAAGTGAATATCCGCGCTGTCCGGCGGCGGTGCGGGAAAGTCAAGGAGAACGCGCACCGGTAATGCGGTCGCATCGCCGATCACCATCGCTTCGCCCTGCCGGAGTGACGGTAAAAACTCCAACATGTTGCCGAATGAATCAGGAACGAGTTTCTTGATATAGTTTTGATCATTCGGATTTGTCAGGCGGAGGGTTACAAAGTTGTTGCATTGCGAAAGGATCGTCTCGGACAGATCCGAAGGACGTTGACTGACAATCATGCAGGTCACGCCGTATTTTCGTCCTTCTTTTGCAATGCGTTCCACCGTCCGGCGGGCAGCGCGATTGTTGGGGGTCGGGACTTGCGGAAGATAATTGTGCGCTTCTTCGAACACAAGCAGCACTGGAAAATCGGACTTTGCTTTATTCCAAAAATTGAAATCGAACACTGTCCTTGCCAGCAACGACACAATCACATTCACGATATCGAACGGCACGCCGCTGAGATCGATTACCGTCACCTGACGCTTGGTGTCGAGTCCGAAAATCCGCGTGATGATGTCTTTGATCGCATTCGAATCTTTGTATTTGCGCGGCTTGAACATGAACTCATAGCGTTTGTCCGTCATGCGGCTGTCCAGCCGGATGAGAAGCCGTGTAAATTGCCCGTAAAACGGCCCTTCGCGCGATGCACCACCGCCATAGCCGGTGATGCGTTCGGTATCGTAGAACTGGAACTTTGCGCGGACTTCGTTGAGATCGTAGTACACCGGCGTATCGATCGTGATCAGTTCCTGGATCTCCGGCATTTTGGCCTTCTTCGAGTTCAGAACAAGATCCTTCAGCAGCATTGTCTGGCTTTGCGCCGACTGTTCGGTGTCGTCGATAAACGTTTCGCGCATCTCTTCGAAATTCATAAACCAATGCGGCAGTTCCAGATCGGTGATGTTGATCAGATTTCCGAAATCACGGAAGGCGGCGCTGTATTCGTTGTGGATGTCGAGGATGATGACATGCGTATTCGGAAACATCTGCACTTTTTGGAGAATCGATGCAACTGCCGTCGATTTTCCCGATCCGGTGGAGCCAAGCAGAGCGATGTGCTTTCCAAAAAATTTGTTCGGATCCAGGTACTGCCGCTCGCCGGCATATCCGGAAATGTCGCCGATGGCAAACCCGAACTGCGCAAACGATGCGAACAGACTGGACATGTCTTTGTCGTCCGCCATGTACACATCGTAACCGAGCCCCGGAAAGGCCGCGATACCTTTTTCAAAGCGCGTACCAACAACCGAGCCGATGAGTTGCACCACCATTTCTTTCGGCAGCATGGTCACGTCCTGGCCTTGTTGCTGCTGATCCGGGCCGGCATACCGCATTTCCGTCACCATCGCAATGATGATGATCTCACCGACGGGAACCGCGACGAAGGATGAAATCTGTCCGATGTGATACACCTTGCCGTCGATCTCACGGTCGAGCGACACGATGGACTCATCCATCCGAACAACGGCTTTGAGGCTGTTGATGGATGTGACGATACCGATATGTTTTTCCTGGATCGACATGGTATCAGCGCTTCGGCTGCGGTGTTTTCTTTTTCATCTTTGAAAGATTCTGCAAGCCATCATATGCCGCGTATTTGTAAATCTCGGAGAGTGAGGGGAAGTTGAACACCGACTGTATGAAATAATCGATCGTCAAGCCCCGGGAGAGCACAAACATTCCGAGATGAATAAGCTCCGAGGCATTTTCGCCGATGATGTGTGCGCCGAGAAGTTTTTGATCGTCCGGCGAGAAGAGCAACTTCACCATACCATCCAAGTCGCCGATGATCTGGCCGCGCGCATTCGTTTCATACATCGCGCGTCCGACACAGTATGGAATTTCTTTCTTTTTGAGCGACTCTTCCGTCATTCCCACAAATGAAATTTCCGGAATGGTATAGACAGCCAGCGGAATATAGGGCGACACGTGCTTCTTATACTTCAGTTTGAAGGCATGACACATCGCCACGCGTGCCTGCTCCATCGATGTGGAGGACAAGGCGGGAAATCCGATCACGTCGCCGGCGGCGTAGACATTCGGGACAGCGGTTTGAAAATGCTCGTTCACCGGAATATTTCCATGATCATTGGCGTTGATTTTCAGGGCGGCCAGATTTAGGGACTTGGTATTGCCGTACCGTCCAGCGGCAACCAACACTGCTTCCGATTCAATGACCTCTCCGTTGGACAGATGGACAATCGCCGAGCTGTCGCGCGTCTCCAGATAATCCAAGGAGAGACCGTTCCGGATGGTAACCCCGAGATCGGTCATGTGGGCATGCAGACGCTTCGAGATTTCTCCATCCAGAAAAGAAAGAATACGCGGTTTCGTTTCGACGATTGTGACGAAAACACCAAGTGACGAAAAAATCGTCGCGTACTCACATCCCACCGTCCCGGCACCGATGATCGTCAGGCTGCGGGGCATCCGGGTCATGTTGATGATGGCGTCGCTGTCGTACACAATGCAGCCATCGATGGAAAAATTTCCCGGAGAATTTGGAACCGAGCCAGTCGCAATCAAAAAATATTTCGACGTATAGCGCTCCTTGGTTCCGTTCAAATCCACTTCCACGGTGTGTGCGTCAACAAATGACGCGGTGCCGAAAATCAGCTGGATATTATGACGCTCAATGTTCTTGTAAATCAGATCCCATTCGTTGTTCACGACGTGGGTCTTGCGATACATCAGCGCTTCTATAGAGATGGTTTCCTTCAGGCTATAGTCGATGCCATAGAGCCCGCGCTGCCGAAGGTTGGTGAAGTAGAGCGCCGTTTCACGCAGCGTTTTGCTGGGGATGGTCCCCGTGTTGACGGACGCGCCCCCCACTCTGGGGTCTTTTTCGATGATCGCGGTCTTTTTGCCAAAGTATGCCGCCTGTGCGGCTCCTTTTTCTCCTGCAGGACCGGAGCCGATTACAACGAGGTCAAAGTCGTAAATTTTCTTCATGGTCTGAAAATGAGATAATGAGAAAAGATACACCTTTTTTCCTCAATGGCAACGACGGAAGAGTGATAATTCGACGGAGCAACACAGGAAATCCGGCCGGAAAGTCGAGTTGGAAGAAAATGTTCGATGTCTTTTTGCCAAATTGATTGACAGTCGATGGACTGTTCGTCCATAGTCCATTCGCGCTCAGGACTTTGCCGCAGCACCGGCAGTTCATAGCCTCGCCGGTCTTGTGCCGATTCCAAAAAAAGCAGTGCTGGGTTTGGTGAATTTCAGACGTCATTCCACCGGCGTTGAGTCCTTGTCTTCTTGACATATCCGCAAATATTTGCGATATTGGCACATGACCGCTTTCGGACTTACACCCGCTGCAATCCAACAGTGGCTGGATACGCGCGCAGGGAACGTTTCGGCAATATTCAGACTTTCTTCCTGCGAAGCGCCCATTGGTTCTGTTCCGCCCAATAGTGTGATCATACAAGATGTTTCTTTTCCCGAACTGAAGAACCGCCTCCCGCTGCTTGTGGGGCAGATGCTCTATCCGCTCTGGCTTCATGGCACTCCGTTTCATTTTCTCTCCATTCTGCATCGCGATGACTACCGGCCGGCAAAAATCTCGTCTGAAGCCGTTCATGGTCCTTCTATCGAGCTCGAACGATACTTTCTCTGCGAACAACTCCTCGCGCTGCTCACACTGCCGCCGCCATCATATTTCATCCGAACGACAGATGCCGCATCATCAGATCTCGACGCGTCTCAGCGCCTCGCGGTCAATCATCTTCATGGACCGATCTGCGTTCTTGCTCCCGCTGGTTCCGGAAAAACCAGAACACTCATCCGCCGCATCGTACACATGACGAATTCCGGCATCTCCCGTGAAGAGATTCTTGCGCTTGCATATAACACAAAGGCCGCAGACGAGATGAAAAACCGTTTGCTTTCACATGGGATCACCGGGATCGCGGTGCGAACATTTCATTCTCTCGGATTCGAGATTTGCAGAAACGCCGGATGGCATTTTGATCCGGAGAATTCGCAATCCCAGACACAACAATTGCTTGGTGATGCCTTGCTTGGAGGCTGCGGCATTGGAACAGATTCTCTCACCGAATGCATTCCCGTCTTGCTCAAAGCGATTGAGCGCGCAAAATCGGAATTGATACTCCCGCCTCTCCGCGTACCGGGGAAAGAGGGAACAATATCCTTTGAAAAGTTTTTCCACAACTATTGTCGTCTGCACCGACAGCAGCGCCGGCTTGCCTTTGACGACATGGTCTATGTTGCTTTGCGCATTATGATTGACGATGATTCGGTTCGCAGAGCCTATCAGGATCGCTTTCACTATATCCTTGCCGATGAATTCCAGGACTTGAATGCGGCTCAGATGCAGATGCTCCGAATCCTTGCGCTCCCGCGAAATCATCTCTTTGCGGTCGGCGACGATGATCAGATGATTTACGGTTGGCGCGGCGCGAGCGTCCGTTACTTGATCGCTTTTGCGGAAATGTATCCATCCGCACAGCAAATCGTTCTACAGACAAACTACCGCTCCAGTCGCGACGTCGTGCGCCATTCGCGCCGCCTCATCGAGTACAACGCCCACAGGATTGCAAAAGACATCCGGCCCCGTGAGGGCGCAGAGCTGGGATCCTTTTCTGTTGAACGCGCTGCATCGCTTCATGCACAGGCTGCTTCCGCCATAGCGTGGATGAAAACCGTGCTGACCCATGAACATCTCGAATGGCGCGATTTCGCATTTCTTTTTCGCACCAATGTTCTTCAATTTCCGATTGCACTCGAACTCGATTGTGCGGGTATTCCTCATTCACCGCTGCGTTTCGATCTGTTGTTTCACACTCCCGCCGGGCGCTTGTTGCTCGGCACCATCCGCGTTCTTCAGACAAAAGACACTGACGATACCTGCGAGTTCAGATTCCTTTTGAAAGAGCTCCGCCTCTCCCGAAAATCAATAGAACGGTTCCGGTCATGGCATGACCTTGAAGAATCTGCATCCCTGAATAATTTGCCGGTATGGGAAGACGCCCGGTTGCGACGGGCGCGGGCGGGACTGCGGCGGCTGCGGACCCTTGCCGTTCTTCCCGATGCGTCAACACTCACCATCCTCCACGCTCTCAACGATCTCTTTGAAATCAGCTCCCGATGCCGCACGCGCCGCAGGCAGGAGCCGGATGAGCCTGGAGATGCTGACGTTTTTGAAGTCCTGTGTGCGCTTTCCTGCAAGTATCCCCTTTTTCGGGAATTTTGCATAGCTGTTGATGGCTGGACCACCCCTCACGAAGATGGAAAAAGAGACAACTGCCGGGCTGAGTCGCGAAATAAAGTCACTCTTTCCACCATCCACCGGACAAAGGGAAACGAATACCGGAACGTTATCTATTATAATATGGTCATTCCTTCGGAAAGCACCGGGGAAAGCCTCGAAGAAGAGCGGCGTGTAGCATATGTCGGCCTGACACGCGCGAAGGACCACGTTCTTATTACTGCACCTGATCGTTGCCGCCCGCCCTTTCTCCGCGAAGCCGCACTCGATCCTGCGTTCGCCCGGACCCGCTCGATGACGCTCCGCCTGCGCTGGTTTGCAACGTGGCTGCTTGGCGGCACTGGAATCTCCCGGTCAAGAAATGCGGAGAGGTGCGCCGGGCTTGCGCGTGAGCTCACATTGCGCAGGAAAGTCCGTTAATCTCTTTGCATGGCGGTTATTTCTATAGTATATTTCATTCGTTTTGTTGGAACGAATGAAAAGCCGATCTATTATCATCCTGATTTTTCTTGCTGTCTCGCCGATGTTCGGTGGAGTCACCGGACCCGACTCTCTTCGGTATTCCGCCTCGGTGGATCACTATGCGCTGTCGCTGAAAATTGACAGTGATCGCCATCTTGTACAGGGAGAAGCCCGATTTGCCGTTCGATGCCTTCGCGATTCTTTGGCGGAGCTGCACTTTCTCATTCCGCCCCCGCTTGAATTCTATTCCGTACGCGATACATTGGACCGACGCAGCGACCGGCGACTGATCGATCTTCCGGGAGGCGGCGTTGAAGTTGTCGTCTTTCTCGATACGCCTGTTCCGGCAGGAAACACAACTGTTGTCCGGATTCTTTTTGAGGGGGACGCAGACACAACTTCCACAAAGCCCGTCTTTGTCGGCACCACGGAATTTCTTTTCACACAGAGCGGTGAGCGGCCGTGGTGGCCGCATCTGATTGCACCGGCACCGGGACCGACCGGAGCAACCGAACTGACGGTATCCGCTTCTTCACGCTTCAGAGTCTTCGCAGCCGGACGCACAGATTCATCGCGGCTGTCGGAGAAACTCATCCGCTGGACATTCACGCAGGATCGACCGACTGAGTTGGATCATTGTTTTTTTGTCTGCGGCACGTCCGGTATCGAGACACAGACGGCTCTTTCCGCTGACAGCACGTTGACACTCCGTCTGCACTCGCGGCCTCCCTCTTTCGACCAGCAACATGCATCAAGAGTTCTGAAATTACTTGGTGAGGCAGCTCAATTCTTTTCTTCCGTCACCCGTATTCATCCGGCAGCATCTTCCATCGATTTTGTGGTTGTTGGAAACGATGACCAGCTCTGGGAATGGCAACGGACCGGTTCATTGATACTGGTGCCGAATTCCCCCGCGTTCAGCGTCGACGACTCCGCTTCGCTGATGACACGGAGCGGCAATCCGTGGCTGCATCACCTCGCACATGTGTACGCATTTCCTGTCGCTGATTCTCTCGCATGGATGCCGGAAGCATGGGCGGGATATCTGTCGGTTCGATTCCTCTTTTCGGCAAGCGACTCGACGATGCAGAAACGGGAGCGGTTGGACTTGTTGACACATGTTTTGGATTTTTATCCGACACCGTCTCTTGTTACTTTCGGAAGCGATCCCCAGGCAGCAAGGGGAACGTACGTCCTGCTGATGCTGGAGTACCTGCTCGGCCGCGACCTGTTCGATGGAGTGATAAGAAGCATTTTTGCCCGCGGCAGCGGGTATCCGTTGCATCTCGCCGAGTTTCGGTCCGCCTGTGAGGATGCATACGGCTCGCCGCTGGATTGGTTTTTCAAGCAATGGATGCTGCAGTCCGGATATCCGGAGCTCGTGATGACATCAGAAATGAAGCAGACAAACCGCGGCACATACGCTCTGCAAATTTCCATCTCGCAGCGCGGCGACATCTTCACCACGCCAGCCGACCTCGTTCTCTATGGAAATTCCAGGCCGATTGTCAAACGGCTCTTTCTTCATGAACAGGATCAGCAATTTGAGTTTGTTGTTCCGACAAAACCCGTCCGCCTCGAACTGGATCCTGAGTATGCCATCCTGCGCTGGCTGCCCCGCGTGCGATTGCTTGCACATGCATTGACGTCGCAGAAACACCGAACTCTTGGCCGCGATCTTCCAAATTCGGAACAGGAGGCGCTGCTCACGCTTAAGCTGGATCCCAATAACCACACCGGATGGAATAGTATTGCCTATTTCGCCCTTGCAAAGTCTGCGGTGCTCCATGGAGACTTGAAACGGGCGGAAGATTTATTCCGCAAAGCATCAACGATGGAGGCGACGGAACCGGCACAGCTGTATCCTGTCATCAGCCTTGTTCGGCTTGGAAACGTGCTGGAGATGCAATCAAAGCGAGAAGAAGCGCTCCAATTGTACCAGTTGGCGCTGAGCGCCGGAGAACGAAATCCCCGCCTTTTTGCATATTCCATTTCCGAAGCACAAAAATATTTGCAGCAGCGCTTCGTTTCGACAGAAGCCTTCTGGTATGGCTTCTATTAGCCCGCTCATCTCGACAGATACCCTTCAACACCGATACGACAAAGCCCGCCGCGGGTGGTTCCCACGACGGGCTTGATATTTCTACCGGCACCCGCGGACTTATCGTGCCGCAAGTCGGCGGGAATACTCACGCGGAACTTTCAGGATCCCGATGGCTGCCTGCAGCTGCACATCGTACGACAGCGCTGCGTGAATTCTTCCTTTCTCACCGTCGTACCGGCTGACGATCTCAGCCTCCAGTTCGCGACGGAGTTCGAGCGCATGGCGGGAAAAGGCGTTTCCCTTTTCCTTCTGCAGTCGATTGTTTATCGGTTCGAGAAAAGCGATGATCGTGGAATCATACCGTTCTTTTTCGAGTACGCTTTTCACTTCGGCAAGTTTCTTTTCTGCTTCGTCTTTGTATGAAAACTTCTGCGACTTCACATATTGTTCAAACTCCCGCAGCACGGGGTCGCCGGGGACAAAGTCCTCACGGCGCGGATGTTTCCGGACGTACGACGTCGCAAACTTGAAATACATGGCCGTGCGCAGCAACTCCTGTTCCAACATGCTCGCTTCTTCTGACACAACAACGGAGTCGGGCGTAATCCCACCGGCATCAAGCACCGTCCGGCCATGATTAGTCTTGTATGCGTGCTTGAGGCTATCCGGCGTAATCGCATACACACCGTTCTTGTTGCTGTGTTTGTAGTCGATTTCCTGAATACTGCGTCCGCTGGGAGTATAGTATCGTGCGGTGGTGATCTTGAGTGATGTATTGTAGCTCATCGGAACAATTGTTTGCACTAGTCCCTTGCCGAAAGAGCGCGTACCAACAATCACGCCGCGATCGAGATCCTGAATCGCTCCGGCGACAATCTCGCTGGCACTGGCGCTGTTCTTGTCGATCAGCACGGCAAGAGGAATATCGGGGATGATCGGATCGCTCTCCACTGTATAGAGCTTCTGGTCCTCCGTCGTTCTCCCCCTTGTGGACACCACCACTTTTCCCCTCGGAACAAAATTTCCGACGATATCGACCGCTGCCTCCAGCAGTCCTCCCGGGTTTTCGCGCAGATCAAGAACAAGGCCGCGAGTCATCCCTTGCGCCCGAAGATCTTTGATTGCCTGCCGGACTTCGTCGCCGGCACGCCGGGAGAATCGGTCCAGGCGGATGTAACCTATACCGCTTTCCACTACACCGGCGTAGGAGACATTGCTGACCTGAATCTCTTCGCGGACCAGTACAAAGTCCAGCGGCTTTTCTTCACCCTCACGCGCGATCTTCATCGTCACTTCCGTTCCGGGTTCGCCCCGGACCTTGCTGCGGACGCTGTCCAGATTTATTCCATTGACTTTGAGGCCGCCGACTTCGAGAATGCGGTCACCGGCACGAATCCCCTGCTTCTGCGCCGAATATCCTTCCATGGGAGCAATGACAATAATACCGCCGTCCCGCACTCCGATCGAAATGCCGACGCCGCCGTACTCGCCATGGGTGATCAGATCAATTTCATCGCCTTCTTTTTCTCCGATGAAGACCGTATAGGGATCAAGTGTCTCGAGCATTCCATCGACACCCTCATGCATGAACCGCTCGGGGTCAATTTCATCGACATAATTGCCGACGATCTCTTTGTACACGCGCCCGAAGATGTCGATGTTCTTATTGATCCTGAAATAAATACTGTCCCCGGCGGAAAACCCCAGCGCCAAGCACGCCGCTCCGACGATGATAAGGACGAATACTTGCTTTCTTCTTCCCGTTCTCATGCTCATTCCTTTTGATGTACTCATTATAGTATAATCACCCACCGGTCTAAAATCAAATGGTTGCTTCTCCGCGAATTCATTGCTACTTTTCTGTCATGATTGAAATCCTCATTCGCTGTTGTGCCGGCACAGGTCTTGTGATTACGCTGTTCTTTTTTGCCCTGCAGTACCGGATCATCCCGCCGGATCATCCGCATATTCCGCGATGGTGCCGCATTGATGCAGGCACGTGCCGTTCACTCCTTGCACTGCCTGAAGCTCACATTTTCGGTATATCAAATCTCTTCTTTGCGTTTGGATATTACGTTGCCGCATTGGTGTTGCCGTTGCACCCATGGGAGGCTTTTTTTCTCATTAGCACGATGTTCGCGGCATGTCTCGGTGTGTATCTCACCTCTGTACTGGTCCGCAAATTGAAAATTTTCTGCATTCTTTGTTTGACCGTGCACGCACTTAATGTTGCACTTGTGATTCTCTTCATTATCCACGCATCCCAATGGCACGGACTTTGACGACCGGAACGATTCATCCTGCCTTTAGACGATGGACCGCGCGGGAACGGCGCTTATTGCAGTCATTTAAGACTCCAATGGATATTCAGCGGCATGTAAACCGTCTTTCCTATAACGCCGAACCAACCTCGTACGCTCCACGACGCGTCATTCTCGAAGGAACAGCGCATTGTTTTGAAGGAGCCCTCTTTGCCGCCGCTGCGCTGCGCTGGATGGGACACCGCCCATTGATTGTCGATCTCGTAGCAGAGAATGATGACGACCATGTTGTGGCTGTTTTTCGCCGGAATGGCCGCTGGGGAGCTATTGCAAAATCCAATACAACGGTTCTGCGATTCAGGGAGCCGGTGTACCGCTCGATCTTTGAATTGACAATGTCGTACTTCGATATGTACTTCAACACGCGAGGGGAAAAAACTCTCCGATCCTACAGCCGCCCTGTCGAACTCACCCGATTCGATCCCCGTGGATGGATGGAGTCTTTGGAGGAAGCAGATTACATCAGCGATTATCTCTACACGATACCGCACCGCGAACTTCTCTCCGGCGCAATGAAGCGCTGCCTCGAAAAAACAGATCCGGCCCTTCAGAGCGCCGGATTTATGGGTGCCAACACTGCGGGCCTGTACAAACCCGGAAAGAAATAATTTTTTAGACCTTCACACTCGCATTGATATCATCGTGACCACATCGCTAGCGGAAAGGGTTGGGATAGTTCTGTCGCAACCGCCAGGCGATGGCTGGCGGAGGGCTCGGTTCCCGAATGACGCTTGAAATAGACTGCGGCTCCTCGGGCATTTTTTTTCTCATCGTCAGAGAGCTCACCGTCCATGTCAGAGTGAACCGGTTTTCACCGCTTGTGAGCGTTCTATGAAAAGACTGCTCCTGATGGTGAACCGTATCTGCGAGCGTGATCACTACTTCTTTGGGTATTGAAAATACGCCGGTGGAATCCGGACCTGTGACTTCGGTTTTTATCAGCAGAGGCAGCACGAGAATTCCGGGAAACATCAGCGAGTCTCCGGTCTGCCACACCCCTTCCGCATTTGTAGCACCGACGATTGAGGTTGAAGGATCGTCCCTCCATAATGTCATATAGATGGAATCACGAAAGAGGACTCCACCCGTTACAGTGCTGGTGGCCGTAAGAATTCCCCTGTACACTTTCGTTCCGGATCCACCGATCGGGAGTGACAGCAGCACCGAATAGGTTCCCGCCTGCAGCATGCTGTTCACCGGACACGAGACGATCGTTCCGTCCATTTCCCGCACAGCGAATTCGACGTTGCTGGTTTGTTCGATCGCGAAGAAGACGGAAGTTGCAGACGGCAACGGTTCGGCGGGGCTTCCCTTCTTCATTGATGGCTGGGGCGTTTTCGAATAGATGCTGACGCATAATCCGCTGACCGGAGTACCGGCACTATTTTTCACCGCAACAGCGAATGAGAATTTTGCGCTCTCCGCCTTGCCGGCATCAACCGGCGACGAGTCTTTCTTGCATGCAGGAACAACGAGCGAAAGCAAAAAACAGCCTGCAGCCACAATGAGAGGAACAGTTCTATGCATCATTTCCCGCTCTTTGCGATTGGGTGACTCGATTCGGCACTTACTCCCGTTCAAGCAGCCGCTTGAAACCCGGATACGGAGCCAATGGAATATAGTCGAAAGCAATCAGTCCCCGCTGTACAAGCGGAAGTGTTGCCAGCGCTTTTTCGGCAGCTCCAACACTTTCGCATTCAAGTATCAGAACAGCCGCTTTTTGATCGGCACGAAAATAGAGCTCGCGAATCACTCCGTCGAGATATAATTCGAGTGCCCGGAACGCTTCGGCCCGGAGATGCGGCGCAAAGGCATTGCCTGCAGCCCCGAGTGTTTCCTTTTCAATGGCCAGTATTTTCATACTTCGTGATTCCTGTTTTTACGTGAGACATTTCATCCATCCATCCCAGCGCACAGCAATGTGTCCCACATCCAGAACTACATTGGACTCACATAATTCTCATCGATGCTGCGCGAGCATCCATTCATACAATTCCGGATTGGCATACGTGGCGGTCCATGAATCGTGGCCGGCATCGGGGTAAAGCGTGTATTTCACATTCCCGCCGGTTTTTTGAATCGCATTCACCATTTCCTGCGATCGTTCCGGGGAAACCACCGGATCTTTTGCTCCATGAAACACCCAGACCGGAATCTTTTTCAGTGCGGAGGCTTTGAAAGGCTCTCCGCCGCCGCAGACGGGAATAATTGCGGCAAATCGTTCGGGATAATTACAGGCAAGGTCCCACGTACCGAAACCGCCCATGCTGAGTCCCGTACAATACATGCGGCTCTTATCAACGGAGTATAGGGCAATAATGTTATCCAACAAGGCATTCAGCACTTCGGGCTCCCATCGTTGATTGTCCGGACACTGTGGAGACACAAGAATGAAAGGAAATTGCTTCCCTTTTGCCACTAGTTTCGGCGGCCCATGAATGATTACTTTGTTCAAATCGCTTCCCCGTTCGCCTGAGCCATGAAGAAAGAGAACCAGCGGCCATTGTTTCGACTTGTCCTTTCCATACTCCTCGGGCAATGAAAGAAGGTAGTCAAGCCGCACCGTCTTTGTGATTTGAGCGGCAAAGGTACCGGGATGCTGGCCGGTCTGGAATGAAACGGACGATGCGCAGCCTGAAAAGACAACGGCGGTGCCCAGCCCGATCAACGGAAGAATCAATCTGCAGAGATGCTGCATGACGTGTCCTTTCCTTACTGATGCATACTTATTTAGTGTAAAAAGATTTGCCACAGTCCAGAGGATCTCGAATGATGCCTCGTATTAGAGACTACTGTTGTATCGCAAGTGAATCATCGGTAATGTATTGAGTGTACGCACGATCGCCAAAATATGTGTAGCCCTTTCCATCATGGGAACTTCCGGAACAAACACATTCGATGAATCCGTTTTTTTCCACCTGCACCGTGTGGTAGATTGCCCGCTCCGGATTTTCCTTCATCCATATTTTGATCCTGCCATCCAATGCAGAGAAGCGCTCAAGCCCATCAAGCGAATCCACCACAAAAGAAAAATGCTGCTGCAGCCTGCGCATCATCATCTTCGTCCGGTACCATGTTCCGCCGGTGGCAGACACAAACGGCTTTCCGTTCAGGAGAGCGATACTGTCGTTGTATGCCAGAACGTTCAGCGCATGATCGCTGCCGTTGCGGAGCCATTGCACAAGTTTCTCGCCATGTTGCAGGGTGTCATTGTACGCGTAGTCGGCATCGAGAAATGCAATGCGTGCGATGGATGCGGGGATCGTATCGACGCCATTCAGGTAGCCGAACAGAAGGCTGCCGCCGCCGCTATGGCCGCTGAGCATGATGTCCGCTGGACGATCGGCGTAGAATGATGCAACGGTATCGATCAATGCACGAATGACGGCGGCATTGTCCGGATGCGTTGAGCGCCACTGTGGCCAGCTTTTGCGTGCAGCTTCAAGATACACAACGACGACATCGTTGTCGGGCATGATCGAACGAAGAAAACGCGTTTGCGCCCCGATATGTTGAATGTCAAAATGCCAATCGTCCGCCGGCATTCTTTTTTTTCCAACTGTCCAAGCGGTAGAGTTGCCGTTCGGAAGGGCATAAAATATCAGAAGAAGTCTCTTCGACACATCGACGGACATTTTCCGGGGAGTATTAACTGTTACTATGACGTCGCCGCGATATCGGAAACGGAAATTGGATTCTTCAGATATCTGTGCGTATTTGTAGATGGGGACGCATGATTGAATTGCGCACAGACAGACACCGAAAAGGAAAAGCGGGATCCGTTTCATTGTGGTTCTCCATATCGCGGAACGGCAATTACTCCTTCATTGCTCAACAATCGACAAAACACCGAGTCCGCCAGCACGGCGGCTACCGTTGTCCGTCCTCCATCAAGCATCATTTCCGAACGAATGAAGCGGAGACCGTGGCTGTAGTCCACCCAGCGCTCCGTGTGGCCGGTGTACAATGCTTGAATTGGAGTTCCATCCCCACGATGCCAGCCGTAGATGGCAACTTTTCCCACCGGACAGCGATTGCTGATGACGACATCCTTTTTGTGTCCGGCGGTGAGTGCCCCGGCAGGATGGAGAGTCAATTGTGAATCCCTCTGTGTCCGGACGAAAGCATTGTGCTGCCGGAAAACCGGTACGGTTGTCATCTGTGCCGACGGAGCTATGGGCGCAGGCGTCAGCTTGACCGGCGCAGCGGCAAAGATTGCATCAACCATCGCGGTTGTCGGCAGACAGCAGCCGATCGAATCGGCCATGCGCTGAGCGATGCGGGGCGAGAGCGGGGTAAAGAAATAGTCGCTGTCGGATCCAACGGCACAGTAGTCCGGTGCAGCAAAGAATGTTGCGACATGTACAATCCCGCCGATTTCCGTACGGACTGTCACCGGAACGAACGAGCGCAAAAAGAACGGCACATTTCCTTTGAAGACTTCAGACTCGATGAGTGCCTCGCGCACCTCCCTCTCGAGTGTGTCCATCTGCAAAGAGATGGCTGAACCGGCCGGCGCATCCGGCGCACGCGCCGGCAGCGGTAGATACTGCGCATCTGCACTGTGAAAATAAAAGAGGCACTGCATCATCATGATGATGCAGTGCCTCAAGATCAAATGTCTGCCTGAAGGCAACACAACCTACGAGAGAAGTTGGATGAGTTCCAGATTTTTCTCAAAATCTGCAGTGAGGTCCTGAATAACCTGCTCCAATGGGCGATCACGGAAAAATGCGTCAAATTCTCCCAGCATCCTGATCGCCTTATCCTCGGCAAGCGTAAAACCCTGCGGCTGCTCACCGACACCATAGCCCCATTGTTCGCACAGCAAATCGGCAAAACGGACAACCGCAGTCAACAGCGGATTCTGCTCCGACGTGCGCACATCGTGATGGCATCGCATAACCTCAACGAACTCTGACGGGAGGCGCCATTTCTCTCCAAGCTGGCTTCCGATACTCGTGTGCGAAATGGACGCAACCTGCACTTCGGCATCGACATCGCACAAAGAGCGTTCGCGGATCATTTGCTCAATCACCGGATTGGTCTCTGGAAAATATTGGATAAGCACCAGCTTCCCCATATCGTGCAGCAAGCCGGCGGTATATTCTTTCCCGTCGGTCAGGAATTTGTACCGGGATGCGACCATGCGGGAAACCGTCGCCGTCGTTACCGAATGTTTCCAGAGCGCCTCGAGACGTGCGTTCTGCTGTTGATTCAGGGAGATGAGACGCGCCTTCATGTGGTACGTCAGCAAGAGGCGTCCCGTTTCATCCAGACCGAGCATCGTGATTGCGCTTTGGATACTCTTGACATTGCCGCGCAGACCGTAGAACGGGGAATTTGCCACACGAAGCATTTTTGTTGTCAATGCGGGATCGGACTCAATGAGCCTGGTAATTTTCGACGTAGTGATTTTTTCATCAGTCATCGCATCGAGAATTTCCGCCACAACAGTGGGGAATGAGACGACTTCATTGATACGATTTATTTCATTGCGGATATCACGCATGGCTGAATCCCGGCTGTGGAGTGGAAATTGGTGGACGTAAGATAGAAAAGTTCTTCTGCTTTCTCAACAGGTATCGTTTTCTCAGGCCGCAGGTTCGAGCGGCTCGGCAACGACAATTCCGGTTTGCTTGCTGTTCTTTGCCAGATAGTCGTGGAGTGGCGCTTCGGTGATCTGCACTTTGTAACCGACGTTCGGAGCATGCATAAAATGCAGCTCGCCATTCTCCAGTCGAATGGCCACGCCGGTATGCGCAATATCCATCCCCGGGATATTCGTGGCGATACCGAGCAGGCTCCCTGTTTTTATTTTGTCCGCAAACAGATGTACGCTGCCCTTGGGCAGGAAGAATGTCTCCCGGTTGTTGATGGCTTCTTCCTGTTTGACGACCATCTCAAAGAACCGGTCATTCGCGAGCTGCGTGTAAGTGGAGCGGTGTGTAGTCATGAAGTTGATCGGCTTGGGAATCAGCTTGACATTCTCATCGCCGAACAATTTTTTTGTTACAACTTTGATGACGCCCTTTTTTTCATTGTCGAACCAGTAATCGGTGGTGTAATGAAGTCTGCTGGGATAGCCGTCGATGATCCCGCCGCGATACCGGATGAACTGCAGCTGTACTTTGTAGTCGTCAAATGTGAATTTTTTCATCTTGATGCAGCGGGCAAGCACCAGGCTGTTCTCATAGAACGACACACAATCCAGCGCACGCATGTTGACAACGAGGCGCTCGTCACCCGGCTGCTCCAGCACATGGCCGACATAGTCTGTGCCAAGAAATGTCTTGCCGATCTCGACAATAATTTCGTTGATCGGGCGACCTGCGAGATTCTGATTGACCGCAAATTCGAATTTCTTCTTGCAGATGAGTGCATCGGCATCATCCATGTCCAGCGTTCCGGCCAATAATGATGAAGGAAAGAATTTGTCGAGTGCGAGTGGAAGAAGGGCTGCGGCTGCGGTTCGATGGAAGAACTCTCGTCTGTTCATGTCCCTATCCTTTCTGTATTCATCAGAACGCCGGCTCGGCATCCGCCGGCGGCATGTACTCATTAAAGGACGGCATCGCAAGATTCTCGAAGCGGGCATATTCCTTGACAAATGTCAACTGTACTTCGCCGATCGGTCCATTCCGCTGCTTGCCGATGATAATTTCAGCCAAGCCCTCTGTCGATTTCCCGCCTTCTTCCAGAATATTGTACTTTTCCGGACGATGGACAAACAGCACAACGTCGGCATCCTGCTCGATGGCGCCCGATTCCCGAAGGTTGGCAAGCATCGGGCGTTTGTCGTTGCTTGTTTCCACCGCACGATTGAGCTGCGACAACGCAATGACGGGAATATTCAGTTCTTTTGCCAGCGCTTTGAGCGAACGCGAGATCATGGAAATTTCCTGTTCGCGGCTCTGGACGTTTCTCGGCCCCTGCATCAGCTGCATGTAGTCGACGATGATCATTCCGACATTGTGTTCCACGCGGAGCCGCCGCGCTTTTGCGCGCAATTCCAGAATTCCCAACGCCGGTGTATCGTCGATGAATATTTTTGCATTGTGCAGTTTGCCGATGCGCGTACTCAACTGAGCCCACTGGCTGTCCGGAAGGCGGCCCGTGCGCACACTGTGTGCATCCACCCGCGCTTCGGCACAAATCAGCCGCAGCACCAACTGGTCTGCAGACATTTCAAGACTGAAAAAACCAACCGGCACACCGTGATCGACCGCCGCGTTGCGCGCAGCAGAAAGAACGAATGCCGTTTTTCCCATACTCGGACGTCCGGCAACAATAATCAGATCGGATCCCTGAAATCCGCCTGTCAGATTATCCAGCATTGAGAAACCGGACGGAACACCGGTAACGCCGCTGTGTTTTCCATGAATCGCTTCGAGCTTTTCCATGGTACGGAACAGCGCGTCTTTCATCTCCACGTAGCTGCGCTTCATCCGTCTTTCGGAAATCTTGAAGATTTCATTTTCTGCCCGGTCCAGCAGATCAAGCGCGTCTTCCGTTTCATTGAATGCCGAACGCGTAATTTCCGAACTGGCCGAGATCAGATTGCGCAGCAGCGCTTTCTCGAGAACGATTTTTGCGTGATATTCCACGTTGGCGGCGGAGGTAACATGCATTGTCAAATCTGCAATATACACCGGCCCGCCTATGTCGTCCAGATGGCCGCGCCGGCGCAATTCTTCCACCACTGTCAGGGAATCTGCCGCTTCATTTTTTTCAAACAATCCAACGATTGCTTCAAATATTTTTTTGTGCGCCGGTTTATAAAATACATCGGCATCGAGAATTTCCAATGTTTTGGAGATGGCTTCCTTCTCCAGCAACATCGATCCCAAGACTGCCATTTCGACATCTTGTGCTTGCGGCGGCACCCGCCCGCTGGACTGTTCCATAGTTTGATCTGTCATGCTATAATATCAGAAATTGAAACGATAGGTTCAAAACGTCTCTTGAGAATACTTGTCAATACTTTTTTCTTCATGCGCGCCCAACCAGTTCATCATGCATGGTCCGCATGCGCTGGACATCCTCCCACGTCGGGCGTTTCCAATTCGGATTGCGCAGCAGCGCGGCCGGATGATAGGTAACGATCACCGGAGTTTCACGGTACGTGTGCGTCCGTGTACGCAGATTCCCCATCGACTCCGTGGTTCGCAGCAGCGTCTGCGCAGCTGTCAGTCCCAGACAGAGAATGACCTTCGGATTGATCAGTTCGATCTGTTTCCACAAATACGGTTCACAGCGTTCGACCTCGGATGGATTCGGTTTCCGGTTGTTCGGAGGACGGCACTTAATAATATTGGCGATATAGACTTCTTCACGTTTGAACTGTACGGCCTCCAGGATTTTGTTCAGGAGTTGTCCCGCACGCCCGACAAACGGTTCGCCCTGTGCATCTTCATCCGCGCCCGGCGCCTCGCCAACCACCATGAGTGTCGCCCGGGGATTACCGACGCCGAAAACAAATTTTGTGCGTGTGCTGCCGAGCGGGCATTCGAGACAAGTGCAGATAGATGCGTTCAGTTGATCGAGAGTTGCCGCCTGCTTCCAGGAAGCGGATGCGGGGATTGGAGTCACTGGCTGGGATTCACTTTCCGGTTTTTGTGCAGAACGGCGCTCTGTCAGCATCGATCCGCCGAATAATTCCCGTTCCTGTTGAATGAAGTCCTCTATGTCCGACAAAACACTCTGGTAGTCTCTGGGCATTGCTATCGTTTCCGGATGCGTCTTACAATAACTGTGCGATGCGATTCAGGATTTCCGTTGCCACGTCGAATTTTGACATCTTGGGGAGGGACTCGACAGCGCCATTGGCGGAGATAATGGTCACAACATTCGTTTCGGTACCGAATGCCGCCCCTTCGTCGCGCGTACTGTTCAGAACGATATAATCGAAATTCTTTTCTTTCAATTTCTTTGTCGCGTTTTCCAGTTCATCGTTGGTCTCGAGGGCGAAGCCGACATGAATGCGCGATCCTTTTTCTTTTCCAAGTTCCTTCGCAATGTCGGTGGTCGAAAGGAGGGAGAGCGTTCGTCCGCCGTTCTGGTTCTGATCTTTTTTAATCTTGGAGTCTGCGGGGGCGGCCGGCGTAAAATCCGCGACCGCGGCGGCCAGAATCATAATCTTTGCCTCGCGTGCAGCATGTGACACGGCTGCGTACATTTCTGCCGCAGTTTCAACATTCACACGGGTGACGTGTGAGGGTGTTGCGAGAGCAACTGGTCCGGAAACGAGCGTCACCTCTCCACCCCGCTCCGCCGCACATTGCGCAAGAGCAAACCCCATTTTTCCGGATGACCTGTTGCCGATAAACCGGACCGGATCAATCGGTTCATGCGTGGGACCGGCGGTCACGACAATTTTCCTGCCGGCAAAATCGTTTCGCAAGCCCGCGACGATATTTTCTACAAACGCCACAATGGTTTCCGGTTCCGGAAGCCGTCCTCGACCGCTCAGACCGCTGGCAAGTTCACCCGCTTCCGGCGGCAGCACGCGGCATCCGCGCTCCCGGAGTGTGGAAATATTGTGTTGTGTCGCCGCATGCTCAAACATATCAACATCCATGGATGGTGCAAGCGCCAGCGGACAGCGCAGCGCAAGCGCCGTCGCCGAAACGACATCATCCGCCAATCCTTGAGCGAGCTTGGCTATCATATCTGCGGTTGCCGGCGCCACGAGCATCACATCGGCCCACAGCCCGAGATCGATATGCCGCACTCCTGCCGCCGTCGATGAATGGCTGTCCTGCGGCCAGAGAGAAACGGTGACCTCTTCCTGCGAAAGCGCAGAAAATGTCAACGGCGCAACGAATTGCGTTGCGGCCCGCGTCATCAACACACGCACTTCTGCACCCGCCTTTTTCAACAGCCGTACCACGGAGCAGACCTTATAAGCAGCGATGCCGCCGCAGACGCCGATCAGTATGTGCTTATTCTGCAACACTGGCCGGGGCTTCCGGTTCTTTGTAACGGAATTTCAATTCGTCGTTCAGAATCTCTCTGATTGCTTCTTCCGTCGGCTTCGGTCTCTTTTCAAATTCGAGGCTGATGCGCAGCTGATCCGGGTTGGCATCCGGCTCTTCTTCTTCCGGATTGGAGCTGGAGGGGAGAATGGAAATTGTTTCCAGGCGCTGGTTGAACTCCAGCTTGGTCTCTTCATTGATCTGTCGTGCGCGCTTCGAGAGTACGACAATCGCTTCGTACACGTTTGCCGCTTTCGACTCAAGTTCGGAAATTTCAACTGATTTAATTGCCATGATGCATCCTTCTAATGATGGTTGTTGGTGTTCGTATGCTCTCTTATTCCGCCGACAGATGCTTCGTCACGATCGCCTGCACTTCTTCGATGGCAACGTCCAGCTTGTCGTTGACGACGCGGTAGTCAAATTCCTTTCCACGCTCCAATTCCATCGCCACGCGATCCATGCGCCGCTGGAATGTCTCCTCATCCTCTGTCTTTCTATTGCGCAAACGTTCTCTCAGGATGTCGATGGACGGCGGCTCGACAAAAATCAGCACCGATTCTTTCGGGTAGACACGGCGGATGGACAATCCGCCGCGTACGTCTATGTCGAACAGCATGTTTTCTTTGCGATCGAGAACGCGGTTGACTTCACGCTTCAATGTTCCGTAATAGTTGCCGTAGATCACTTCGTGCTCAACAAGAGCATCTTCGCGGAGCAGCTGTTCAAACTCTTCACGGCCCAGAAAGAAATAGTCCCTTCCCTCCACTTCTACCGCACGCTTCGGACGCGTCGTTGCAGAAACCGAGAAGGCAAATTCCGGATGCCGTTCCAGAATTGATTTTACAATTGTTGTTTTTCCGCCGCCGCTCGGCGCGGAAATGACAAATAATTTGGACATTGTGTTCTTAATTCACAGTAGCTGTTGCTCAACATTGAGGAACAAATATCTGCCACAGTCCAGAGGACTGTGGCAGGTCTCTTTCTATTCAAAATTCTGCAATTGCTCGCGAATCTTTTCCATTTCATCCTTGATAGCAACCACGTGATGGGCAATAGCCGCATCGTTTGTTTTGGAACCGATCGTGTTTGCCTCGCGGTTCATCTCCTGGATCAGAAAGTTCAATTTCCTGCCGGCACCCTCTTCGCGCTCAAGTGCTTCGAGAAAAAATTTATTATGCGACCGGAACCGGACACATTCCTCTGTCACATCCAATTTGTCTGCCAGGAGCGCAATTTCGAGTTCCAGACGCTGAGTATCGATAATTCTTTTGTCGCTGACCAGCGCCTCGATGCGTTCCTGCAGTCGTGCACGCTCTTCCGGAACCTTTTGCTTTGCCAGCGTCTCCACTTCTTTCAGGCGGCTTTCGATTCCCTTAATGCGCTTGACCATGTCTTTCGCTATTTCCCGGCCTTCGTTCGCCCGCATGGTTTGCAGCTGCTCGATTGCCGCCACCAGCGCCTTTTCAAAAACAGTCCAGAGCGTCGTGTCGTCTTCCTCTTTCGCATCGTTCTCAAAAATATCGGAAAACGAAAGGAAGTGGCTCAGATTCACAGGCTCTTTCAGGCCGGCGGTCTTGCGAACGTCATTCAACAGCTTCTTATATGCCTTGACTGCATCCTTGTTCACGCGAACGGATATATTTGCATCCGCATCACCCTGCACTGTCGCATTCAGCGTAATCTTCCCCCGGATAACGCGCGAACGGACCAGCTCCTTCATTTCATTTTCGCGAAGCGATAGCGAGCGCGGCACGCGGGAAACCAGTTCGAGATACCGGCTGTTCACGCTGCGAAGCTCAACAATCGCAGTAGTTCCGCCCGATGAGAATTCCCCACGCCCGTACCCGGTCATACTTCGGATCATAATTGCCGCTCCATTCCTGTGTAGCATTTAAGGTACGAAAAATGCGATCGGCAGACAAGAAAAAAAACCTGCCGGAAACAGCTCAATTTGACGAAATTTGGGGACAATCCTCTGAGGTGTCGGCAAAGAACTGCGGTACAGATCACGAAATCGGATTACTTCTGAATCACCAGCTTTCTGGTCGCAGAGGACCGGCCGGCCGTCATTGTATAGAAGTAGACACCGCTTGGAAACGCAGCAGCATTCCAAGACACCGCCTGTGGTCCTGCTTCTCTGCCACCATCCACGATCAGAGAAATTTGCCGTCCGAGCACATCATGCACGCTGAGGCGGACATGCGTCGCGTGTTCCAGTGTGAAACGGAACTGCGTTTCCGGATTGAAGGGGTTGGGATAGTTCTGGTCGAGGAAGAATCCTTCCGGGTGAACCGAGGCCGCCGCAATGGAAGTCGCTGACGATGATTGCGCAATCAAAGTCAGGGTCCCAAGCGCTAACTGTGTCAACGCCTTCGCCATGGGGATATTGAGTGTTCCCAGTGTGTCGCTGGAACGATGGTAATGCGGACTTGATGTATAGTTGATGTCGCTCGTCCACGGAAAGGCGTGTTCGATAATCATGATTGCCGGATATCCAGCGTTCCAAAATGACAGATGATCGCTGTAGCCGGCATTCACGTACGGAGAGGCGTTGGTTGGTATGCGGAGACCATACCGGTTGTTGACCGCGACGGCCGCATCTCCCATCCAGACAGACAGCGGATTGGAAAAGATGTCTGCGTATATTTTTTGCGGATTATATGCAATCATGTCAACATTGACGACACCGGCGATTTTCATTCCACGGGCGCGTGCTTCGTTGGCATAGTGGGTGCTGCCCATCAATCCGGCCTGTGGCGGAATACCTTCTTCGTCACCCCATGCTGCAAAGATAATCGAGTAGTCCGGCGAGTACCGCAACGATGAGTCCGACATGATGCGCGCGCATTCAAGTACTGCTGCAATACCGCTTGCGTTATCGTCCGCGCCGAGTGTACGGATTGTTCGCCACGTATTCATCCAGACACTGTCCCCCATACGACTCGCCGAGCAATCGAGGTGCGCGCACATCATCGCATACGTATCCGGAAAAACAGATCCGCGAAGTGTTCCAAGAATATTAACCGCCGGCATATTATTGTACGGCGGAGGATATGCTGCAACAGAGAACGTATCGTTGGCCACCGTGAGCCGCGATTGCGCACTCAACACACTGTCAAGATACCGCACGGCGACTGTGTTCCCCGGCGTAAACGAGACCCGGTTGAAATATCCACCGGCATTTCCCATCGCCGAGATATGTCCGACAAGATTGGACTCCGAAACAGCGTTGAGCATTTTGCGCACGAGTGCCGTATCTGTTTGACCGGCATTGAGGGAAATGGCGATGAAGATGAGAAGGATATATGCAAGAGCGGTGCGTCTATGTATCATCGCGAGCCTCTGTTCAAAAGCATAGCCGCAGGAAAGTATGAAGGCAAAGGGGTCTATAACGAAGCATGTTCCCGACGTTTATCAGAACACAACGGCTGCTATTGCACCTGCAACAGCGCAACACCAGTTCACGACATCGTTGTCTATAAATTTTAGACCCCGGAACAGCGTTGTTGCCTGTGAGCAATGCTGCGTGCGCTCGGTGATCTTTCCGCACACGGTACATCGATATTGCGATTGAAGTGTTGCGCCGAGCGCACTGTCGACCAGTGATCCTATTACACCCGCCGCGACAATTCGAAGGAGTCCGGTTGCCGTCAGCGGCAGTCCCATACTTATGAAACCGGCAGTCGCAATAAAAAGTGCCCCGGCTGCGCCGCCAATAAATCCCGGAAGTGAAACACCGCCGCTCGTTCCCGTCTCAACATGCTTCAGTGTGAGAATAGATCGGGGGTTCCCTTTTGCCAGAATGCCGATTTCGGTTCCCCACGTATCAGCCGTCGCTGCCGCTATTGCAGCAAGATACGACGGATACCAGAACGACCATTGAGGAAAACAATACCACGCGAGAATCAACAGCCCCGGTACGGCACCATTGGCAGCAACCTGTCCGGCATCACGCCGGTCGGTTTTTTCAAACATGAGATCAAAACGCTTCTTTCGCGCCTTGCCGAACTTGGAAAGCACGCTGGAGACGATGAAGAATGCAAGAATCGGCGTTGTCCATGGCCAGCCGCCGATGCCATACACAATCGTCGCAAGCAGCGCCGTCGCAACACTGCCGGAGAGAGAAAGGAATCGAAAATAGTAGGCGGCGATGCCAATGCCGATCCCGAGCGTGAGCGCCAGCAGCAGATCCGCCGGAACTCGACCTGCTCCGCCCACCAGCATGAAGTGCAGAACAAATGCTGCCGACAAGGGGACGGTCAGATTGTCAAATCCCTGTGACGCAATTCCCTCCCACGCAGTAACGAAGAGGGCTGTTGCGAGTGCCGTTTCAACAACAAGCAACAGATTGTCGACCCGTGCAAAGGGATGAAAATGGAGACCCAGGATGGTCACCAGAAATGTCACGACAAACATCGTGGCGCTGCCTTCAATGGATTTTTTGTCGCTGGTGAGACGATAGGTATGGGGATGTTCAAGATCTTCTCCGACGATGGCAGCGGCTGCGTCTCCAAGTGCAAGAATAAGGATGGCGATCGATATGATTGCGGCATGCGTATTCCAGAACAGCATCACCAGAATGAAAAATGAGAACGGGTAGTACACCGTGCCGTAGGATCGGCGGTTGGTTCCGTGCATCCCCTTCAACAGTCCCAAACTGATCGCCAGCATATTGACGATGCTGAATACGAGCGCCAGCAGTATCGCGGGAATGCCCGAGGTAAATAATTGCGGAGCAAAATAGATAAGGACACCGACGGCAATGTGTACAGTCTTCCGCGTCACTTCCGCCGACCAGTGCATTTTCTTCCGGATCAACTCGGCTGCCCCGACGAAACAACCCAGCGCCAGAAATATCAGCGCAAAGAGGAGCCATTCGTCGCCCGTCGGAGGAAGAATAAGTTTCATCCGCGCGCCCTCATGATAGTACACAACAGGGTATCCAGAATCAGGCGGGGATCAGCGGCCGATGTTTTTACCGCAAGATCGCAATCGGTCAGCGCAAGGAAGGCATCTTCGATTGCCGCCGGCGGGTACCGTCGCAACTGCTCGCTGTATTCTTTCATGTGGTAGGGATTGACACGCAGCGCTTGTGCCAGCTCAAATTCGGATTTGCGTTCGTTCCGCAGACCTGTTAGTTTCCAAAGCATGGTGAAGTGCCGCGTCAGCATCACCACAATGAACGGAATGCCCTCCCCCGCCTCCAGCATGCGGCCGCCGATCGATAGCGCACGGGCCGGATTCTTCTCTCCCAGCGAACGCGTCAATTCGAAGATGGAAAACTCTTTCGAGATGCCGACGATCGACTCGACATCAGCGCTTTCTATCCCTATGCGCGCACCGACGGCGATGATTAACTTTTCAATTTGATTCGCGAGCTCTCGCAGGGAATTCCCCACATACGCCTGCAGCAGTTCAACGGCCTCCGAACTAATTTTATATTTTTGGCATGCAACGTGGTTTTCAATCCAGGCGGGGATTTCGTTATCGTACAGTGTGCGACTCTCACCGACAACCGCAAATTTTTTCAGAGCAGTATACGGCTTCTTTCTCATATCCGGTTTTGTGCCGATCAGCACCAGAACGGTGTTGGGTGATGGCTGTGCAACATAGGATTCCAGCGCCTCCGCCTCCTTGAGATGATCCAGATCCTTCACTACCACCAGCCGGTAATCGGACATCATGGGAAAGGAAAGTGCAAGCCCTACCAATGCCCTCCCTGTGGTCTCGCTCCCCTGCAGCACATCCATGTTAAAGGCACGCATCTCCGGCGGCACGATTATTTCGAGAAATGCGTCAATAAGCCTGTCGATGGGATAGTCTTCTTCGCCGTAGAAAAAATAGACGGGCGCAAATTTTTTCTGACGAATGGAAGAGAGGATTCCGTCAATATCGATTTTTTCGCGCTTTGCTTTTGCCATGGTTGATTCAGATAACGGCAATAATTATTATCGGTAGATTTGTAGATTTGCCACAGTCCAGAGGATCTCGAATGATGCCGCAGGCATCATTCGGAAGCGCACGGGGGTCACAGAGAAGAAATGTAGTAGCCCGATCAAAATAGCGATCATTCCTCCGTGACCTCTGTGACGGATCTTTCTCTTTTAGCTCTATAAGATCAGTGTACGACAACTTTTTTGATGAGAACTTTCTCGATCGGATTATCGCTTCGATCCCGTTTGACCGCAGCAATCTTATCTGCAACATCCATGCCGGTCACCACTTTGCCGAAGACAGAATACTGGCCGTCAAGAAACTTTGCGTCGGCAACGGTGATGTAGAACTGGCTGCCATTTGAATTTCGCTTGGGATTCACCTGATCACCCTGCCGCGCGGCAGCAATCACACCGCGGTCATGGGAAGCGCCGATCTCGGCATCAATCGTATAGTTTGGACCACCCATACCATGGGTGGAGCGATCATCATTTTTTGAATTCGGATCCCCTCCCTGAATCATAAATCCGGGAATGACCCGATGAAATGTCGTTCCCTCGAAGAAGCCCTCTTGTGCCAATTTTCTGAAATTGGCAGCGTGCTTCGGAGCCTTGTCGTCAAACAATTGGATGGCAATGTCGCCCATCGATGTCTGGATCACCACCAGTCCTTTTAATGAATCTTTCTCCACCACGGCTTTCTTTCCTTTCTTGGGATGCGCCGTCTGCGCCGACGCAGTGAGAACGAAAACAACGCACAGCAGGATTATCAGGTGTTTCATTTATTCTCCTCCAACAATAGATTTGTTCTTATGATTTCCATCATCATAAATACCACGCAATTCCGATTTCGACGCCGGCTGCAAAAAGTGAGAGCGACACATCCCGCGAGCCGGAGCTTCCCGAACGCAATGTCTTGCCTCTGCCATCGGTCACATCGCCCAACAACTCCCACCGCAGCGTTCCGCCAAGATGGACATACAGGTTTTCCGAAAGAGCTGTTTGCCCGACCAACTCCGCTTTGAATCCGACACCGGCCGTTGTGTACGTATTGGTAACACCATAGAGCGATGCCTTTGTTTCAACACGCCCCGGATGATATCCTCCGCCGGCTGCCACTTTTACAAAATATCCTCTTCCGGATGTAACGTATTGCACCAGCAGTGACGGAGTATGGATGCTGTAGAAAATGTCCTGCGTTCCACCATATTGCGGAACAATAGAATATGATTTGAAAAGATATCCATAGTCGATTTTCAATCCCCACGATTCTCCCACTGGAAATTCTACTCCCGAGAAGAGTTCGATGCCGGTTGCAAGCTGTCCCGCCGCGTCATTGGAATTTGATACCGTATTGATATAGTCCACCATCGTCGGCGCGGCAATCATGGAGATATTCAGCCCGCCGCTGACGGCAAACGAGTTTTCTCTTTCTACCGCTTGCTGCCTGGCACGGTTGTCTCCTGCCGGGGCGGCGGCGATCAGAACACACTGCACCATGACAACGACAATGTTTTTTTTCATTGCTGTTCCCCTGCAACGACATCGGAAACACGAACGTGATCTTTGATGAAGAAGTACATCCCGATGCTCGTCGTGGAGAAGAAACCGACTTCGTGCGTCAGGATGGAATAACTGAGCGCCGTCACCGGATCGATGTGGAACAACTGCGTCAGCGTAAACGAGGTGAAGGAGTGGTAGGTGCCAAATCCTCCCGAGGTGGGAAAGGCAAAGGCGACTCCGGAAACCACCATGAGAAACGTTGCAGCTCCGAAATCCAGCCGGTGAGCAACCATCGCGTCAAACGAAAAAAATGGAAGATACATCATAACGATGTACAATCCCCACACCACATAGGACGATAACGCGATCATTGCAAATTTTCCGGGATGGTTGGCGATGCCGAAACCGGAAACGAACGAATCGAATTTGCTCTCAACCTTGTTGCGGAGTTTTCGCGGAACAATGACCAGCAATTTCCTCAGAAGGGAGAAAAAGAGATCCGCTTTGAAAAAGAGGAGGATGAATATTCCTGTCAGGAGAATCGCACCCAGCAGAAAAAATATCTTCAGTGATTCAAAACCCGGAAAAAGCTGTGCAAATGAATCCGTATAGAGGAAAAAGACAATGAGCAGAATCGAAAGGAAGGTAATCATATCGATGATGCGCTCGATCACCACGGTTCCGAGCGAGGCGCTCTTGGATATGTTTTCAAGGTTGCCGATGGTATATGGCCGGACGAATTCGCCGACGCGCGGCAGAAAATTGTTCACCATATAGCCGATCATCACGGCGGAAAAAGAATTCCGGAGCGACACCGTGGGCTTGATCGGATAGAGAAGGTACTGCCAGCGCCAGGCGCGTGCCAGATGGCTGACGATACTTCCCAAAAAGAGCAGTACCATCCATCCCCAATGAACGCCGCGCAGTGAATTCCAGAGCGCATCCCGGTCAATACCCCGGAACGCGAGGTACATGAACAGGGCCGTGAGAAGAAAACTCGTTGCGTAGCGGATTGACTTTTTCGACATGGCGGCTTATTTCGTGGGAGAGGTCATCGAGCGAAGATCCACCGTCTCGACTCCGGGGGGGGCAACAAAACTGAAGAGTGCATCTGATAGTCCCGGATTCCGGTGGAAATTTTGCACCGTGTAGATTGTCTGCATCTCGTTGCCGTCAATAATTTCCACGCGCTGCACCGTCCAGTCCGTTTCCGACACCCAGACCTTTAGGGATTTAATGAACGCGTTGGTGCCCGAACGGGGCGCCAGCTTGAGAACGTGGACACCCGACTTCTTCTCGCCGACAAATGCGGCAGTATAGTTCTTTGGAAGGCCAAAAATAAATTTTTCCGGCGAGAATGTTTGCGCATTTTCCTTGTACGCATCCACCACCACCTGCTTATTGACAGGCGAATATACCCAGACGATCTTCCCATCCGTCACCAGTGTCTGCTGCTGCGATTCGACCCGGTAGCGGTTTCCCTTTTTCATGCGGGCCGTACCGGCAAACTTCTGCTCTGTCTTTGTATACTTAAATTTCACGGTCTGTGTAAAGTCGGCAGAAGCATCCGTGAGAGAAGCATACAATGCCTGCACCCTGCCCACAACATCCATTGCCGTCAGCGAGGATTGCTCCTGTGCGGCACAGAGGGACGCGATAAAGAGAACAAAAAAATATTTTGTGTGTCGTATCATAATCTTCGTAACGGTTAGTGTCCGACATCTTCTCTGCAGGCCGCTTACAGGCTCTTCAGAATCGCTTCCAGTTCTGTTTCGCTTTCCACCAGCACCTCCCGCGCTTTGCTGCCGTCGAACGGACCGACGATGCCGGCCGCTTCCAGCTCATCCACCAGGCGCGCAGCCCGTGAGTAACCGACTTTCAACCGGCGCTGTAACAGTGAAACCGATCCCTGCTGGTGACGGACGATCGTTCGCGCCGCTTCTTCAAACAATTCGTCAAGATCACCGCCGCCGGACTTAGCGCTGCTGCGTCTGTTTTCCAACACCGATGGAAGCTCGAACGGCTTGCTGTATCCTTTTTGCTTTGCAATATGATCGACTATTGCTTCCACTTCATCCGACGAGATGAACGCGTTCTGAATGCGAAGCGGCTTCGGACTCCCCGACGGCAGGTACAGCATGTCGCCGTTGCCGAGAAGCTGTTCCGCACCGTTCATGTCCAGAATGGTACGCGAGTCCGTCTTCGATGCCACCTGGTAGGCAATGCGTGCCGGGAAATTTGCCTTTATGACACCCGTGATAACATCGACCGACGGCCGCTGCGTGGCAACCACAAGGTGAATACCGACGGCACGCGCCAACTGCGCCAGCCGGGTGATAGGTTCTTCGACTTCGCGCGCAGCGGTGATCATCAGATCTGCCAGCTCGTCGATGATGATCACCAGATACGGGAGTTTACGGTGTTTGAAGGTATCGGAGTCTTTCAATCGGCCGGAGCCAATGCGTTCGTTGTAGTCGGCAATATTACGCACGCCGGCATGTGCGAGCTTGTCGTACCGCTGTTCCATCTCCAACTCAGCCGCTTTCAGTCCCAGCACCGAATTCTGCGGTGAGGTCAGGATCTTTTCGTCGACGTCGCGCGACACGGCGAGGTAATGATGTTCGAGCTTTCGATACAGACTCAGTTCGATTTTTTTTGGATCGATGATTAAGAATTTTACTTCGGACGGATGCAGCCGGAAGATCAGGCTCATGAGAATCGTGTTAATCCCAACGCTCTTACCGGAACCGGTGGATCCCGCAATCAATAAATGCGGCATCTTGGAAAGATCGTCGACGCATACTTCTCCCGAAATAGTTTTTCCCATTGCCAGCGGAAGGGCCGCATGTGCATCCCGGAATTTTGCCGAGTTGATGATGGATCGAATGGTGACAAGCGACGGCTTGTGATTCGGAATTTCGACGCCGACCGTTCCTTTGCCGGGAATGGGTGCTTCGATGCGGATGCCGCGCGCCGACATCGCCAATGCAAGATCGTTGGCAAGACTTGTAATCTTCGATACCTTCACGCCGGTTGCCGGCACCAGTTCGTACAACGTTACGACGGGACCGGGCGTCACGCTGACGCTGCCGACTTCAACATCAAAGTCCGCCAGCTTTGCTTTCAGCAGTTCCGCATTTGCCTGCAATTCCGCATCGTCCGGCGTGTCGGACTGACGCTGCGGATTCAGCAATTCAACAGAAGGAAAGACATAGTCAATCTCTTCATCGGCCACTTCACGCTCACCGAGTTCCACCTCTTCTTCCTGCACAACCGCCTTGATATCCAGCGGGGTATCGGCTGCAGAATAGAGCTGCGGATCGGGGCGTTTGATGACCGGCGGCACCGGTTTTTCCTTCGGCGGCTCAGGTTTTTCTTTGGCCGGTTCGGGAGTTGATTTCTCTGACGTACGGTGACCGGAAATTTCCCCATCCGGTTTTTTGATCTTGATGACCTCTTTTTTCTTGCGTGCGTCGTCCGCTGTGCGTGCTTCGCTGCGTTCCTTTCGGCGGCGGTTCCATTCTGCGAGCAACGCCGCTATCGCGAGGAATGCATCTTTCACACGTTCCGACGTCGCGTGCAAATCCAGGTCAATCGCCAACGTGATGACGGCAAACAGAAATGAGAGGGAGAGAATGATGCCGCCGGTCACGCCGATCAGCTTGCCGACAACGTCAGACAGAAAGACACCGATATCGCCACACCATTCGGACGAGACAAACAAGGCGGACAGCGCTGTCTGGCGCAACAGGCCGAAGAGAAGCGAACCGAGGACAGCCATCACCAGAATGTAGGAGGTAAACACCGCCAGCCGTCGCATGTCCCCTTTGCGCAGCGTTATCCATCCCCACCACATCATCAAAAACGGAAGGACAAGGACGAAGTAGCCAAGCGTTGTCTTGATGAGAAAATAGGAAATCATCGCTCCGTAGATACCGAGCCAATTTGGTGTCTGCTCGATCTTCTGGCGCAGCAGCGGATCGGCGGAGTTGGTAACGATTTTGATTAATGTCGTGAATGCGTTTTCGCCGCTCGCATCATCGGCGGAGGAATAGGACGCGAGACTGAGAAGAATCAGCACGCCGGCCACCATCAGGAAGAAGGAGGCGAGCTGCCGGAAGTGGAAATTTTTTATTTTCTTTTCTTTGGTATGTCCTTCGGCTGCTGCGATACGCGACCTCTCTTAACTTGCTTTTGTTTCTGCTGCCGCCGAAGGCTTCTGTTCGTCTTTTTTCAGTTTGAGGACATTGCCAACCAATAACGGCAGCGCGGGAATCGAATCAATCTTCACGCAGGTCTTAATGTCGTCCTCAAAACCGATTTCCATCAAATGCTTGCCATGCTCGGAACTTCTTGCCATCTTTAGCAAATTTCTTCCGATGGTTTTGTGCAGCGCGCGCGCCGCCACAGCGGAATCATTCAGCTCGACGTAGAGCGAGTCATCGTCGCATAACATCTTCACGATCATTCCTGCACAGATGGCATCTTCCAGACAGAAGAGTTGCTGCTTTCCGGCACAGATGATGAAAAAGTCTTCGCGACACTCTTTGATGTACTGCACCGCGAGGGAGATGTTGACAAATCCCGCCACCACCATTTTCTGTGCGTAGCGCGCCTTTACCATGGCGGCGGTGCCGTTGGTGGTGCAGTAGATAATCGACTTTCCCCTGACCGCTTCTTCTGTATACTCTTTCGGGGAGTTTCCAAGATTGAAGCCGGTAATAATTTTTCCGTTCCGTTCGCCGCCGCGGAGCACAACGTCGCCGAACAGATTGCCGGAGACCTTCACGGCCGATTCAACGCTGCCTACCGGGATAATCTCTCTTGCACCATTGCGCAGCGCTACGGCGATCGTCGTGCTGGAACGAAGAACGTCGATGACGACCACGTTCTTTTCGCGCAGCAACATTTCGTCGACCTGGGACGGTGAAAAGAAGACATCCAGCTTCATGCGGTGACACCTCTTGGTTTCAATCTCATGCTTGAGTGTAGAACAACCTAGTAAAAAGCAATTTGCCACAGTCCAGAGAGATCTCGAATGATGCCGCCGGCATCATTCGGAAGAACACAGAGAAGAAAATTCGAGCTTTCCAAAACATTCTTCACGAGAACAATCTACACTCAAAGCACACTATCTCGGTGTGCTCTGTGATCTCTGTGGCAAAATCTTTAGCCGTAATACTGATACTATTTTTTATTCAAAAATGGAATGGTGACAACCGACGCCGGCTTTTCCGTTCCGCGGATATCAACCGCCACTGTTGTGCCGGGACCGGCATAGGCGGCTTCCACATAACCCATGGCAATGGCTTTTTCCAATGTCGGCGAAAATGTTCCGCTCGTCACAACGCCGACGACGGCACCGTTGGCACGAATGGGGTAACCATGACGCGCCACCGTTTTCTCGGGAAGCATCAGCCCAACGAGCTTGCGTTTCAGGCCCGCGCTCTTCACCGCCTCCAATGCTGCTTTGCCCACAAACACAGGCTTGCTCATGCGTGTAATCCAGCCGAGCCCCGCTTCCAAAGGATTCGTGGTTTGATCAATATCGTTGCCGTAGAGACAAAATCCCATTTCCAGGCGCAGCGTATCGCGGGCACCGAGTCCTACCGGACCAATGCCGAATTCTTTGCCCGCCTCAAAAACGGCGGTCCACACTTTTTCCGCATCCGTCGGCGCACAGTACAGTTCAAAACCGGCTTCTCCTGTGTATCCGGTGCGTGAAATGATCATGGATACCCCTGCCAGCGTACCCTGGACAAAATGATAATACTGAATCTGAGACAATACAGCGGTCGTCAATTTCTGCAGCGTCGCTTCGGCCTTGGGGCCTTGCACAGCAAGGAGGGCCGTCTGATCGCTTTCATCTTTCAGGGTCACGTCCGCCGTCAGGTGCTCTTTCATCCAGGCAAAATCTTTTTCCATGTTGGAGGCGTTGACCACCACCATGTATTTGTCCTGCGCGAGATTGTATATCAGCAGATCATCGATGATGCCGCCGTCGTCATAACACATGGCGGAATATTGGATGCGTCCCGGAAACAATTTCGTCACGTCATTCAGCGTGAGCTGTTGCAAATATGCCGCGGCGCCTTTGCCGGAAACAAAAAACTCTCCCATGTGTGAGACGTCAAAAACGCCGACGCTGTTGCGTACGCGCTTATGCTCCTCGATAATGCCGGTGTATTGAATCGGCATCTCATAGCCGGCAAACGGCACGATCTTCGCTCCCAACTCCTGATGAAACCGGTAGAAAGGAGTTTTCTTCATTTCTTCTGTCCTTTTTTCCAATCGGCCAGAAACCGCTCGATACCGATATCAGTCAACGGATGTTTGATGAGCGATTCGATCACCTTGAACGGCATCGTGCACACATCGGCGCCCATCATGGCCGCTTCCACAACGTGGAGCGGATGCCGGATGCTCGCCACCAATACTTCCGTATCATATCCGTAGTTGTGATAGATTGTCACGATTTGTCCGACGACATCCATGCCGTTGTGGCTGAAGTCGTCCAGCCGTCCGACAAACGGGCTGATATAGGTGGCGCCGGCCTTTGCGGCAAACAGCGCCTGCGTTGGGGAGAAGCAAAGCGTCACATTGGTGCGGATACCCTCGGATTTTAAGGCTTTGACCGCCTTCAATCCGTCTTTCACCAGCGGTACCTTCACCACAATGTTGTCATGAATCTTCACCAGTTCATGCGCTTCCTTCATGATACCGTCGAAATCCAACGAAATCACTTCGGCGGAAATTGGGCCGTCAACGATGGCGCAGATTTCCTTCAGAAGCGGAATGAATTCTTTTCCTTCTCTTGCAACCAGGCTGGGGTTCGTGGTAACACCGTCCAGCACGCCGAGATCGTTTGCCTCCTTGATCTCGGCAAGATTTGCGGTGTCGATAAAGAATTTCATCGCAATCTCCGTTACTCTCTGTACTCGTTTGTAACGTCCTTTCCCTGCTTGAGGGAATAGAACTGAAACTCATCAATGGCGAGGGTCTTGTCCGGCATAATTTCGATGTGCACGAGAAAGCGGAGCATCATTTTGCGGATGCGGCTCATCGTCCGTTCGGTCAGATACTCGGCTATGGTGGGATGCACCTTCAACTGCAGCCGGTATTCGTGCGTTTCCGTCCGGAAGCGGCGAATCCACCGTTCGATGTGACTGACAATGGTGGTCTTGGATTGAATCAGTCCGCTGCCGCCGCAGACTGGACAGGGTTCCGTGAAGCTATGGATGATACTCTGACGCATTCGTTGACGCGTGATTTGCATCAGGCAGAATTCCGTCATCGGCAGAATGGTGTGCTTTGCACGATCCCGACGGAATTCCTTCTTGACTTCGTCGTAGACTTTTTTCTTGTTCTTCTCGTCTTCGATGTCGATAAAATCGATGACGATAATGCCGCCCAGATCGCGCAGTCGGATCTGTCGCGCAATCTCTCTCGCGGCTTCCAGATCGGTACGCAGGGAATTCAGTTCCTGCTCCTGTTTCGCGGCGTACCGTCCGCTGTTCACATCGACCACCGCCATCGCTTCCGTGTGTTCGATGATGATATAGCCGCCGCTTTTCAACCATACCTTGCGGGCCAGCGTGGTCGCAATTTCTTTTTCGATGCCGAAGGCATCGAACACCGGCTCCCTCTTTCCATAGTACTCGATCTTCTCAAGCATCTCCGGGGAAACTAGCTTCACATACGCACGTGTTTCTTTATAGAGTTTTTTGTTGTCGATGACGACACGTTCGACTTTTTCGCTGAATAGATCGCGGATGACAGACGACGTCGTCTCCATGTCTTTATAGAGCAGCGCCGGAGCGGACTCTTCTTTCACAGTCTTTTCGATCTCGCGCCAGGAGGCAAGAAGCGTTTCGAGATCCTGCAGAAAGACCTTTTCGTCCTGGTTTTCCGCATTTGTGCGGATGATGACGCCAAACGTTGCGGGAAGAATGGAACGGACCAACTTGCGGAGGCGGCGTTTTTCCTTGAAGCTGCTGATTTTTTTGGAAACGCCGATCTTGCCGTCGTACGGGAGAAGGACGAGGAATCGACCCGGCAGAGAGACTTCGGAGGTAACGCGCACCCCCTTCTTGCCCACCGGTTCCTTCGTGATCTGGACGATAATGTCCTGACCCTTCGTCAGATTGACGTGTGTTTTTCTTTCACTGCGTTGCCGGCGTTCCCGTTCGCCTTCCTTTTTGGCGGGTGGGGCGTCGCTGCCACTTTCTTCCTCATCATCGGCAGTATCTACGTCGGAATCTTCTCCCAGCATGGAATTATAACTGCCCAGTGTGTCGGCAATATCTGAGAAATGAAGAAAAGCATCCTGCGGCAGGCCGATATCAATGAAAGCGGCCTGAATTCCCGGCATCACTTTAGCAACTTTGCCGAGATAAATGTCCCCGAGCATACGTTCTTTTTCGGGGGTTTCAACGAACAATTCAGCCAGCTTTCCCTCTTCGGTAATCGCTATCCGGATCTCGTTGGCGGTGGAGTTTATAATTATTTCTTTTTTCATAGAAAATCATTGAAATGTAGTAAAATAAACTATGCCGAGCAAGGAGTATTACCAATTCCGGTGAATCAGGAGTCGGTTACCGATCCCGGAGTTCGGAAGCCGGACATAGCCCGTGGGCCCGTATTGATCAAAAAACAATGTAATTCAAATCATTTTGTCTATTGTGCACCCCGCACCTCCATGTTGACATTCGCCGGCAAATCAAATAGATTGGCTTCGGATTGCATAACCACGAAAGTGAGACTAATGACACTCTATGATCTTTTGTACACACAAAAAGGCGACATCCTGATCGACGCAGTTGCGGCAATGGAATGCTCCCGCCTGCAACACTACAAACTGGTCGGAAAAGAAGAGGTCTCCCGCCGGCTTTCCAGTCTTTTGACTCTTACTATCGAGGCCGTCGAATCCCGGGACGTCGGTTCGATGATTGCTCATGCCCAGCAGATCGCTCGCGAGCGTTTTGAAGCCGGGTTTGACCTTGCCGAGGTGCAAACTGCATTCAACGTTCTGGAAGAAGCGATCTGGAAACGTATTCTCCAACACATTGCACCGGCCGAGTACGCCGAGGCACTCGGCGCCGTCAGCACGGCGCTCGGTCAGGGAAAAGATGCACTGGCCAGAGAATATGTTTCACTTGCCAGCAAAACCAAAGCGCCATCGCTCAATTTGCAGTCCCTCTTTTCTGGAACTGCGGGGGTATGATTTTTTTTGCCGCGGAGCACACAGAGATCACAGAGAAAAAAAGGATTTCCAACGCAGGTAGAAACTCTCTGTGTCCTCCGTGGTCTCTGTGGCAATTTGCTTCTTCCACTTTTGACGAAAGGATCTTCAATGAAAAAAATATCAGTTCTATTCCTTTTCCTTTGCGCCCTTCACACCGGATTTGCAGAAAAACGCGCGTTTCGTCTTCCGGATCTTTACGCCGTCAAAGGGGTGGCAGATCCGCAGATCTCTCCGGACGGTAAGCAGGTACTCTTTACAATGACCGAAAGTTTTCTGGCAGACGGCAAGACCAATTCCGGCGTTTACATTATCAATGTGGACGGTACGAATCAGCGCCGGCTTACTTCTGCATCATCAAGCTGTAATCATCCGCGCTGGTCACCCGATGGATTGTCGGTGTATTTTCTCTCCTCTCGAAAAGACGGTTCGCAGGTGTGGGCGATGCCGCTCAATGGCGGAGAAGCGAAGCAGCTCACAAAGCTTTCTACCGGAGTATCCGATCCCATTCTAACGGGCGATACGAAAAAGATTGTCTTCTCGACCGACGTCTATCCCGAATGCGGCGCCGATGACGCGTGCAACAAGAAGAATGATGAGGCTGTCGAGAATGGTCCGATGAAAGCACACATGGCCGACCGGCTCCTCTATCGCCATTGGACATCATGGAAGGACGGCAAACGAAGCCACACGTTTGTATTCGATACCGAAACCGGCTCCAGCACAGATTTGACACCGGGTGATTTTGACTCCCCGGCGTTCTCTCTCGGCGGCACAAGCTGCGCAGTCTCACCGGATGGAAAAGAAGTGTGCTATGTCTCCAATCATGATTTGAATGAAGCCGAAACGACGAACAAGGACCTCTTCATCGTCTCCATTGCCGGCGGAGAAGCGAAAAACATCACCGACGACAACGAGGCATACGACGGCGATCCTGCATATTCGCCCGATGGAAAATACATTGCGTACAAACTGCAGCGCGTTCCGGCCTACGAATCTGATTGTTTCCGCATCAGCCTGTATGAGCGCACCACCGGAAAAAAATCCGTACTCACCGAGGAGTTTAATAACTGGGTTGGCGAAATCGCCTGGGCACCGAATTCACAAAGTATTTACTTCACGGCGGAAGTCGGCGGGCATCTGCCAATCTACACGGTTGACATCAAAACTAAAGTAATTACAAAAATTCTCGATGCCAAAGCAATCGATGCATTTGATATCGCGCCGGATGGAAAATCGATTCTCTTCACGCATCGTGCGGTGGGCGAGCCCGTCGAACTCTGGCGTGCATCGACACAGGGAAAAAATATTCAACGTTTGACTTTCTTTAACAAACCGTTGGAGGATTCCGTCGATATCCGTCCGGCGGAAGAAATGTGGATTTCCTCTCCGACGGGTGCGAAGATCCACACTTTCATTGTCAAGCCTCACAATTTTGATCCGGCGAAAAAATATCCGCTGATTCTGAATGTGCATGGCGGGCCGCAGTCACAATGGGCCGATGCATTCCGCGGTGACTGGCAGATGTACCCGGGTTCCGGCTATATCGTCGCATTCCCGAATCCCCATGGCTCCACCGGCTACGGACAGGATTTCACTGCTGCAATTTCAAAAGACTGGAATGGCAAGGTGTACGTAGACGTTATGGCGGTCGTGGATTCTCTGGAAAAGATGCCGTTTGTGGACAAAGACAGAATGGGCGCCATGGGCTGGTCGTACGGCGGTTACATGATGATGTGGATGGAGGGACATACTGCGCGCTTCAAGGCAATCGCATCCATGATGGGTGTGTACGATCTGAAGGCGATGCATGGCTCTACAGAAGAGCTCTGGTTCCCGCAATGGGATTTGGGCGGAGCCCCATGGGAATCCGATCTCTATACAAAATTCTCTCCAAATCAATACGTGAGAAATTTTAGAACACCGTGCCTTGTCATCACAGGAGAATTGGATTACCGCGTTGCCTATACGCAGAGCCTGGAATTTTTCACCGACCTGCAAAAGATGGGTGTACCGTCGCGCTTAATCGTGTTCCCGAATGACGGACACTGGCCGTCCAGCGTGAAATCGATGCCGCTCTATTATAATGCGCATCTCGATTGGTTCCACAAATACCTTGGCGGCGAACCCGCACCGTACGATATGACAAAGATGATTCGTAATCAGGCGTTTAAGTAATAAGTCCTCATTCCATGTGACAGGAGAATTTTCAATGGAAGAAAAAACAAACATACATTGAATATCATCCTCTTCGGCCTTATCGCTGGACAGGCGGCATATTATTTCATCTCCGGCAAACATCAGACCAATACGGATGGTTGGAATATTCTCGTAGGAATTCAATTCTTCGCCGGACTAGCTGCAATGATATGGGGTTGGAGAAGATTCAAACGATCAAAAGGAACCGAAGCGGCGTAAGCGACTTTCAATCCATTCATTCATAAGAATATTTGTGGTTGACACTGAAAAGAAAAACTAGCACCGGGTAATTGACACCATGATCCTTTCCTCCATTGCCGAACAGTACGTCCGGCTCGTTCTCAAACTCGGACTCTACGACGAAGATTTTGTCGATGCCTATTACGGACCCGACGAATGGAAACCGACCGGCTCAAAACATTCATCCTTTCCCGCCGAGGAATTCCTGCACCGAACCGCCTCCCTCGCTATCACACTGCAGAATGTTGCTCTGGCTGCAGACGAGGAAGAACGCCTTCGCTGCCGGTCATTAGCAAAACAGATTATTGCACTGGACGCGCGGGTGCGCTTTTTGAGCGGCACCGGGTTTTCATTCGACGAAGAATCCCGATTGCTTTATGATGCGGTGGCGCCGCACAACGACGAAGCCCATTTTCGCCGTCTTCTTTCATCCCTTGATGGGCTACTTCCCGGTACCGGCAGTGTTCATGAACGATTGGATTCATTTCGAAAGTCCTTCGTGATTCCGGTGGATCGGCTGGACGCTGTATTCTCCGCTGCCACCACAGAAGGAAGAAGAAGAACTCTTGAGTATATTGCACTTCCAAAGGAAGAGCGCTTCACTGTCGAATATGTTACCGGCAAAGCATGGAGCGGCTATAATTGGTACAAGGGAAATTGCTTCAGCATCATTCAGGTGAATACAGATTTCCCGATTCTCATCGATCGCGCGGTGGACCTTGCGTGCCACGAAGGATATCCGGGACATCATGTTTTCAACATGTTGATGGAAACCAATCTCGTGCGCCGCAGGAAATGGATGGAATTTTCCGTCTATCCCCTTTTTTCTCCCCTTTCGCTGATTGCGGAAGGAAGCGCCAACTTCGGCATTGAAATGGCTCTTCCCGAAAAAGATCGGATTGATTTTGAACGAAAAACGCTCTTTCCTCTCGCCGGTCTCGATGCTGCGCGCACAGAAGAATACTATGCAGTGCAGAAGCTCATCACCAAACTGCATTACGCCGGCAATGAAGCGGCGCGCGGCTATTTGGACGGAGTGTTGAACAAAGACGCCGCGGTCGAATGGCTTGTGACATATGCTTTGTTCGAACCGAAACGCGCGGTCCAGCGTATTGGTTTTTTTGAAAAATACCGCAGCTATGTGATCAACTATAATCTGGGATTGGATCTTGTCCGTGCATCGATCGAGAAGCGCGGGGGAACAATAGACAATCCATCGCTGCGCTGGAAACTGTTTGAAGAACTGCTTTCTCTGCCGCCGACGCCGGGATCGTTGAGGTAGCAAGATATTGCAGATTGCATTTGTAGATCGACTCTGTGCATCACGTTTGTAGATCGAGTCCGTGGACTCGATGCGTGGAGATCTGCACAAGTACTCGGCGCCACCGAGTCGAGCGGAGGAGGAAGGGTGCTTTGCTTCACTACAATTGCCCGGCCCTTCGATAGTTCCATTTCCACTCCAACTCATCTTTTGATAGCCCTGCTTTGACCGGATTATTAAGGACATAGCTTACGATTCTTTCCAATTCTTCAGCATTCCTTACTAAATGATCGTACGTCTCATATTGCCACAATTGACCGCTTCTTCCCAGCCGATTGTTGATAACACTGCTTGTCCTTTTTTTCAATGCGCCGATAACATTTGCCAGGCGGTGGTGCCATTTTTGATTTGACAAGTCGGTGGGTGACTCATCCCTATTAAGACGAATCACCATGTGGACATGATTCGGCATGATTGTGCTCGCAATCAGAGTATACATCGTCCCGTCTCTTTTCCTCATACCCGCCGCAACAATTTCGGCAAGATCATCTCTCTCAAGAAGCTTTTCACCATGCCTGCAGCAATCCAGGTATTCCTCCATTAATTGAAAAGACGCTCTCTTCTGTCTTTTCATACGATGATGTGCCGCCGCCGTAGAGATCTGGTGTCGGCCTTTCAGTTTGGCAGCTCCAATATCTTGCTCCATCTGTTCAAGGACGGCGGGGGGAATGGTGCCGGCAAGACGAAACGTGACAAAATAAATGCCGCCATTTACGATAAAGTGTGGAAGAGTGCGATGATAATGATAGCATCCGGACTGGTTCAATTGGCCTCCCTGTTTTTAGTGCACACTCTCTCGACTCCATGGAGTCGAGCTACAGATTTGAATTGCAGATATTTTTCTCTACAATTTCCCCGCAACAACGGCCACTTCTTTCAATGTCCGTATCGCATTCCCACGGCCATCCAATGCTTCAAAGAGAATGACATACATTCCGATCCGCACTCGCTGGCGATAGTCATCGAGACCGTCCCAGAAAATTGTGCCCGTGGAAGCCGATGCCTCCCTCTCTGCCAATGTTCTAACTAACCGTCCTGTAATGTCAAAGCAACGCACGCGGAGAAGTGCAACTGCCGTCGGAAGTTCATACGAAATGCCAAGCATATCTTCAATACCATCATTGTCCGGCGAGAATGGGTTGGGAAACAAATGAAGCCGGCCGGCCGATGGAACCACTTGGGTGAAGATGGAGTTTCGGTTTCCCGGTGTACCTCCTGCGGGATCAACACAAGAACTCCAGGTGTGCCCGGTGTTTTCAAAAACATCCGGATTGATCCGCTCAAGTGATCTCCCCTCAGGCACCAAGCCCGCCAGATGCCATGACGGCACATAGCAAACACTGTCGACAATTGAGCCTGTCTGATCGTACAGCACAACATCATCGCCGTCATTTCCCAGTCCAAGATCGTGGCGGGCGGCACATAACTGACTGTCGGCAAGTCCTGGAAATTGCTCACACAGGACGGAGTCTTTCGCGATGACAAAATATTCCCCCGGATACTTCGGTCGCAGGCCTGCTTGAAACATTGTTGTTGTTCGAGAGCCCGATGCGGACGGACTATCCGCGAGACGCCACCCTTCCAGCGAGATCGTATCTGCGGATCGATTATACAGCTCAACGTATTCTGCGCATCCCGCTCGCGGATTGTACATGATTTCGTTGATGATAATCGACTGCGGCCGATACGCTGAGGCGATACGTATCACCCCGACATTGTTTGACTGCCGCTGATCATCTTCCGCCGCGGCCACCGCCAGAAATGTCTGAATGCCTACTCCAATCGTGTCTGGTTGCCAATGAATTATCAATGAATCACCCGGCACACATCGTGTCGCGATCCGTTCTGCATGAACCAGTTCGTCGCTGTCCGGAAGAGAGTCCCTATCCCGGTCATGATACCACGACATTGTGACGCCAGTGATTTCAGTTCTTCCAATATTTTTTGCCGTTGCGGATATGAGGATCCCACCCCCGCTCCGTTCATACCACGTACGCAGAAGAGTCATGTCTGTATCTTTTCGGGCAAAGTCATTCTCCATTCCCGGCGAAGGTACGCCGACATACCAGTTTGCAGAATCGCAGGAACCGCCTGCATCGTCAGAGCGCTGCAGCGAGGTTCCATTCACTCCACCCCAGGACGGACGGTACCACACGCTATCCATAACAATATCCCGATTGTCATAGAGAACAACCGCATCCGGAGTTGTGTTGTTGAATGCTCCATGAGCGGCAAACACAACCGGAACAGATGTCGCCACGTACTGATACAATGTCGAATCCGCGGTGAGCAGAAAGAAAGAATGGGGTGCTACCCGTGTTTGCGGACCATGAACGGCCCCCCGTTGGCTCGTTCCTGCATCGGAGATTTTCCATCCACCGATATCTATCCAGGAATTCGTTCGGTTATAACATTCTACCCATTCGGGCGCTTCGTCCGTCGGCGCATACATAATTTCATTAATCGCGATACAATGCGGCAAACACCCTACACTGAATCGTAGTGACGCGTGGTTGTTGGTCGTGTCTTCATCTTCTGCAAATGACACAGAGGCGGCCGCACCATATTCCCCCTGTTTCAAGACGCCACAATTGAGGCTCACCTCTGTTGAATCGCCCGGCATCAGGACGCCTGCCGTGCTTTCTTCTATGAGGCATCCCTCGGCGGGAAAAGCAAACGGATACTGCACGCACTCAACACTCAGCCGGATATTCTGCGCTGGACACCGTCCATTGTTTTTAATCATTCCGCGCATAAGTATTGATGAGTTGACGACGGGATTTCGTGGTTCGATCGTGAGGCGCATGAGAGCCGCATCAAAGTCTTTGGGGGAAAGACTGTTGCTCATACCTGGAGTCGCACCAAGCGGGTGGCGGGAACTTCCCCAATTCGACGATTGAGTGGAAGATACCGCCGTGTCGATCCGTTCCAGCGATGTGCCGCCCGTGCCGCCCCACGAAGCATCATATTGAACGCTGTCCATGAAATAGCCCGACGGATCCAGAAGAACGACAGCATCTTTTGTATTACCCAGGCTCGGAAGAGACGTACGCAATACTCCGGCGGCGCAGGAGGGATAATACTCCGCGATTGCGCTGTCTTTTGATATCAAAAAATATTCTTTGGGATGGACGATAAATGATTGTGTTGTTAGTGTCACGCGAGATGATAGATCGCTGATCTTCCAATCTGCGAGATCGAGCGTGTCAAGAGAAATGTTCATGCACTCCACCCATTCGGGTCCGTTACTTGGAGCGTACATAATTTCATTGATCAGCACCGAGCGATTGCGCGGAAGTATTGTTGTATAGAACGATGCGGTATCGTTGGTCACATCTTCGTCGTTTACAGCAGAGAGTCGTCCGGTGATGCGATGTTTGCCCGGCCGCAGCCCTGCAACCGTGAATGACAACATAATAGAATCGCCGGAGGCAAGCGACTTCTCCATGCCCGTATCCGCAAGCTGCCTGTTGCCGTACCAACATGAATCCATCACGACGGTCCGAAAATTGCAGGGACCGCTTTCCCCTAGATTCTTAATTGAGAGCGTTAGTGTTAGTGCAGAACCCGTTCGTTCAAAAAATCGTGGCCCTGAGATCGCAGCGAGCGCAAGATCGACCGACTTTGCGACACCAATGGAAATATCGTCTATGCGGTAGATTCCCGCCGTGCTTGCTCCATTTCCCAGACATCGCCAGCGGATTCGAACATTTGTGTGATGCGAGAGAGCTGGCGGAAGAGACACTACTCTCTTTACATATGCCGTTGCACTCAGAAGACGCAGAGTGTCTGAGAGTACCGTGGAGAATGTTGTGTCCCCGTCGATTGATGCTTCGAGAATGACGCCGGCAGTATAGGTTGACGTACGTCGTTCATAGAACTCCAGCTGACCCGCGATCTTGTTTTGAAAATCGAATGAAGGAGAGATCAACGATTGCGGCGTCTTTGCATCAGACGAGACCAGAAATTTAACACCAGTGTGAGCAGAGGAAGAAGAGGAATCGACCTTGAAATCGCCCGACGTATTTTTTGCGTTCGTGGTTTTCCAGTCTGCCTGCAGTGTACCGGCGGGGACAGACTCAAAAGATTCGCGAAATGGATAGACAGAAATCTGGGAAACAACGGCGGGTGAAAATACAAGAAGAAACACAGCGGTGCCCAGTGTGCGCAGCAACATACGCCCCCCCTTTTTTTGCAAATATAGTGAATTATTGCGAATTCGTCAACAATGCACTACACCCGCAACACGCGCACACAAAGTAATTTCCATGTCGCCCGATCGCACGCCCCTTGTGCCGACTTCCATGCCCGCTATTTCTCGCGGCGGAAGATAATGCGCCGGTCGCCGCACTGCAGCGGCTTGCTAAACTCGCCTTCCTTCAGTTGCATCAATTCTGTCCGAACTGCTATCGGATACTGGTGAAGTTCCACCAGGCCGAGAGATCCGCGCAGAGCTCGCGCTTTCGGACTGGCATGCACCATTGCCAGCTGGCCAAAATCCGCCCCTGAAACAAGCTGTTTGTAGAGAGAATCGGCCAGTCCGCAATTCTCACATTCGATAGCGGCCAGATACATCTGCAATGGATCCTCAAACTTAAGTGTTATGCGCTGACGGATCCAAAGGCGAATCGGCTTTTCACCCATTTTGGCAGGCAGAAATTGCCATTGCAGTAACCGTTGCTCTGCGGCGGAGTCCCAACCCTCATCACCGCTGGAATTCTGGAGTTTTGCCTTGGAAACAGCACCCGTTTCCAATATCAACAAATCGGCGACGATTTCCCGGTATCTCCCAGGAGCACCGGCCGGAAGTGGCGGCAACCCGGTATAGTCAACCAATTTGGGAAGCGTGTAGGGTTGATCCAAAGCTCCGGATGACGAACAGCCGACAATGAGAAATACAGAGACGAGAACAGAGAGCACACAGTTTTTCATGGCGCACCTCCGTTGATTATACAAAGGGCAAAATTGCCCTTGTGAAAGAATGTAGTGACAAATATCGACAAATTCATTGACTGAAATCACACACTTCGGCACGGCTATCGATTGCCTCTGCAAGAAAAGGAATCTGCTTTTAGAAACCTGGTCGAAAGGCATTGCCACAAAGATATGAAGACACAAACTTGTATTTTTCAATCAGTTCTTTTTTTTGTGACTTCGTGGCAAGTAAAAGGGTTTTCGTCCAAGTCCCTAGTGTTGTGTCTCAGAAATATATTGACAAAGTCTCTTGATCTTCGCAAGGATGGATTCAGCCGTCGCAGTCCATGAAAAGGGTTTTGGGTGCCTGTTATATTCTTTGACGTACAGCTCAATTTTAGAAACAAGCTCTT
>JAPLFO010000148.1:0-10325 GCA_026390635.1 Ignavibacteriales bacterium
TGGTCAGTATGACATTATGGTTTTTATGCTTCTGTCCAATAAGCGACAGAGAATCTCCAAGGGTAATCTCTCCTTCCATTCCGTGGAGTATCGCATTCATTAACGCGAGGCGATGTGTATCCTGAACAAGTTCACAGCCGGTAAAAGCTTCCTCAGTTTGAAATTTTGCTCCCTTTGCTGAAAGCTTATAGTTGTTCTCTGTCTGCAAACGGACATACCGATCCGCCATGATCATAAACCCAAATGTTCCACAGGCAGGGTCAAAACATCGCTCTCCAGGTCTTGGAGCTATTAATTCTACCATCGTTCGGATGAGGCAGCGCGGAGTAAAATACTGTCCTGCACCAGATTTCTTTTCTGTGGCATTTTTTTGCAGGAGGCCTTCATACAAATCTCCAAGCCCTTCTGTCTTCGCAGAATACCAATCAAGCTGGTCTATATTCTTTATCAGTTTTTCTAAATTTTTTGGCTCGTCAATATTGGTATGGGCATTGGCATAAATTTCTTTTATTCTCCCTTCACTTTCAGTGCCCAAATATGCAAGCAATTTTACGTAGAACTTCTTGAGCTCTATTCCTCCATGCTTTAGAAGATCATCCCAGCGATATCCTTTCGGGATACTTGTCTCAGTACCGGTTTCTTTTGCCATCTTAAGAAACAGAATATACGTAAGCTCTGTAACATATTGATGATAGGTGATACCGTCATCCCACAAAATATCACAGAGATTCCAAAGCTTATTTACAATTTCTTGAGTTGTCATTCTTATGCCGATTGTGAGTAAAGATAATCGCCGAGTGTATTTATCACTTCGTCGAGCTTATTTTCAAAAATCTTATTTAACCTGTTATAGCCGCCATCAGTCTTGAACGGTTCCTGATTGAATGCTTCACGATCCAGCAAGTCCTCCTTCAGGAGCTGCTTCTCAAAAAGGTCAAACCAATGAAGTTGAGAGATATTCCATGGTTTCAACGCTTTTATCTTTTTGATGGCGCTTTTGATGCGATCTTCATGACTGATCAGCGGACTTCCAAGGGCATAGGTTCTAATAAATGCAATAATATCCGCCGCAATGTCCTGGTTTGTCGTCTCCTTCCACGCAACATTGAGATTTGCCTTCGTAAAGCCGGCGCTATCCAATTCGATGATGAGCTGCTTTAGTTGATTCCGCGTCAGGTCTTTCGGTCTTGTGCATAGTACGTGCAAGGCGGCAATGTCATTAATGTGCGCTTTGATGAATGCTCGGAACTCTTCCAGGTAATCCTGTGGCTTTTTCCCTTTGCCGTAGCCCCGTTCTACGGAGAGAATCTCGTCCTTGTGCTCGGAGAGTAATTGAACTCGGGGGATGTCTTTCAACTGATCCAATTGCTTAAAGAGAAAATAACTATCCTTGAAAAATTCTTTGGCGTCTTCTTGCTTCAGGTTTTGCAGCGACGTAAGAAGTTTTGAATAGTCACCGCTTCCTTTTTCTTTGAGCTCTCTTTCAAGGCGCTTCTTTTTCCGTTGATATTTGGCAATAATCTGTTCAATCTGTTTCTTAAACTGTTCTTTTGTCGCGATCTTGTCTATTTCTTCGATCAATTCCTTAAATGTTTGCTCGGGCTTCACGACAACCGGCTTCATATCCGTAACGTCTTGCAGTGCTTCATAGAGTTTCACGGCATCAAATATCTTAAATACCTCTTTTCCGATGTGATCGGCCCGCCGTGTAGCGCGTCCCAACATCTGCTCGTAGAGAATTCTTGACCGCACTCTACGGAGGAACACGAGGTTGCAAATTTCTTCAATATCAACACCGGTGGTTAATAGATCAACGGTTACTGCAATATTCGGAAAACGTTCATTTTTAAACTTGTTAAGCGCTTCCTGTGGCTTATACACAGAACCGGTAATTTTTGTTATCGCCTCATCATCTATTTCTATTCCCGCTTTCTCAAATTCTTCCGTTAGAGTCTTTACCACGAGATCAGCATGCTGATCGTTGGCAGCAAAAATTAGTGTTTTTTCCTTGCTGTCGGGAGCAAGATGCTTCACCAATTCTCTGCAAACAACCCTATTGAACTCTTCAGTAATGACGTCTTTATTAAAGCCCTCAATGTCGATTTTCAATTCGTCTTCGAGTTTGTCTAACTTGTTTAGTTCTTGTGTCTCGTGGTCATAGACAAGAGGTTGTTCGCCCTGGTGCCATATGATTCCACCGTCAGAGAGTTTTGTTGTAAGTGTGTATGGGGGCTCAAAATCAATGAGATATCCTTCAAGGACAGCCTGCCTGTACGTATAACGATAGATTGGACTACCGAAGATATCCTGCGTATGTAATGCCGGTGTTGCTGTCATTCCGATCTTGTAAGCGTCAAAATAGTCGAGAACCATCTTGTATTTGCTGAGGTAATCCTCTTCGTTCTTAATCTCGATTTCATCTTCCGTCATTTCTTTGTCAAGGATGTATCCCCGATGCGCTTCGTCGACAATAATGCAATCGTATGTATCGATAGTAGGAATGGCGTCTTCGTGGTCATTGTAAAAAATCCTCTTCACCATTGCCTGCACGGTAGAAAAGTGAAGCTTGGTATCGATATCCGGTTTTATTTCACCGATCTCCTTGACATCATAGATTCTTGAGAATGTTTGCAGATCTTCGATAACGACATCGCTAAAAAATCCGGCAGCTTGTGTACCGAGAATATTTCGATCAACAAGGAACAGGATTCTCTTAAATCGTTTCGATTTTATGAATCTATAGCACAAGCCGATGATAGTTCTCGTTTTCCCGGTACCAGTAGCCATGGCAACAAGAGCGCGTTTATCTTCCGGAAATTCCTCTATTTTCTTCTCGACGGCCTTTATCGCATCTATTTGATATGGCCTGAGATTCAGCGCATGGATACTGGTGAGGTAGTCATACGGTTCTTGTGCGAGAAACGTGGAAGAAGCTTTTTGGTCCTGTTTGAGAAGATCTTTTAGTCCCTGAGGAGAAAAGAAACCCCGCAACGCCCTTGGATGATTGGATTTCTCCCGACCGTCTAGAAACCAAATACCAGACTTTAGTTCAAGCTGTTGGTTGTACTTTCGGCCGTTAGAAGAGAACATGAAAGGAACATGATAGTCCTTCCATTTTCCAAGAAACGTTACACCGCCGATATCTTCTGCATGCTTTGAATACTCTATTGCCTGCCTCAAATCCGAAACGATGTCCTTGTCGAACTTCTTTGCCTCCACGAGTCCAATGAACTCATGTTCATAGAAGAGCGCATAATCGGCAATAAGCTTGCCGACCGGCCATTCGGCAATAGCGAGATACTTTCCTCGCTGTGAACGTGTCCCACGCGAAAAACGCAATAATTGGCTGTCGGCTTCCCAACCGGCTAGTCGAAGTTGTGCATCAATAAGTTCGCGAGCTTTTTGTTCAGGTGTCTGGTCTGTCATAATATGCTGATAATACCAAGCGCCACGTGGCAACGCCCATTGTTGTTGTACGTGGTCCCGCCTATTCTGCAAGAATTCATACACTTTCCCCAATCAATTCTATCGATTGTGCAAATCCATTCCCGGGAAATTTTCAATAGAATGTAGACACAATTAGGGCTATATTCAATGAATTTTGAAAAGAATCCAGGAAACTAACAAGAGCGGAACGGTCGGGTCTACAACTCGTAGAGCGACCGTTTTAATTTGTGGGGGGTCATTTTTCGACTCGCTTCGCACAAAGAGTGGCAGTCCAAGCATACATCGGCTCTTTAAAACTCTACGTCGACAATTCCAAGCTCTTCATCATCAATTCTTGCCCTGATGTCGACATTTCTTTGCTTCACATCAGAATTTCCTCGCACTCTGTTAAAAGAAAAAAAACGCGGATCATTCGATCCGCGCTCTTTTTTCCTTCTTCACTTCCACTTTTGCCTTTGTCCTTTTACCTTTATACTTTTTCCTCTCCCATATAGACCAACTCAACCCCCGCTTCTGCTGCGTAGGTTTTGATCCGTTCGTCACGGTAGAACTCTTTGTAATAGACTGTGTGGATGCCGCAGTTTGCAGCGAGCTTGAAGCAATTCAGGCATGGCGACGCCGTCACGTAGATTTCGGAATTATCAATTTGCACTCCGTTCTTTGCCGCCTGCGCAACGGCGTTGGCTTCCGCATGCACCGTCCGGACACAATGGCCGTGATCCATATCGTGGCCGGCATCATCACAATGGGGCGTCCCGCGCAGCGATCCATTATAGCCGGTGGAGAGAATCGTCCGGTCCCGCACAATGACGGCGCCTACATGTTTGCGGTCGCAGGTGCTTCGCGTTGCCACCTGTTCGGCGATGTTCATAAAGTAGTCGTGCCAATCGATACGCTGTTCAGCCATGCCCGGTCCTTTCGTGAAGTGAAGTGGAATTGATTTGCCACAGAGATCACAGAGGACACAGAGAATATGAAACAAGTCATTCTGAGCGCAGCGAACAATCCGGTGATGAGTACCAGACAATTAAATGACGGATCTACCGCTACAGTTAGGGAAACTATTTCTCTGTGTCCTCTGTGATCTCTGTGGCTATCTTCTGTTCAAAAATACTTCTTTTGGAATCGCAATGCAACGTTTACCAGGCCGATCAGCACGGGCACTTCCACCAGCGGTCCGATCACCGTGGCAAATGCTTCTCCGGAATTGATTCCGAATACCGACACGGCCACTGCAATCGCCAGTTCGAAGTTGTTGCTCGCAGCGGTAAACGAGAGCGTCGCTGTTTTGGGATAGTCCGCACCGATTTTCCTCCCCATGAAGAATGAAACAAAAAACATAATGACAAAATAGAGACTGAGCGGGATCGCGATACGGACGACATCCAGCGGTATCTTTACAATGTATTCCCCTTTCAGAGAGAACATAACCAAGATGGTGAATAGAAGTGCGATCAGCGTGATCGGACTGATACGGGGAATAAATTTCTGTTCGTACCATTCCCGGTTCTTCATTTTCAGAAGTACGAATCGGGTTATGATGCCCGCAATAAATGGAATCCCAAGATAGACGAAAACGCTTTCTGCGATCTGACCGATCGTGATATCCACCCTAAACGCCTGCATACCGAGCCAGGACGGCAGCACTGTCAGGAACACATACGCATACACAGAAAAGAAAAGAACCTGAAAAACAGAGTTAAACGCAACGAGCCCGGCAGCATATTCCGTGTCCCCTTTTGCCAATTCATTCCACACAATGACCATTGCAATGCAGCGCGCCAGTCCCATCAGAATCAGTCCCGCCATGTACGCAGGATAATCCTGCAGAAAGACGATCGCCAGGATGAACATCAGCACCGGACCGATAATCCAATTCTGCACCAGCGAAAGAAGAAGAACGCGCGTATTCCGGAAAACGTCAACGAGTTCTTCATACTTCACCTTTGCCAGAGGCGGATACATCATGAGGATCAATCCGACGGCGATGGGAATGTTCGTCGTCCCGGATTGAAACTGATTCCAGAATTTCGCGATACCGGGAAAGAAATAGCCCCATCCAACGCCGATTGCCATGGCGAGGAAAATCCAAAGTGTCAGATAGCGGTCCAGAAATGAAAGCCTTCGAGTATTCATTCGGCCACGCCTTTCTCGCCCCGTTCATTGATTCGTTTGTACAGATCTTTCATTGCAGTCCGTATCTCGTCCCGCACCGAGCGGAACATTGCCATTTGGTTTTCCTCCGTTCCCGTCGCTTCTGCCGGATCCCTGAAACCAATATGAAGACGATGAGTGACGGTACCAAAAAACACGGGACATGTCTCCTTTGCGTGATCACAGACCGTGATGACATAATCAAACGACTTCGTCAGGAACTGATCGACACTCTTTGGGACGTGTGCCGATAGATCCATGCCGATCTCTTTCATCACTCTGATGGCCTTTGGATGTACAGCGGCAGCGGGGATGGTTCCCGCCGAAAAGACCTCGATAGTCGGATCCAGCGACTGCAAAATTCCCTCTGCCATTTGGCTGCGGCAGGAGTTGCCGGTGCAGAGAATCAGAATGCGGATGCCCATACTTATCCTTTAAGTTTTTTAAAAAGTGCGGTCAGCCTGTTTTGATAAAATCCTTTGATCGACGATTCTTCTTCCGCCAAGGGCTTTACGGGGATCAGATCCATCACTTCAGCCGGAGACAATCCGGATTCGAACATTGTTTTCACTGCGCCGTTTATCATCTTCGGCAGGCCGTCGTGTATTGCTTCTGCCGATATGCCAAATGACTTAACGAGGTCTTGTAGTTCGAACAGCTGAAACCAGAAATAGGTTGGACCCATCGCAGTAAAAATTGCATACGCCTCCAGGAGATCTTCCTGAACTTCGGGGGTCTCACCCAAGGGACGGAATAGATCAACTATCGTTTGTTTCGCTTCAGGACTTATGCCGGGTGAAAAGGCAATCGGATTGTATCCCTGATTCACAATAGAAGGCGCATTGGGAATAGCACGCGCGATATTTTTCAAACCGCCCAATGCTTCGGATATTTTTGCCATGGGCACTTTCGGCGCCAGTGAAATCACGATCGTCGTCGGTTTAACAACCGCTTCTATCTCCTGGAGAATTCCTCCGATAACCGGCGGGTGAAGACCGATAAACACGATATCACTCGCAGCGACACCTTTTACGTTGTTTGCAGCTATTTCGATGCTCTCGAATTCATTTTTTAGATTGGCCAGGACATCAGCATTACTATCTGTAATGACAATGTTTGTTGGAGGTTGGCCGGCGCGTTTCCAGCCTCGCAATATGATTCTTACGATACGCCCACCACCGATGAAGCCCACCGTAGATTGGTTCATTACCCTACCCTCGTTTCATTCAATTCATTATAGATTACACAATTGTCTTTGTTGCACACTTGTCGCACTCAAACTGCAGCGTCGTATGACGTATTTCATACTTATCGTGCAGCACACGCTCTATCTGTTTTTGAATTTCCGTTGTTTCGCAAACGGAGATATTGCCGACTTCGATATGCGCTTCAAAATGAGTGTCGGCATCGTTGAGTTTCCAGATATGCACATGATGAATATTCTTTATTGGTGGAATAGCCTCAACAATTGATTTTAGCTCGTTCAGATCAACGGTTGTCGGGGTAGACATCATGACCACGTCGACAGATTCCTTAACGATTTCAAATGTTTCTATTAAGATATACAGAGAAATGAGGACCGTTAATACCGGATCGATCCAATAGACTTGAAGAAAGACAATGAATACCGCACCGGTAATTACCGCAAGACTCGAAATCGCATCGCTCAATAAGTGGAAATACGCTGCACGCAGATTGAGATTGTTTTCAGATCCTTTCTTGAGTAACACTGTGCCGATAATGTTTGCCACTAATCCCACCGAGGCGACAGCCAGCATGACTATTCCGGTGATGGGTGATGGATGCATAAATCGATCAATCGCTTCTTTGATCAAAAAGAAACTGATGATGATAAGCGTGCTTGCATTGATAATCGCGGCTACAATTTCTGCACGCTTGAGTCCGAATGTATATTTGAACGATCGGGGCTTTCTGCTTATTCTGATTGCGGCGTATGTGATGATGATCGCAATACCATCGCTGAAATTATGTATAGCATCCGAAATAAGCGCCAAACTTCCAGAATATATTCCGCCGACGATTTCCACTATTGTAACAATAAAATTCAACGCCATGGTGATGAACAGATTTGTTTCTGAAGCACTTCTGGCGTGACTATGAGTATGTGCCATGGTTATCGTATGATGGTTTTCGGACGCGCACGGTAGCGTGAAACTATGCAGCAGACTAACAATTTTCTCTAGTATGAAAAGAGCGTGTATATTCCTCCGAGCACAACAAGAAATCCCGCAACTCGTTTGATCCACATCGTTGCCGTTGATCTGTTTGTCCAATCCAGATACGCCTGCACCCGGGAAGTCAAGCCGCCTGCCGCAACAATAACGCTGCAATGACCGAGACCGAAGGCAAGAAGCAGTAACCCAGCCAATAGCGGAGCGGTGTCCGACATTTGGAAGACCACCCCAAGAACAGGCGCCATGAATGCAAAAGTGCACGGACCAAGAGCTATGCCAAACACCAATCCGAGAACCAGCGCGGACAAGTATTCCGACCGCATCTGCAGCGGGCGCAGATGCACTCCGCTCTCGGGGAGTCGGATAAGGTCCATCAGATACAAACCAACAACGAAGAAGACAACCGCAACAGCATATTTGCCATAGACCCCGACATCTCCCATAATTCTACCCAGCGCCGCCGTGATAATCCCGATAACCGCAATGGTCATCAGTATGCCGACAGCGAAAACGAACGCGAGCAGAATGCCGCGCGAGGTTTTCTTTTCGCTCTTCGAAGTCAGAAAGCCGATAATGAGCGGAATGCTCGACAGATGACAGGGACTGAGTAGAATACTCGCAATCCCCCATGCTAATGATGCGGCAAGCGCGAGTGGATAACTTCCATAGAGCGCCTCCGTCAACGATGTGAGCAGGCTTTCCATAGCTATCCTTTTCCGTTGGATTTTATTTTGAGTCCCTTCGATTGCAGGAAAGCGTTGATATCTTTTTCAGGAAAGAATCCTTCGTGACGCATGAGTTCTTTTCCGTTTGCATCAAGAAACACCTGTGTCGGTATCAGCCTGATATTATATTGTTTTCCAAATCCCGCCTGTTCAGGTTTCCAGACATCATAGAAAATGATTCTTATTTGTGCGCCATATTTCTCTTCAACGGATTTCATTACCGGCTGCATCGCCTTGCAGGGGATGCAATTGACAGAGCCCAGTTCAATGAAAGTAACCATTGGCTTGACAACCGCGGCGGCTGTATCCTTCATAGAGACCGGAGCGGCTTTCTGTGCACTTTTTTTTGATTGGGCTGTTGCGACCGTACCGACGAGAAGGCCGAATATGAGCATGGTGATCATATATCGCTTCATTATTTCGCTCCTCCCATCCACTCAAGCAGCTGCTCATCTTTCGGCACATTTCCGGCGCTCTTCACAACGCCGTCGATTACAAGCCCTGGTGTAGACAGAATCCCATAACTCATGATTTCCTTGAGATCGGTTACTTTCTCCACGTCAACATTCAAATTGTTTTTAGCAATGAGTTGACGAACCCGCTCTTCCAATGTTTTGCATTTTGTACAGCCGCTGCCAAGCACTCGGACTTTCATTCTTGACTCCCAGAATTAGTAGATGAAGTTAAAAAGATAACCAACGATGATGATGCCTGTCGCAACGACGCTGGCAAAGACAAAGATCAACCGGAGTTTCAATACTTTCCGCAGAATAATCATCTCCGGCAGTGAGAGGCCGATGACGGCCATCATGAATGCCAGCGTTGTACCGAGTGAAGCACCCTTCTCCAGCAGTGCATGAACCACCGGAATGATCCCTGCCGCATTCGAATACAGCGGCACGCCGATAATGACCGCAACCGGCACCGACCACCACGCTGATTTGCCCATAAGGCTGGCCATAAAATTCTCCGGTACGTATCCATGAATCCCCGCACCGACACCGATACCAATGAGCAGATACGGCCAGACTTTTCCGACGACGTCAGCCACCGCATCATAGCCGGATTTCACTCTCTGCCGAAACAACGGAGTAACTTCTTCCAGTCCGGTTGCATTGGAATGAATTTCATACACCCACTCTTCAACGAACCGTTCGACTTTCAGTTTGCCGATAACGTAGCCGGCTGTTATAGCGATGAACAATCCTGTCGCGGCATACAGGAGAGCTGTTTCCCACCCGAATAGTCCGAAGAGCAGTACTACCGCAATCTCGTTGATCATGGGTGCTGCGATCAGAAAAGAGAATGTCACTCCCAACGGCACACCCGCCTCCACAAAGCCGATGAAAAGCGGTATGGCCGAGCATGAGCAAAATGGCGTGACAATGCCAAGCATACTGGCCAGAACATTGCCGACAAAGAGAGATTTGCCGCCAAGGATCTTACGTGTACGCTCCGGAGAAAAATAGGTACGAATGATACCGACGCCGAACACGACCAGCGTCAGGAGGAGAAGCACTTTCGGCACCTCAAAGACAAAAAAGCGCAGTGCTTCCGTCAGGTGATCGCCGGCTGTGAGTTCGGTCAAAGAGACAACCGCATCGGCGAAGGGTTGAAGCATCGCATAGAGAATGATCCACAATGGTAGAAAAATGCCAATGCTGCCCAACGGATATCGTTCCAACAACTTTGTCATTGCACGCTCCTATATCCGCCAAGCAGTTCCTTTAGTTTTTCCACCGGAGGCACCATTCCGGAGAGCACCACCTTCCCATCAATTACCAGTCCGGGTGTGCGCATGACA
>JAPLFO010000148.1:10337-49421 GCA_026390635.1 Ignavibacteriales bacterium
TGTGCGCATGACACCATACGACGCAATTTGTTGATAGTCCGTCACCTTTTCAACCAGGGCTTCGATGCCCAATTCCTTCAATGCTTCCCGAGTTCGGGATTCGAGGGTTTTACAGTTTGCGCAACCGGAGCCAAGCACTTTGATAATCATTTCGAGTTCCTTTCTCATTTCCATTGAGTGCATATCATGCCCGATGGTGCTTATATTCCACAGATCTTCTTGCGGCACACGTGTTTTGCAGTTTTTTTGTCTTTGGTGACTGTCTCTTCGTCCACCAGCGACTTCTTTAAAAGTTTCAGTATATCGCCGGCAAACTGGTTTGTCGGCTTTGCGGGAAGGGAGAAGTTCACCCATCTTCCGTCTTTGGAGTCTTCGACAAGGCCGGCGTCACGCAGCAGCGTGAGATGTTTAGACACGGTGGCATTGGAAAGCTGGAGCACCTCCCGGATTTCGCACATACACAGTTCCCGTTCTTCCAACATTTTGACAATGCGCAAACGACCAGGATCGCTCAGGGCTTTGAAGACTTTTACCGCATGTTGTTGCATAGAGGCCTCATTTCTTCATTTCGTTAACTAACGAAATATATACACCTCTCCGGCAATATGCAAGCACCTTTTTTTGGGGGGATCAATGGAAAGTATCAGATTGGAAATCGGGCGCCCATTGTTCAACTGCCTGCTAGAATTTCACGCAGGGCGTGCTTTTTAAAATAGCGTCTATTGCTCTCTTATCTGTATCAGTCAACGGAAGAAGCGGCGGCCGTACAAATCCGCCGTCGCAGCCGTTGGCGGAGCAGGCGTATTTTAGACCGGCGATGCCGTAAGTTGCAGTGATGGCTGCATTCAGCGGCAGCAGCTTGAGGTACAGTTCGCGGGCTGCGGCATGATTTGCAGCATCGACGTATTTCTGGACGGCGACACACTCCTCCGGGGCACAGTTGGCCAGGGCAAGAATGCCGGCGCGAATACCAAGCGTCAACGCCGGATACCAGAGCGCCGCCGTCCCGACGATAAGATTAAAATCCGCCGGCACCACGGAGAGGTACGACGTCAATTGCGGAAGGCTGCCGGAGCTGTCCTTCATACCGATAATATTCGGATGCTGACCTAATTCTTTAGCAGCCGTCGCGGAGATGGTGATGCCGGTAAATTTGGGGACGTTGTAGATAAGAATCGGGATCTGCGAGTTCTCTGCCACTTCTGTAAAATGACGGATCATAACACGATCGGTCATCTGATCCTTATAGAACGCCGGCGTGAGCACCAGCGCAGCGTGGACCCCGACTGCTGCGGCTTTGTTGGTGAGAAATATTGTTTCACGGGTAGATTCGAGGCCGGTACCGGCAAGAATTATGCGTCCCTCTTTTGCAGTCTCAACGGTTGTCCGGATGAGGCGTAATTTTTCTTCCGGCGTCAACAGCGGCGTTTCACTGTTCGAACCAAGCACCAGATAACCGCTCAATGGAGCAGCATTCCAGCGCTCCATGTTGTGCTCGAAGGCATCGTAGTCCACATCGCCATGCTCTGTGAACGGCGTGATCATCGGCGGAAGAACGCCGTGTATGCTCAGATTGTTTTTTTCAGGCTTCATATCAACATGATTGATTTCAATGAAGGGTTTGCCACAGAGATCACTCGCCTCGCTGAGCTCGGCGAAGTGGGCAGAGACCACCGGGAAGTTGTCATTCTGAGCGGAGCGAAGAATCCATCATTTCAATTGTCGGACACTCCTCGCTGGATTCTTCGCTGCGCTCAGCATGATAGATCGCACACTCTCTGCCTCTGTGGCAATATTCTGTTGTAGCGGTTATTGCACCAATGTGCGGCCGTATTCGTACCCCTTTTCGAACGCACGCAAATTGAGTTCGTCTGTCCCTTTCGGCACCGACGCCAGGACGGCTTTGCGCATTGCATCGGCGCCGACGATTCCTGACACCGCTGTCAGACATCCCATCATGACGATATTGAGAACCATTTTCTTCCCAAGTTCTTCGGCAAAACGGGTTGCAGGGATAGAATAATGTTTGATGTCTTTCCGCAGATGGTGTGTCACCACAAGTTCTTCCTCCGTGATGAGTATACCGCCTTCCGAAAGTTCCGGCACAAATTTCGTATAGGCCTCCTGGGACATCACCACCATCAACGATGGCGAGATAATGTACGGATAGGCAATCACCTCTGTTGAGACGATGATTTGCGCGCTGCAGGAACTGCCGCGGGCTTCCGGCCCGAATGCCTGAATCATCGTTGCATATTTATTGTCATAGATCGCGGCGGCACGGCCGATGATATATCCGCTGAGGATAACACCCTGGCCGCCGAAACCGCCCACTTTAATCTCTGTTCTTACCATTTTCTTTTGCCCTTTTATCATGATCAACAAAGAGATTCGCCATAGTCCAGAGGATCTTCTTTTTCATTCACCAACAACGCTCGGGATATAGCGATCGCCGAGTTTCTTCTGATAGTATTCCTGCATCATCGCGTGATATGTCGGACGTTCTTTGTCAACGAATTTGCCGATAACAAACTTGCCCTGGAAATCGAGCGGAATCGTTTTCGTGTCTGCGCCGTTCCTGATCTCGCAATTGTCCCGATAGTACACCATCTGATCCAGACCGTCGCCAATTTTGTTGCGGCGGCTGTAGAGTGTGGGGCACGGAGCAAGGATTTCAATAAAAGAAAAACCCTTTTTCCCCAATGCCTCTTTGATAGCTTTTGTCAGATGGCGGACATGGTACGCCGTCCAGCGCGCCACGTACACCGCTCCGCAGGATTCTGCAAGATACGGAAGATTGAACGACTGTTCGAAGTTCCCGTAGGGGGTCGTCGACGCAATGGACGTCATCGGTGTAGTCGGCGCCACCTGGCCGCCGGTCATGCCGTAGATAAAATTGTTGATCAGTATGACGGTCATGTCCACGTTCCGCCGCGCGGCGTGAATGAAGTGATTTCCGCCGATGGCGGTCAGATCTCCGTCTCCGGAGTAGACAATGACTTTCAAATCCGGATTGGCCAGCTTCAGGCCCGTAGCAAACGGAATAGCGCGACCGTGTGTGGTGTGGAATGAATCGAGATCCATATAGCCCGCCACGCGTCCGGAACATCCGATGCCGGAGACGATGGCAACTTTGTCCAGATCCATTCCGCTGGTTTCCAGTGCATGGGCGAAACAATTGACTGTCGTTCCGATGCCGCAGCCCGGACACCAGATATGCGGCATGCGCTCCATCCGGAGAAAAGATTCCACTGCGTTGATCGGCATGCTCTCTTTTACATTGTAGAGTTCTTCTTGCATTGTTTTTCCTTCAAACCTTAATGACCGAAAGACGGCTATTTGCAGATGCTCTTCATGATTTTTTCATAGATGTCGTTGGGATTGTGCACCGTCCCGCCGACGTGTCCTACCAGATGAACGCTTGCTTTGCCTGCTGCGAGGCGTTCGACTTCCAGAACAATCTGTCCCATGTTCAGCTCGGGAACAACGATTGCTTTGACGGTCGCGGCGATTTCGCGTATTTTTTTCTCGGGGAACGGCCACACCGTCACCAATCGCAAATGTCCGACCTTTATGCCTTCGGCTCGGGCACGCTCGATGGCGGGAATCGCCGTGCGCGATGTGATGCCGTAGCTTACGACGACCACCTCGGCCCCTTCCATCTGTTCTTCGCGATAGTCAACGATCGAATCGGCATTTTGTTTGATCTTGTTGATGATCCGGCGGACCTTCTGCTCCTGTGTCGGCAGCGTCATGCTCGGATAGCCGCGTTCGTCGTGCGTCAGTCCGGTGACATGAATATGATAGCCGTCGCCTGCCTTGACCATCGGCGGCACAAGATCTTTACCGGCGTGATAGAGAAGAAAGTCCTTCTTTGCTCCTTCATAGTACCGACGCTGGCGAACAAAGATATTCTCCGCCGGAGGAATGTTCACGCGCTCGGTCATATGGCCGACACATTCATCCATCATCATCATTACCGGCACACGATATTCCTCGGAGAGATTGAACGCCTTGATTGTCAGATCGAAGCATTCCTGCGGTGAATTCGGACAGAGTGCAATAATCGCATAGTCGCCATGGGATCCCCAACGCGCCTGCATCATATCACCCTGCGCCGGCTGCGTCGGCAATCCTGTGGACGGACCGGCACGCTGCACATCGACAAAGACGCACGGCGTTTCCGTCATCGCTGCATAGCCAATATGTTCCATCATCAATGAAAATCCGGGGCCCGACGTCACGGTCATTGCTTTCTTGCCGCCCCATACAGCGCCCTGAATGGCGATGGACGACGCGATTTCATCTTCCATCTGAATGAATGTGCCTCCGACCAGCGGAAAGCGTTCCGCGATGCGCTCGACTACTTCCGTGGAGGGCGTGATGGGATAACCCGCAACAAATCGGCAGCCGGCGGCAATTGCGCCTTCGCAGCAGGCGTGATCACCGTCAATAAAATGAGAACCCGTCAATACTCCGCGCGGATCGGCATTCATGACGCCTTCCTTTCCGTCTTCGACTTGATAATGAATCCATAAATTGCAAAATCAGGACAGAGAAGGCCGCACATATTGCATCCCGTGCACAACTCGGCCGCCGAAAGAATCGGCGGATGATATCCTTTGGCATTATATTGCTCAGAGAGCGTAAGAGCGTCGGTCGGGCAAAACTCCACACAGAAGCCGCATCCTTTGCAGCGTTCTGCGGAAATCACCACCGTTCCTCTTATCTTTTTCTCCGTTGATCCTGTCATACGCTTTTCCTTATTGGTGATACATACTCAAATACAAAATATTTTTGCCACATTCGGACAATCATTTCTTCAACGGTGTAAATTCGAACAAATCTGATTTTACCTCACATCTATGGAGCGCCCGGGCGGTCGGTTGCGACACCCGCTCCAGCAATGCGCCCAGCGATGCTGCTTCCTCAGGCGTCACTCCCACCCGTGAAACGATTCGGACTTCCGCTGTAGCACCTGCATATTTTCCATATCGCCTTTCCGGAAAAACGACATCAGCCATACGCGGATTGGGATCGATAATTTCCACAGGAATCCGAGAATGATTCTGAAACGTCTTTTGAAACACGTCAAATGAATATCCATAGTGCGTGCAGCAAAGGCCGGCATAGATCTTTGTCGCAGAAGCCGGAATGCGGCTGAGCGCATCCGTCAGATACGTATCGATCATTTTTTTGACCGCATCGCTGCCGGGATTCTCCTGGATTTCGCTCTCCAGAGTGCGGCATGCCTGCGAAACGATCATCTGTTCTGCAATCCCTTTGCGAATCAATCCTTCTTTATGTTTGTTCGCAGTGATGGTTGTTGGTGTTCCCAGAATAATCGCCGCTGCCGCCGTATCGTTCGCCATTGCCGCTGCCATCATCTCGATACCGAGATCCACTATTCCGATGACAGGTATGTGTGCCTGCTTCGCAAAATCCGTTTCGGCATACAACACAGAGAGCGTGTTGCACGCAACCAGAATAATATCGGGACGGTACCAACGGACGAATCCGGTTAATGCCGAGGAAAAAATCCTGATCTTTTCCTCCGGCGTTGCCATGCTGTTGTAGCCGTAGTTTTTCGCCGCAAGTGCATTACAGAAGATAACGTGAACGTGGCGGAAGATGCCCGCACGGCGCGCCCGCGCCTCAACGTCCGCGGCCACGGAAAGACCACCCAGGCCGGAGTCTGTTACCAGTACAGTGATCCTCTCTTCTGCAAACAACTGTTTCACCAGTTTCCCGGTTTTTCCATTTGTTGGTCCCACTCCGGAAGTCAATGTCGCAGCGTTTTTCATTTCCATCCTTGTGTAATTCCTCAACCAGCACCCGCGCACTCTGCATCGTCATTCCGTCAAACGCTGTAATGCGCTGCAGATATCCCGTCTCTTCTCTATTCAGAAGCGGTGCAAGATTCATGTACCTCTCCCCTTCCGGTGTCTTAACCGGAAAGCACTCATTCTTCCATGCCAGCGACCAGGCATTCAGTGGCGCCGGTTTGTAGTGTGATGACAGGAGCATCTCCGGCTGGAAATCTTTCGAGCCCACCCAAACAGGCACCACCGGGGTTACCAGCGGATTGCCGAGCGAAAGCCAGAGGGTTGTCAACAGCGGATCTTCACCGGACGTCACACCCTCCATGATCAGGGAGGACGCCGTGGAGAAGCGAAGTATATAGTCGGAGAATGGAATCATCGTTTTCTCACGCGCGTTCGCAGGCCAGTGTGTCTTCCAAAGATTGGATCCGGTCAATGAATGAGAAAGCCCGCGCACAACATCCGTCAGGATGAATTCCGGAGTCAACAGAGAAGAAAGCAATCCCCAGTAGACCGCGTCGTTTGCTGTCGTGTAGCGGATGTATCCTTGCCCGTCCTCAACCGTTCCGCAGAACGAATAATTCGTGCGGACCAGATATCCATGCGGCGCGACCTGTGGGTCGTTGACGTCGTACTTTACAAAGGAGTAGGGCGTCGATTCAAAATATGCGGCTCCCCCTTTTGCATCGATCGCCCCGAAATTTGCTTCGACACCGCGCGATCCGTTTGTGGAACGGAGCATCTGTTCAAACTCGTGTACGGTTTTGCACGTGGCAAGGCCTCTGCGCATAATGACGCCTTCCTGATCCATCTTTCCTTTGTATTTCGCATACTGGAGATTGTACGACGCGGTGTTGATTAAGCAGAGTCCGACACTATTGCTTCCCATGTAGCATTCTGTTTCGGAGCTATCGGAGAGATTATACACTCCGACAAAATCGTATGTATCGCCTTTGCAGTAGGAGAATTTATTTTCCTGTGAATCCGTGTCGCGGTTTTTCCAAATAATCGGCCGGCCGCTTTTCGATGCCTTCGCAGCAATAATGACCGTGGTACATGCTGCCGCCATATGCGCAGCGATGAGACACAACAGCACAATTCGTTTTACAGAGATCATGAATTTGTTCTCGGATTTTTTGTCAGGGATTTTCATATCCCAAAAAGTCGGCAGGATTCCAGCGCCGGCACAATATACTATAATGTTCCCAGAGGTTCTAAGGAAAAAGACAGTTTGCCTGCGCCTGCAAATCCCGTCCCTCTCATCACGGACGCGCGCGCTTTCTTCAGAACTTCTTTAATTCCTTCAAAATACATGCCACTATCAGAGGGTTCCTATCTTTCAAAATTGCCAGTCGTGAAGACAGTTTTCCTACTTTTTGTGCATTTTTGACCTATTTTTACTAGGATTGACAAGTTGTCGTTACTCGCGGTGGGCATCCTGGGTGCCGACAACACTGGTATGGGCTGAATGCGCACACATGGCGACACAGAGGTTACAGAGTATAGAGCGGAATCCGAAATATTTCTGTCGGGGGCTAGGTCGCTTGCGGATTGCATGCTTCATCCACCCACCACTCAACAATACCATGGATCGGTATCACCATTGAAACTGGATACAGTGCGGAGGGAGATGATAGAGTTGAGAGAGTCCGGAGAATTCCTGCTTTTTCTTCTCCGGTCGCGATAAGCGCTGTACGATGCGCATTGTTGAGGACCGGCAGTGTCAGGGTCAATCGCCGCTGTCCGCTCTCAGGATGTGTTGTGGCCAGGCAGAGCGCCTTCCGTTCCTGCACGGCGCTGCTGTTCGGAAAGAGAGACGCCGTATGGCCGTCTGTTCCCACACCCAGCAGGATCCAGTCGAATTGTGGAAGTCCCGCCGCATCGACAGGCACAATATTGAGAATCTCCTGCTGATAGCGGCGCGCTTCTTCGGACGGTTCGCATTCGCCGCGCATGCGATGGACGGTACCTCCCGCGATCTGCAGCGGTTCCAGAAAACTCTCTTCAACCATCTTGAAGTTGCTGGCATCATCCTGCGGTGGAACGCAGCGCTCATCGCTCCAAAAGATGTGGATCCGTTTCCAATAGTCCGCCGGAAGACCGCGCCATTGTTTATACAACACCTGCGGGGTTCTGCCGCCAGCAAGAGCGACCGTCACAAACGGCTGTGCGCGCAGACGTTCTGACGCATCATGCAGAAATTCCACCGCCAACGCAGCTGCGAGAGAGTTGGCATCGGAAAAATGATGTTGCCGGGAATTTTGCATAACCATGCTCGCTGTCTGACTGTTTACTATATATTGCCACGCCACTACAACTCGCAATAGATCCCATCATCCGACAAATTCTTGCACGGATAACGCCAGTCGTCATTCTGAGATGCAAAGAGATCCCTCGCCTCGATCGGTCCCCAGGTTCCAGCCGGATAACCGTAGAGTTTTTCTCCAGGATGTTCATCCCACGCGTTCACGATCGGCATCACAAATGCCCAGCATGCTTCCACAGCATCGCTGCGGGCATATAATGTCGCATCCCCCAGCATACAATCCAGCAGCAGGCGTTCATAAGCGGAAGGAACATAGGTATGCGACAATTCGGAATAGTGAAAATCCATATTCACGGTTTGGATATCGAAGCCAGCACCGGGGACCTTCATTCCGAATTTGACAAGCACGCCCTCATCCGGTTGGATACGTATGACCAATTGATTGCCGGCCGCAACACCGGACTCTCCGCTGGAGAAAAGGACATGCGGTGTTTTATTAAAATGGATCACCGCTTCCGTCACGCGTGTCGGCAGGCGCTTGCCGGTTCTAATGTAGAATGGCACTCCGCCCCACCGCCAGTTATCGATGAAAAACTTCATTGCGACAAACGTCTCAATGCGGGAGTCTGGTGCAACATCTTTTTCCCGGCGATATCCCGGAACAGATTCGCCCCTAATGACCGAAGCGACATACTGCCCGCGGATGACCGACCGGAAGACATCCTCCTTCTTCAGTGGCCGCAGCGATTCCATGACTTTGACTATTTCATTCCGGACTGCCGTTGCATTGAACGTGGACGGTGGTTCCATCGCGACAATCCCCGCCACTTGCAGTAGATGGTTCTGCACCATGTCCCGCAGGATACCCGCCTGTTCGTAATACCCGCCGCGGTTTTCGATGCCGATATTCTCGGCCGCGGTGATTTCGACGCGATCGACATAGTTGCGATTCCAGAGCGGCTCGAACATACCGTTCGAAAAGCGCAGCGCCATGATATTCTGGACGGTTTCCTTGCCGAGATAGTGATCAATGCGGTAGATTTGCGATTCTTGGATTCAAGATCGCGACCGAACGGTGTTTCAACAATAATACGCCGCCATGCCATTCCTTCCCGCTGCACATTCAGCTCATGGGCGGCGAGCGCGTGAGCGACGGTTGCATAGAGACTGGGCGGCGTCGCCAGGTAATAAATGTAGTTGCCGCCGATGTGGTGATCCGCATCCAGCGCAATCAACCGCGAGCGGACAGATGCATACTCCAGAACGTTGGAGGTATCAATGCTGATATAATGGAGCATGGAGCAAAACTCTTGCACGCAGTGCCGGTCCTCTGCAACCAGCGAGTCCGCCATTGCAGCGCGAAACTCATCGTCATTCATGCGGGATCGCCCCACACCCAGAACGACAAATTTTCCGGGAAGCTGATGCTGCCGGTGCAGTTCAAACAGCGCCGGCACCAGTTTCTTTTTTGTAAGATCTCCCGACGCTCCGAAAATTATCAGGATGCAGGAATCAGGAATGGACATAGGTTCCTTTTTGTCTAAAATACTAAAAATATCGATCACTTTTTGCGGGCAAGCATTTTTACGGGTTTTCCTTTATATTCTGTGGCGTCCGGTGGCGGCTTCCGGCATCTTTTGCAGGGAACAACTGCTCTTATCGCATGGGGCGATCGCTGCGGGCCGTTTTCCATTCACTTCACCGAGGGAGTGCTGATACATGATCGAAACATCTCAACTCAGCAAGAAGTTCGACACAAAAGTAGCGGTTCACGACTTGAGCCTTACCGTACGTGAAGGAGAGATTTTCGGATTCCTCGGTCCCAACGGAGCGGGAAAGTCCACGACCGTTAAAATGCTGACAGGAATGATCTTTCCGACAGCAGGTACGGCACACATCTGCGGCTATGATATTGCACAGCAGCCGGTGGAAGTGAAAAAGAGAATCGGTTATGTTCCGGAATCCGGTGCGCTATTCGAAAGCCTCACCGGCTGGGAATATCTTCGTTTGATTGCGGACCTGCACCATCTGGATTCGACTGTTGCGGAAAAGCGGATCGAAGAATTTCTCACGCTGTTCGGCCTCTGGGAGGAGCGGGGATCCCGGCTGCAGCAATACTCCAAAGGAATGAAGCAGAAGATTTTGATTGCCGCCGCTCTGATCCACAATCCGCCCGTCCTCTTTTTGGATGAGCCGATGAATGGATTGGATGCCAACGCCGCTCTCGTCTTCAAGGAGCTTCTGAAGAAATTTTCCACTCAGGGCAAGACGATATTCTTCACATCTCACATTCTGGACGTCGTTGAGAAACTATGCACACGTATCGTCATCATTAACAACGGCCTTGTCATCGCGGAAGGAACGGGAGCGTCCATCGCTGCGTCAACCGGACGCTCAACGCTGGAAGAGGCCTTCAGCGCGCTGACCGGAATGAAAGACGCACGTGATTCTGCGCAGGATTTTTTGGAGGCCATGGGATCCTGATGCTGAAGACACTGCTGGAAGCATACGGCATCGATTATGCCCAATGGAAAACACTGACGCGCACCTCGCTGCGGCTCGCGAGCCGGCAGTCTTCCCTGCAGTTCAGGAGCTCCGGCACCCGCACGAAAGACTCGAAGGCGCCGTTCGTCCTTTCTCTCGTGCTCTACCTCGTGCTCGGTGTCGTGCTCATCGGTATGATCACACAAATCCCCAGCCCGTTCTGGTCCTCACTTGTGGTCTATACGACAATCTCTTTCTTTATCGGATCATTGATGTTGACAGAATTCGGTTCGCATATTATTGCGCCCGAAGACTATGCAATCTTCAGCGTGCAGCCGGTTTCCTCGAAGACGTATTTTGCAGCAAAATCTTCCTTCGCGCTTTTTTTCGTGCTCCTCTATACGCTTGCGCTCGGGCTCCCGTCTGTTATCACGTACGGGGTCATCGCCCCGGCCGGCCGCGGTGTGCTGTGCGCCTTCGCTGCGCTGACAGGGTTGTTAATGACCGGTATCGGTGCAGCAATGTCCATGATTCTTATCTATACTTTGGTACTTCAGAAGGTTCACTACCGCAAGCTCAAGCAGATGCTCTCATATGTGCAGCTTGGAATGACTTTTTTTATCTACGGAAGTTATACGCTTCTTCCGTCTCTTGTAGAATCTATTCGTCTTGCCATTCCGGTATCCAAACCATGGTGGGTGTATTGTCTGCCTCCCTCCTGGTACAGCATGCTGATGGAACTCGCCGGCGGATCGGTTTCTCCGGAGGTGATCGCGGGAAGCTGTGCAGGAATCGTGTTCTTCATCGCAATCCTTCCTGCGGCATTTTCCAAGATTTCTCTTTCGTATGCCGAGAGTCTCGCAGCAGCCGCAACTGTGCCGGATGAAAAGAACGCGCCAGCGCAGCACGCCGGTCGTTTGATCGGCCTCTTGAAACGTCATGAAGACCGCATCGTCGTCGCATTGATCCGGGGACAATTCAGAAACGACACAAAATTCAGAATGGGAATTCTGGCAATCGTCCCGCTGACGTTGATGTATGCCTATCTTGGCCTGCATGGAAACCGCAAGCTCTTCGATCCATTCGCGCCCGATTGGCATACGCTGGGAGGTTCGATTGCTCTCTATATTGCGATCATTTTGTTTCCAATGATGCTGAAAGAAGCAGTCACCCGATCCGAATCTTTTGCCGCTGCGTGGATCTTCTTTGCCACACCGACAGAAAAGGCACGTCTGGTGATTGCTGTGAAGACTATTCTTTTCTGGTTTTTCATTGTTCCCTATCTCTTGTTGCTGAGCCTGCTCTTCTTATACAGTTTTCGGAATCTGATGCATGTTCTCATGCATCTGGCGATGCTCCTTCTCTTCAGCCGCGGGTATCTTCAGATATTGCTGCTCCTCAAACCCAATATCCCGTTTTCACTTCCAAAGAATATCAACGAACGGGCCACCCTATTCGGCACCGTGGTTGTCCTTGGTCCGATCATTTTAATCGGCGGCCTGTTCGGAATTTCCTATTTCGTCTATTCGAATATTGTTGCCTATTTGATCACGCTCGTTGTATTCGGTGTGATTCTTGCGGGCGCCGAGAAGTTGCTTGTCGTTCGAATCTCGCATAAACTGGCGACCCTGGAATACCAGGGATAATTCGTTTGATTCGGAAGACGCAGGTCATCGTGAATTCTGTTCCTTGGCTTGCTGTACCGTAAGGAGTCCATCAGATGCTCTCACGCTATTTCCAACTTGAAAAACACGGGACAACCGTCCGCCGGGAGGTCATCGCCGGCATCACCACGTTCATGACGATGGCATATATCATCATCGTCAATCCCAAGATACTCGAAGCTGCCGGTATGCCGTTCGGTGCATCCATGGTTGCAACCATTCTCAGCGCATTCTTCGGAACGATGTTGATGGGCATTTATGCAAAGCGCCCGTTCGCTGTCGCTCCCTACATGGGTGAAAATGCCTTTATCGCCTACACGGTGGTGAAGGTGATGGGATACAGCTGGCAGACAGCGCTCGGGGCCATTTTTATCGGCGGCGTGTTGTTCACGCTACTGACGGCATTCAAAGTCAGAAGCTGGCTTGCGAACGCAATTCCGTCATCTCTCAAAATCGGATTTGTGGTGGGCATCGGACTGTTCCTCTCCTTCATCGGTTTGAATGAGACGGGCATCGTGCAGATCGGCGTTCCCGGTGCACCTGTACGGATTGGCAATCTCCACAATCCGGGAGCATTGCTCGCGATCTTCGGTTTTCTGTTGACGGCATTCCTGATGGTGAAAAAGATCAACGCAGCCATTCTCTACGGCATTCTCTCCGTGACGGCAATTGCCTTTGTATCAGGAATTTCGCCTCTGCCGGAAAAATGGATGAGTCTGCCGCCGGATATTTCCCCGATTCTTTTCAAACTCGATGTGGCGGGTGCGATGACATGGGGATTTTTTGCGGTGATTCTCACCATCTTTGTCATGGATTTTCTGGACACACTTGGCACACTGATCGGATTGGGATACAAGGCGAATCTGATGGACGAACATGGCGAACTGCCTGAAATCGAGAAGCCGATGATGTGCGATGCGCTCGCAACAACAGTAGGCGCACTGCTCGGCACGACGACCACCGGCGCGTACATCGAATCGGCAACCGGAATCGAAGCCGGCGGCAGGTCCGGCTTGACGGCGGTGGTGACCGCATGTATGTTTCTGCTCGCCCTTTTCTTTGCGCCCTTCTGCACGTCAATTCCATCGTTTGCGTACGGCCCGGCGCTCATCATTGTCGGGGTGCTCATGATTTCCCCTGTCACAAAAATTCCGTTCGACGATCTGACCGAGGTAATTCCCGTCTTCTGCGCAATTGTACTGATGAGCTTCACGTACAACATCGGCATCGGCATGACGGCGGCGTTTGTCGTCTATCCGTTCTTCAAAATTGCGGGAGGACGATGGAGGGAAATCCATGCGGGGATGTGGATTCTGGGAGGATTGTCGCTTCTTTTCTTTGTCTTCTATCCGTATTGATGGGCAACAAGAAAAAAAAAGCAGTCCGTATTGGACTGCTTTCTTATGTACCCTACGGCTTCCGCTGATACTATTTCACGAGAAGCAGCTTCTTCACATCCGTAAATAAGTTGGCGTGTCCTTCCTTGCTGACAGCGGTAAGACGATAGAGATACAATCCGCTGGCCAGGCCGTTTGCGTTGAATTGCTGGCGGTATTCGCCCGCGGGCAATTCCTGTCTTACCAACTCCGCAACTTCCCTGCCGACCATGTCAAATACTGTCAAAGAAACGTCGCTCTTTGCCGCCACACTGAATGCAATTGTTGTTGACGGATTGAACGGATTGGGATAGTTCTGTTCCAGACCGAACACCAATGGTGTAGCGCCTGTTTGCTTCGCGACCGCTGTGAACGGACCCGCTTCATCGGCTCCCATATAGGGCACGGTGAGACTGCGTGTATCGCCGTCGATATCCTTTGTAATCCCAGTGATCGGCGTGCCCGCAAATATATTGGTCGGCGCAGAGAACCAATGCGGATTTGTGATGCTCGTAAGCTGGCGCGCTGCACCGAACGGATTCGCGGGATTAACGCTTATGCTGTGCGCATCCTGGCCGGTTGCTGTTTTCCAATCGGCAAGCGCTGCCTTCACGGCTGTCCAATTGGTTGAAGCATAGTTACCCACGGTGTCGGCAAAGATATCATTGTAGTCCGACGTCACAAGCTCAGCCGGCTTCAGACAGTCGATGCCGTATGAAAGCGCATTCTTTATCGTGTTCACCAGGAGATTGTTTTTCAAGTTGACCACTGTAGCGTTGACGGTATTGTTCGATAATCGGAATGTGGCGAATCTTCCCGTCGTGTTTCCATAGCTGCTGTTCAAAAAAACAGTGTTATGATAAATATTGTGAACAGCCGCATTACCCGTGCTGCTGCTATGGTTGACGTTGATGCCGTAAATGTAGCCGTCCGTCCTGGCACCGCTCAGTTGGAAATCACTGAAAAAGTTGTTGTAGATGTTGACGACGCTTCCGGTTTGACCGATGTACGTACGGAGACCGTTCAATGTTAGCCCTGCGGTGTACGTATTCGCCGCCTTGAGCGTGACGCATTTGTTGTTGAAGATATTTACCGTATCCTGCCAGTTCTCCAATTCGATACCATAGTGGGTGTAGCCGGCGCTGTAGATACTATTCAAGGACACCGTGTTTCCGCTTATTTCGCTCTTCGCGCCGGTCTTGGCCGCCCGCACCAAATAGATTCCGACCGTGGAAACGTTCACGACATTGTTCGTTACTTTGACCCCTCCGGAATATGTGGCGCCGCCCGCAACGTTGACAATGTACATGCCGTTCTTGAATTGTGAACGCGTGCTATTCCCGTATATGTTGCAGTTGGTGATAGTGAGATTGTCGGCGACCTTGCCCGTCGAGGTGGCTGACCCTGTTACCGCGATCCCGGCAGTTTCAAAGGTATAACCAGGGGCGGTGTTGTCGATCTGAATAGAATCAACAGTGATATTCAGATTTTTGATTGTCACATTGTCAGCATGTCCGTTGACCAAGATGCAGTAGCGCCCGCTCGTTGTATCGCTTAACTTGAACGTCATATCACGCGTGGTTCCATTTGCGGTATTCGATCCATCGATGGTGATATTGCTCATGGCTTGCGTTATGCCGTCGATCGCGAGGCCCGCTCCGCTATTGGGAGCGGCTGCGGCGTACGTGGCGCATTTCCTAAAGGTGACTGTCGGGGTTTTGCCGGGTGCCGGTTTAATCACCAATGACGCTGTTGTTCCGTCGAGACCAGCCTGCGAGATCGAATCTGCATTTACCGTCATATCCTGGTTAACGAGGAATGTGACGACGCCCGAAGCGCCATCGCTGTTTAACGCATCAATCGCCGCTTTCAGCGTCGTGTAAGTATTCCCCGTACCAATGGTATAGGTACCGGTCAATTGGGCGAGGGTCACAGCGGGCAGCAGAAATGCGATTGCCCCTAAAAAAGTGATCCAAAACAGAGAACGTGATCTCATTGTATCCTCCAAGGATATTGTCTATATGAGTGAGTTAGTTAGTACAACGAAAACGAACAATCTATGCAATTACCCGGCTCAAAGAGCATTTGCCACAGAAAAAAGAGAACACAGAGAACGATGATAGAAACTTAGTCGAAACCCGATATTTGCCGCAACGACGCTGAGCAGTTGCAGGCTATTTGGCTAATACGAGCTTATTCATTTGGCTCTTTAAGGATCCATTCACTAGCTGATCCAACCTTGCAAAATAGACTCCGCTTGCATTGTTAGATGCATCCCATCGAGTTTCGTACGTACCCTCTGCGGCCTGTTGATCTATCAACGTTGCGACTTCTCTGCCGAGAATGTCGAATATTTTCAGTGAAACAATACTTGCCTGAGAAATTGAAAAGCGTATGGTCGTTGCCGGATTAAATGGATTGGGATAATTTTGTTCCAGGAAGAATTCTCGCGGCTCTGAGTGCCAATCGAGGCGAACGTCCGTGAGACTGCAGGAATCGCCCGGACGGATGATGTGCATGGCCGCTCCGATGAATGCTGCGTTTTGCACAGCATTTGCCATTCCGGGCGACAGGAAGAGAGGAAAATCTACCCACTGCGCATTTCGGGCGTCAATCACTATTAGCGGCGTGGATGTCTGTGCAACTCCGCATACCGCGATGCTGTTATTTTTTACGGCGACATACGCTCCGGCGTCGATCAGCAATCCATACGGAAGCCGTGATATACCCATAGACCACATCATCCCCATCACCCGGTTTCCACTGAAATCATATCCTCTGCTATTATTCGAATTTTGATAGAAGCGGGGAATCGGCTGCATGCCTTTGAGCAAATTTAGACCCGGTAACTGAGTAAGGTATCCATAGTACGCGCCGAGAGTGCTGCCGCTCACACCCCCGATTGCTTTTTCGCCCGCAAGCATCACATCATCCGAGAGAAAAAGAATCGGTTTCCCTGCATCCACTTTTAGTGCAAACATTGCGCCGACAGAAGTACCGGTGCTCAGAAGTCCAGCTAGGCTGTCAAGTGAATTTCCGACAAAAACAAATGCGCCGCACGATGCAGCTGCCGCTGTCATGTTCGGATCATTCTTATGTGTTTCATCAATCCAGAGTATGCGGGATACTAGTCCCCACGAATTTAGTGAGTCCCTAACTAAAGTTGCGCCAGCTGAGGCTGCAGGAGAAGAGAAGATTCCAACAGCATCATTTTGATTGATTAATAATGATTGTAGCTTTTTAAAGCTTCCGGCAGAAGCAAACCAATCTATTGATTTGCCGCTTCCATCCAGGATAATCGTCCCGCCCGGAGAAGAGATCTGTTTGGGGCTGAATGCCGTGGCTGTGGCCGGCCGCAATATCTCTCCGGTGGCAAAATTGATCTTATAACCGGGGAGTAGTTGATCGAATTTCATGTTCTGCATGGAAAACGATTTGCCGGATTCAATGACGTACCGCGTATCAACGTTCCAGCGCAGCAAAGCAACGGCACTGCCCCCCATCACCTCGCCGACATTATCCGGCCCTACTGCGAGAGCCGTCGTAGCATCAACCGCTACAAAGAAAAGCAGGAAGGCGCCCGAGGCGCCCCCGCTCGTTGGTATGACTCTCCGCAAGCACGTTCGGCACAAATGGCAGAAAATCATCCGCCAGTGAAATGGAAGAGGCAGGAGAACGCAGAAGCGCTCCGTTGTCTGAAGTGCCTGAATAGTAGCAGATATTGCTCAGCACCATTTCGCCTGCGCTCGAGCCTCCAACCACTCCTCCTCGTTGGAACACCTCTTTAATCGCTTGCTGTGTCAGTGTCCCTTTCCAGAGCCCGACGTATTGCGCCTGATCACCTCCACGGAGAAAGATGCCGTCGTGCTGAAGAATGAATCTGTACATTGCCGAATCGTTGGCCTGCGCCGCAGTGATGAAGCGATTATTCACGGTGCAGGGGCTCAGCCACGAAAAGTAGCCAGTGAACCAACTGGTTGCGTTTGTGTCCGCATAGTGAAGAACCAGAATCTTTCTGTTCGGCGCATGCTGGACCAACCAGCGGTACGGCGCATCCGACCAATTGTTGTAGTTTTCGGTGCCTCCTCCCACAAGAAGAACCGATCCCTGGCTCAGGCCTTGGACCGCAAGAATGACGGCGAGCAAAATCTGCCACGTCATGAATTGTGCAGAAGAAAACTTTGAAACCATTGCTCGCTTCCACAATAGTTTGGACAAAAACGATGATTTACGAACCTGCTTCAAAAATCCAACCCGACAGAAAATCTGTGAATGCTCGGCAACAGATCGTATTGTGAAAATCCATAGTCAAAAGTGACGCGTGTTGATTCTCCGGCCCATGCGACGCCCGCGCCGAGAGTGAGGCCTTCCTTGTCGTAGTGATAGCGATACCCGCCGCGCAGAAACAGCGCCCGGAAGATACCAATCTCAGTTCCGACATTCACGCGTTCGTCGTTGTCGTTCGGATGGGCGACATCAGCTGCAACAAGCCAAGATATATTTTCGCTTGCATAGGGAACAGCGGAGATACCGACTTGAAAATGCAGCGGCAGCGCATACTCGTCTGTCACGAGTTTGGCAGTCACCTTTCGCTCCCGTCCATTGTACACATCCTTGTCATAAGTGACGGCAAGATCCTGCCCGTCCATCTTCAAATTACCGCCATAGTTCGTCAGGCTCATGCCGATCGTGAAGTCGTTGAACCACAGGCGGTACTGCGTTCCGACGTCAACGGCGATTCCGGAAGCCGACTCCCTCAAGATGGTCTCGTTGACATACTTCACCGTAACACCGGCGTTGAATTTGTCCGTCAGCGCCCGCGCATACGTCAGTCCGATGGCCAATGAAGTGGGAGAAAAGGATTGTCCGGTTCCTTCCGGATTCAGTTCGGTCGTAATCTCCATCGGATCCATGGACATGGAAACGATAGACGCGCCGACGGTTCCCGCTTCACCGAGCTGCAAGGCATACGCAGCCGCAGTGACTTGGATTGTCGCCCACCATTGGTTGTAGTTGAATGTGGCTGATTGACTGGCGACACCGATGATCCCGGCGGGATTCGAAAATATTGCCGATGCGTCGCTGGCCGACGCAACAGTCGCCCCCGCCATCGCCATAGCCCGGGCTCCGACGCCGATCTGAAGAAACTGGGCACCGGCCGTACCAAGGTTGGGATTTTGCCCCAGCACGACAGTGTAGGTTCCGATCAGAAAAAAGAAAATGCGTATCGTTTTCATGGTGATGCTCCTATTTTATTACAGCAAACCGGGATAACCGTTCGCCATACGATGTCTTGACCAGGAAGAGGTAGATCCCTGCCACGATCTCGCGCTTTCCCGCCGCGCGCAAATCCCACGATTCTTCCCCAGTTTGGTTCGAATGGTTGATGGTCTGCACCAGATCGCCGTCCATCGTAAAGATAGAGATCGTACATTCGGCGGGAAGGTGGATGAATCGAATGACCCGAAGCGGTTCGCGCCGCAGCGTTCCATAATCCTTCTCGTACAACGACGAAACAATGTATGGATTGGGCACCACCTTAATCTTATTCAGTTCACTTTGAGCGCGGTCGTTATTGATACTCCAACCAACGAGTTTGAAAGTGTACAGATCGTCGTACGAAGGCCGGACGAGTTTTCTGGTCACAACCTCATACACCGTGGTGGAATCCGGAACCTTGCCCGCCAAGAACGAAACTTTAAAAGACACTCCCCGGTCCGAGAACATCCATGATGTTCCGGCGTTCAGTGAATCCCTTATCGCCAGCGGTACGGTCGCAGACGAAGAATCTGTCACTTGAACCTTGATCGTGTTGTTGCTGTATTTCCTTACTACTGAAATTCTGTAGAGCGTATTTACTGCACTGTCGGCGTACTGCGCCGCAGCGGTGACGATGAGTCCACTTCCCGCGACCAATTGCTGGCCGGCAACAGGTGACGGCGGTGAGAACCGGAACAGAAGCCGGTTGGTGGAAAGCAGAGGCGTATTATACAGAAGTGGTTGTATTGGCAGGATTGTGTCGATGCCTGCGGTGACGAACACCCCCTGCGAAATAAGAAGCGTGTCGCCTGCCTGCGGTTTGAAATCCGCCGTCGTGTCGCGTTCAGAGAAGATAAGACTGGTTCCCTTGCTCGCGCTCGTGAGGCTCAACACAAAAACGGTATCCGCCTTGTAGTCCTTCGTAAGAACGTTTTTAAATTTGTTCTCAAACACTCGAAATCTCAGCACTCCGGCTTGGTCAAAAAACTGGACCAGATAGTCGTACGGCCTGAGTGTATCCGCCGGCGTGCTCTTGAAAAGAGTGACTTTCGTTTTCAGGTTGCCGCTAACGACCGATGCGTACTGTGCGAAATGGATCGAATCCTGACGGCTGTCGTTGGGTTGCTGATCTTTCAGGAAGACCTCCGCCTGGTAATTGGAATTACCTGTGTGACCCCATTGGGTGGTCGCAGCCGGCACATATCCAAGCGGGTCGGTATGCGGCCTGCCGATCTTGAGATTGGAAAGGGTCGTATTCGAGCCGATGGACGATTCCAGCCGATCAACCAGCGAATCCCCTCGATCGTACGCAGTGATCGAATACCAGTAATCAAATCCGTTCGTCACATCGCGATCTTCATAGGTGTACTGAATTCCGCTGTTCGGCGGCAAATCGTTGCTCTTGTCATACTGCGCCAGCATCGTCCAACTCACGCCGTCGTCGCTGCTTCGATATAACTTGTATCCTTCAAAATCAAAATTGCCGGTAAACTTGTCCTGCGCGATTTCTGATTTGTTGTCCCACGACACTTGCACAGTCTTGTCTCCTCCAATCACGGTAATGCTCGGCGGTGGTGGGGCGGAAGGCACGGCCCAATTGAGATCCACAATGCGCTTTGCCTGCTTGGCATATTGCATGAATTCCGTGTGATTAAGGCCTCCGACAAAGGCAACGACAAAGGGACCTATCGTCTGTCCGGGCTGGAGCGTGTACGGGCCCGAACTTTGGTAGCACGTTTCATCCCCCGTCGGGATGTTGAGTGAATCATCAAAATGAATATTGGCCGAACCTGATGCAATGTGAAACAGCTTCGGACCCCATGTGGGATCGTTCTTGAGACGTGGATCGCTCGACATGACGCCGTAAAAAAGACTGTCCACGTCCAAAATATTGTCATCATTATAATCCACGCGATGAAAATCCGTCATCCCAAGCTCGACCCCGTTCACCTTCGGGGATTTCAGAAACATGCATCCGAATTCGTTGTTCATGGGATTCATACCCCAGTCACTGGACTTGCGGTCGACATCATACTTGTAATACATCCCCATCGCTTTGTCGAAAACAATCTTATCGTCCAAATATTCAGGATCGCCGCCCGAATCATTCCCGATGGAGATTTCGCTGTACATGCTGAAGTAGAGGCCATCGAGTTGCCTGCCGCTGGTGTTCACGATCTCAAAGGAATAGAAAATGATGTTCGAGACAAGCTTGACGCCCCAGCAATATCCTGTTTGCTTCACAAGCAGTCCGATCGGAGTTGCTGAACCGGAATCGCTGTAGACGCAATAACTGTCCTGATCGGAAACGAAAACGGGATTGCCCAGCGCATCCTTTACCGGCCAACCGGACGCAGGCCAAGAGTTTGGATTGTCGGACATGGCCACAGAGAGATAGGCGGCTCCGGGCTGACTCGCATTGTGGTATCCTCCTACGGCCTCCCACTCTTCGTTGGTTGTTAATTTTCCCTGGATGACGTTTCCCGGAATACCAACAAACGGATTCGCCCGATAGATGTGGTCATGGAGACTCTTGATGGGAAATTCACCGTCCGGACCATCCGCCTTTCTTCTGGGATAGAGCTTCCCGCGGTTCTCAAAATACATCCCCACATTACCTTTGTTGTGGATACCTGCCGCACGATCAAGCGTTCCTGTCGTCTTGAACAGAGAATGTACCCCGGACTTCGGTGCGTCGTTGTCCCGGCCATTCGACTGTTGCTGACTTACCGCAATCTGCATCACCGCCGTCAGCATCAACACTGTCCTCACATTTTTCATAGTCATCGCCCTTAGAAATATTTACATTGAGAGTCGGAGCCCAAGCCTTATTCGACGAGGCGAGCCATAGTTGGCAGGATTCCGGTAGTACTCTTCCGAATAGAGTTTGACGAGCGGCATATCCGGTGATCCGCTATCGGTGTACAGACTCACGACATTTTTGTAGTTCGTCAGATTCAGACATTCCAGAAAGGCGGTGAGCCGCATGCCGTAAATATTCCAATCGCGTCCGATTTCCGCATCGAGCGTGAATGACCACGGATAGCGGGCTGAATTCAGTTCGACCGGACCCAAATCCCGCCCGGTGGGAGTGTAGGGAACTCCGCTGCTGGCACGCGAGATGAAGTTCCAGTAGGAATTCTCAAACAGCTTAATCCCCAGCACTGTCGGACCCTCGTTGCTGTTGAACGTCAGGCTGAGTCCGGCATTGAGCGAATGGGTTCTGTCGAAACTGAGATAGTATAGATTAGTCGACTCTTGCGTTCCGGGATATTGTTCCTCCGTGGATGATGCGCTCCCTTTCGCCACCTGATAGGAGTACGTGAAGGAACCAGACACATTATTCATGCGCCGCCGGATAAATCCAATCTCGAATCCTTTGGTATTGGCATAGTCCTCATTCACATACACCGTGTATCCCACCGGATTACCGGAGGTGTATGCCCCCGTATAGTGCGTTCCTACAAGCCCGGTAATATCCTTATAATAGAGTGTGAAGGTACCGGCAAGATTGTCAGTGAATTGATGACTCAGACTGACCTGATACGCAACCGTCCGCTGAGCATCAAGATCCGGCGTACCAAAAATCGGTTCGCGCACTTTGAAGTCATAGTTCATGTACCGGAAAATGTATTGGTAATCGGGATTCTGGAAGAAATGCCCGTAAGAAAAGCTGATGTTGGTCTTGTCGGTCACCGGATGGGCGATCCCGATGCGTGGACTCAGCTGCACCTTGGACGTCGGCTGAATGTACACCGACGAATTGAACGGGTTCAACCGGAAAGATGCATTCTGGTCTGCATAGTCGAACCGCAGGCCCAGATTCAGGATCAGTGCTGGAAATTCCATCTTGTCCTGAACGTACGCCACCGCTTCGTACGGTGTGCGGGAGAAATCGTCACGATACGGCGCCACCCGTTTCGGCCCCAGTACATTTTGGCGTTTCAGCGTATGCTGCTTGAGTTCGGCACCAAGTTTTATTTCGTGCGACGATGCATATTGCCAGACAAGATCCGATTTGAAATTGAGCGTGGAACTTTCTGAATGATCCCATTCCTCCGGGATTGCAAGAGCGTAGAAGTCATTGCCGGTCCCTTTGTTCGCCAGATACTGATAGCGCTGGCTATTGAGGTACTGGGAAGTGTCGAGATACTCGCCGTCCGCTCCAAGAATACCGGTGCGGCTGGCCTGTGTAAGATACGATACGCGTACATCGTAGTACATGCTCGACGAAATGTAATGGGTCCCTTGGGCCATCCATTGCTGGCTGGAAGATGATGGCTGATAGTACATCCAGGGAATGTACTTGTATGCATGACTGTAGTTTTGATGCTTGTTGCTTGCGTACCGATATGAACCGACCACCTTGACTCCGGATAGCGGAACCATAGACAGTTTGCCGAGCGTTGAAATGTCATTGTTATAGCCGAAGGGGAGCCAACTCCCGCGTGCATCCCGTTCACCGCTGACAAAGAACGACAATCTCGGATCTTGCAGAATGGGGCCGCTGACGGTCGCTACGGCGCGGTTCTCATGAAAATCCGAAAATGGCTGTGCCAAGAATTCGCTCGTCCGCCCTTCAAGTTTTACCTTGAATTTCTCTCCCCCCTCCCTCGTTACCAGATTCACAACACCGCTCATCGCCGCACCGTACTCAGCGCTAAATGTTCCCGAGAGAAATTCCATTTGGTCGATGGCATCATTATGCAGCTGCGTTCCCAATCCACCATACAACGGATCCTGAACATAGACACCGTCGATCATGTACGCGACCTCATTTCCCCGGCCGCCTCGGATATGGAGGTTGCTTCCCTCGCCCACCACGCCGGATTGCATCTGCAGGACACCAGTGAAGTTCGCCACCGGAAGCGCCTGAAGTTCGTCGTGTGACAGAACTGTGACCGAGCCTGTAGCGTCTTTCTGGATCATCGGCCGCTCTGCGTAGACGATCTGATCCTGCGTTTGAAGCATGGTTTCGCTCAGCGCAAATGAGATGGATGTCGTTTGATCGATATTCACTTTGACATTTTCCATCCGGATCGACGCATAACCAATGAAACTCGCTTTCACTTTATAGGTGCCGGGAAGAATATTGACAAGAACAAATGTGCCTTCAACAGTGGTCACGGTTCCCATCGACGTCCCTTCAATGAGGATGTTGACACTGGGCAGCGCCTCTCCCGTCGCCTTGTTCGTTACGCGACCTGCCAGTTTGCCCGTCGTTCCGCCGATCACACTGGAAATGCACAGGAACACAGCAAGGCACACGTAGAGCATGGTATATTTCATACAACTGTCTCCTTACATTGATTAAGCAACATATTGACCGGTCTCGCGCATTTTTCGGGAGATTGCCTCCATTTTCGGGGCAATCGCTTTTTGGTTTTTCAGTGCAATTTCCGTGACGATTGCATTCATCATAATCGAGATTGCGGAGATCGAATTGGTGTACAGCATATTCTTTGTTCGCACCACAATCACTTCGGATGCGTGGAACGTAATCGGAGATGTTCGCGTGTCCGTAATAGCCACAACCTCGGCTTTCCGTTCATTTGCAAAAGCCGCTGCTTCAATCGTCTCACGCGAATAGGGAGGAAACGAAAATCCGACCACTACATCCCCCTTCCGGGCGAATGACAGCTGTTCGACGAAGCGCGCCGGACCGGTGGAAATCGATCGTGCGTTGATCGCCACTTGATTGAGTTCATACGACAGGATTTGCGACAACAGCGAAGATATGCCGACACCCATGGTGAAGACCTGACCCGCATCCAGCATCATTTTCACCACGGCATTAAAGACGGTGCGGTCAAAATGGTTGAGTGTGTCGTTGATGTTTTCAATTTCTGTTGCGATCACTTTGTCGAGCGCTTCATTCTGGGTTTGCTTCTGCAGCTCTCCCATGTATTGATGCACATTCGACAAATCGGACTGCAATGCACCCACCGATTCCTGCTGCAATTCGGTGAATCCTTTATATCCCAGGCTTCGTGCAAACCGGACAATAGTCGGCTTGCTGACATGGAGCTTGCCTGCGAGAAGGTCTGTGGTGAGAAACGCCAGTTCGTTTGGCTGCTGGAGAATGTAGTTCGCAACGATTTTCTGATTTGCAGGAAGATGTTGATAGGCATCAACAATCTTCTTGTTCAGTGCTTCCTGAACGGAAATATGATTCGATATTTTCTTTTTTGACGGCATCGTGTGTACCTCCCTTTCCTACCGAAGCGCTCTGTCCCTCATTGATACCCGATCACAAATGCGACACCAAGCAGGATCATGGCGAGACCAAAAAAATAGATCTGTGCCGGCAGCATCCAGCGGATCCACTTTTCCCATGGTATCTGCGCCATCCCGAGAACACCCATCGTCACTCCGGACGTCGGCAATATCGGATTGATCCATCCTTCGCCGAACTGAAATGCAAGCACCGCTGTTTGTCTGGAAATGCCGACGGCATCCGCGAGCGGCGCCATGATGGGCATCGTCAACGCTGCCTGACCCGAGCCGGAATGGACAAAGAAATTGATGATGCATTGAGTAACGAACATCGCCTGAGCCGCAAAAATGGGATGAATGCCGGCAATAATGTTCGAGAGAGAATGCAGCATCACGTCCAGAATTTTTCCGTCGTTGGCAATGACGAGAATTGCGCGTGCACATCCGATAATGAGCGCCACGCCCACCATTCCCTGAGCGCCCTTTTTAAAACTGGCAGTTATTTGACCCGCAGTAAGCCTTCCTGCCACCCCGCATCCGATGCCGACCGCCAGGAACAGAGCGGCGATCTCATTGATATACCACCCGAAGACAAGAACACCGTAGATCAGGAAAAGCATGGCGCTGACAAACAACGCAAGGACGATTTTATGGCGAACGACAAACGAGGCCGGCACGGCATTGTCGATCTTCAGCGTCGCACGTCGTACTTGATCGAGGTCGAACACCGGGCTGAGTTGCGGATTCTTCTTCACCCTGGCCGCATGATGCATGACGAACGTAACCATGGACACTGTACTGATCACCCAGATCACCAGGCGGTATTCGAGTCCCGAATACAGTGTGAGTTCTGAAATATTCTGCGCAATACCGACGGTGAATGGATTCAAGACGGCACCGGCAAATCCTGCAGCCGCACCGAGAAACGGAATGGACGTTCCTGTAATCGAATCATATCCCAGAGAAAGAGCCAGCGGAATAAAGACAAGGACAAACGGCATTCCGGATTCCGCCATGCCAAAAACGGCGCCCGCGATGGAGAATAGCGTCATTGTCACCGGAATAAAGAATTTTTGCAAATGGGGTTTGCGGGCAAAGGTGTGTGCGAGATGTTGTACCGAAACGGCGATAGCGCCTGTTTCTTCGACGATCATGAATGCTCCCCCGATAACAAATAGAAAGGCGATAATCTGTGCCGCCTGGATGAACCCTTTTATCGGAGCAGTGAGTATCGCGCCGATCCCTTGCGGCGTTCCCGTCACGCTCGTAAACGATCCGGTGACCACAAGAGTTTTTCCATTCTTTACCTCGCGCGTGTATTCGCCGCTGGGGACCACCCAGGTCAGAAAGGCGACCAGTACGACGACCGCATAAATCATGACGAGCGTATTGAAGGAAAATTTCATCGAGTGGCGCCTCTCGGATAGAAAAATCGGTTTTTACGCACGCACAAGTTCCCGGGCCAGTTCATACGTCTTCATCATATCTTCAAGAAGGATGAATTCTTCGTACGAATGGGGTTTCTGCGCTCCGATACCCAGATTGACTGCAGGAATCCCTTTGGCGTTATACTTATTCGCATCGCTGCCGCCGGTGTAGCGGATCGGCTGCGGCTTCAGCCCTACCGCAATCATGGCTCGTTCGAGTTCGAGAATCATCGGACTATCCGGCGTCAGCATGTACGGCTCGAAATCCGATCGTGAGTGGAAATGTATTTTCCCAACTTCACCGATAGAGCAGCGGAAAGCGTTCTCGATGGAATCCAGTTGCTCCCGAATGCGGGCCGGTGTGAACGAACGGACCTCGCCTTCAATGGTCACTTTTTCCGGAATTGCATTGATTGCTTCGCCGCCGCTGATCTTTCCGATGTTCGCCGTGGTTGTCGCATCGATGCGTCCGAGAGGCAGCGTCGCAATCGCCTTGCTGGCAAGCTGTATCGCACTGATGCCTTCCTCCGGCGCGACGCCGGAGTGCGCCGACTTGCCGATGAATTCGGCCGCGAACGTATGCAAACCAACAGATTCGCGGATATAGACACCCGGACGCTTCGAACAGTCGAACACATACGCATGCGACGTCACGTATTGCGAAATGTCGATTGTTCCAGCACCGAACAGCCCCGTCTCTTCACCCACGGTGAAGGCAACAAAAAAATTCTTGTACTGAAATCGCTGCTGCGCCGCGTCCATCAGGACGCGAACCAGGACCGAAAGTCCGAGGCGGTCATCTCCGCCGAGAATGGTCGTCCCGTCCGATCGGATGGAAAGAGTATCGACCACCGGCACCAGGTTCCCTGTTGGTTTGACGGTATCAAGATGAGCCGTCAGCATGATTGCCGGAAGATCGGATCTATAATCAGGCGGGAAACAGAGTAGATTGCCGGCTGTTCCGCCAAGGATCTGCGCAGATCCATCTGCGTGTACCTTTACGCCGTGCTGCCGCAGCAGGTTGGTGACCGTGTCGGCAATCGCACGTTCTGCAAGTGAGATTCCTTCTACCTTTGCAAGCCGCAAGAAGAGTTCGAGAAGATTTGTATCGGGATCCATAAGGGGTGTCCGTAACCAGTGTTACATCCATTGCCTGCACCGTAACAGATGGTACACAAGTTATATCTTTTTTCTACGATGTCAAGTACTTTTCTTCGATGGAAAAAATGCGGTGCGGCATTGCCATGGATGGAAAATGTATTGGAGCGGCTCACGACGATGGAGGGAAATAGAATCCGATTTGTTTCGCTGTGTCAGGCGGCGGAATTGGGCCAGTCGCGGGCAGCCGTGATCCCCAAGCCGTCAGATTACCCGCTCGCTGTCATCCGGGGAAGAAAGAGGTTTACAGGAAAACTCACGAGAGAGGCTCAAAAGCAGCGCTCCCCGAAGAGCCTCTGGCCAGTCAGAACTTGGGGGGCAAGAAGATATGTGCAAGTCAGTTCCGGTCGCCGGCAGTGGTCTTTTTGCGTCCGTGAAACGCTACGTGCGGGTCGCCGTCTCTGTTTTCATGTGATACGCCATCACCTGGAGCCATGTGATGCGTTTGTTCATGGGAGGATGTGTACCGAAAAGTTCCGCGGCAAATCCTTCTTTGGCATTCAGCTTCCTTCCGAGAGGATCGACGATACACAAATGGGCGGCGCCGCGCTTAATCGAGGCAGTCGGTGCGGAGGCACTCTCGATTTTCTGCAGCGCATGCGCCAGTCCGAGCGGATTTCGCGTTAGTTCGGCGCCGGAAGCATCCGCCAGATATTCACGTTTGCGGGAGACGGCCATCGCCATCATCTGACTGATCAACGGTGCAAGGAGGATGCCGAGAAGCCAGAGCACGAGAAAGATCAATCCAAGCCATCCGCCGCTGCTTCCGCCGGAATCGCGCGAGCGCCGCCGGCCGCCACCCCAGGACATTCCGCGCCACGCCCAATCGGAGAGCAGAAGGACCGCACCCATCATCGCCGCGACGACGGTCATCACCCGAATGTCGTAATTGCGGATATGGCTCATTTCATGTGCAACGACTCCCTGCAATTCCTCCCTGTCCAACAGATCGAGAAGCCCTTGCGTTACGGCAATGGAGCTGTTCTGCGGATCCTTGCCGGCGGCAAATGCATTGGGATCGGGATCAGGCACAACGTACACCTGCGGCAGCGGCAATCCGGAGGCGATGCTCATTTCTTCGACAACATTGAGAAGCTGTTTGTGTGCCGGATTGTTTGGATCTGCCGGCATCGCATCGGTGGAGATCAGCACGGCCTTTGCGCCGCTCTGAAGGCTCCATGCCGCTGAGATCGATCCGAATGTGATTGCGATAACGGTGCCGATGGGAAGGAATATGTCTCCATTCACTGTTCCCAAATAAAAGGCATCAAAACCGAAACCGATGAATCCCAGGAAGAGTGTAAAGCCGATCATGACAACGATGGTCGCCCGCCTGTTGTGTTCCTGCTGTTCATAAATATTTCTCGTCTCAATCACGTCGATGTCTCCGGGTGAACACAATGAACGCAAAAGTTTCCGTCTCGGAAGAACCGATGCGTCAACCCTGCTTCTTCAGCGACAAATCGACATTTGGAACTGTGCGCTCCGCTTCCACCGTAATTTCAAAGAGTATCGACGGGGTAAAATTGAATATCCCTGCGATGATATTTGCAGGGAACACCTGTTGAGCGATGTTGAACTTGGTGGCGATGTCATTATAGAACTGTCTGGCGAACGATATTTTGTTCTCCGTGCTTGTCAATTCTTCCTGAAGCTGCATCACGTTTTCGTTTGATTTCAGCGCGGGATAGCTCTCCACGAGCGCGAACAACTTATTCAAAGCGCCCGTCAGTGCGCCCTCTTTTGCCGCCGCATCGGCGACACCAGTGGCGGAGATTGCGGAGTTGCGAGCCTGGATGACCTTCTGTAGCGTCTCCTGTTCGAATTCCATCTGTCCTTTGACGGTCTGCACCAGGTTGGGAATCAGATCGTGCCGTCGTTTCAACTGGACGTCGATCTGTTTCCAGCCGTTCGCAACCTGGTTGCGCAGGGTGATAAGTCCGTTGTATTTAGCAATGACCCAAAAGAGAAGGAGAATCGCGAAAGTGATGAGAATGAAGAAGTAAACCATGGCGTGATCCCTTTCGAATATGACTGAGCGTACAGCAAGAGTTTCCATTGACATCCCGCCGCACAAGAGCCTCCAAGAATGTAGGCGATAGATAGTCCAAAATCAATTGAGAAATCCGCTCTTTCCTCCGTTCGTCATAGGATGTCTTGCTCCATCTCATCACCGTCCCGGCATTCACATCGGTGAAAGAGATTCCGAAGAGACGATAAGTCGGCGGATTGAGAAAAGGAAGTGCATTGTTACGGGAACGTCGATCGAAGCTGATGAATGCAATACATGGATATATGTGTCATGACAATTCTTCTTTTATGTCAATAGAGCGACGACGACTCCCGCGAGTCAAAAGACGGAGCGTCGTTGTTCGATATGCTATGTGCCGTCACCTGTGATTGGTGATCTGATTTTCTTTGCTTGCTTGTCAATGAGTTTCCTTATTTTCTCGTACGAAGGAGGCGGTCCTGTCCGCACTTCTTTGTTGTTGACGAACAGTGCATCTGCGATCCCAAGCCGCAGAATATCTGCTCGATCAAATGTATCAATCTCGCGAAATACGACCTTGTCCGCAAACTGAGACTCTGCAGATGCTCTCTTGGCTCGCTCTAACGCAAGGTTCTGAGCCGGACACCAGCCGTTGCAGAAGGCGGTGACTGTCACCTTATTTGGATCGAGAGAAGGTTTGCCCTTTGATGGAAGCCATTGAGGAGGGATGGCATCGGAAGCAAAGGGCTTCCAGAGCAGGACTCGAATGCCCTGTCTGTCCACTTTGCGATAACCGTGTTTCTTGAACCAGGATGCGCGCATAAAAACTGGAATAAGAAGTCCCCAGGCAACGAGGCCTTTGGCTCCAAGTGATCGAGCATCAACTTCGGCCGCCTCAAGAAGAGCCGTGCCCATCCCGCGATGCTGGAAGCTCCCCCTTCCCTGACTGTGGCCGTGAACCCAGATGCAGTTGATGACGTACAGGTCGGAACCTCCAACAAACGAGCATTCAATGGGAATGTATTGGATCATTCCGCCCAACGCACCGTGATCGTCGAATGCCAGCTTCACACGAAGGCCCTTATCCTTCATTCGGTGATACCAGATTTCCTTGTGACGTCCCGCCTCCTTGCTTTCGTCTGACCAATCTTCGAGGCACACAAGATAGAGAGACAGATAGTGTTCGTCCAGATCAACTATTTTCATTGTCAACCTCCGTACACAGATCTCATTCAGTTATGGGCAATGGCACGTCACGTTCGCAGCCATACAAAGTTGTCCGAAGCACAGAGCAATTGGGGTGGGGCGACCGACAGGGGCGGAACCACATAGTCGCTGCGACAGGTAGTTTTTTTCGGGGCACGGTTGTCATTGAACGGTCATATTATTGTCTTTCAATCGCTTTTATCGCTTTGACATAAACATTCTTAACACCGTTATTTTTTTCTCCCCTTATTAACTTTTCAAAAACCGGTATGAGCTGTTTTCTGGTTTTGGGACTATGTTTGGCAATTTCCGCAAGACTAAAAGCGGCACACCATTTTATTACTGTGGTATTGATATCGCTGTCAGTGGTGTTTTCAAGGAGATAAGGGATCGCTTTTGCCGTGGCATCAGGATACTCTTTTGCCATATTGCCAATCGCTTCCGGCACACCCCATTTGACTCTTGGAGCTTTGTAATTGATGTATTTCACGAGAACATCAATATGCGGCATGAGAATTTCAGGACTTTCTGCCGAAACATGCTTCATCACGTCAGCGCAAGAACCTTTGTCAACATCAGAAGCAGACTGAAAAAATGCAATGAATTCCTTCGCTGATATTTTCTTTGACACGATAGCGTCAACCAGCTGTGCTTGCTTTTCCTTTGGTTTTATTTTTAGCCGTAAGAGCTCTTCAATTTTTGTCATGCTATTTTTTTTCTCCAAAATACATTAAAGATTATTCTTTGCGACCGTCTTCTCCCTATGGAAAGAACCCGGAAGTCCCTTTCTTGGCAAGTCGTTGTTTGTCATTTGCCTGGTGTCAGCTGCATTACCACAATAACCCGCGCCGTTTAGCTGCTCGTTGTACGTTCGTTGTGTTGCATGCAATGCCTCATACAGCCGGGCTATGAACCGGAAGTCAGTGCTTTGATAAATCTATACATGAACTCGATTCCTTTGTAGAATTCATTCACGCCGATGCGTTCATCTTTCCCGTGGGCGCGAACATCATTCATGTCCGTAAACATTCCTGAGATACCATACACCGGAATACCCGCTGCGCGCAGCAGCCTTCCATCGGAGGCACCGCCGGACATGTATGGCGTGACAATAACACCAGGCCACATTGAAGCCGTAAGACGATCAAGAGTCTCCAGAACATCTTTCCGGAGAGGCGAGCGGGGGCTCAGAGTTGAGGCATTTGTGCAGATTATTGTAACATTGGTGTCGGCAACAACGGTCTTGAGTGTGGCCAGAACATTCTCAGGACTGTCGTCGGGCAGCATGCGACAATTAATATTCGCTTGAGCGGTCTGTGGCAGAGCATTTTCAGCGTGGCCGCCGCTCAGCATCGTAGCAACGCAGGTAGTACGCATTTTCGAATTGTAGCTTGGGGAAGCATGCGCGAGTCGATTTGCTGCCGCGGCGTCGATCGGAATTTCGGTCATGGCCAGCATATCGGCTTTCAGCTGGTCTGTTTCCTGAAGAGCGCTTCGCGCAAAATACATTCGCGTTGTTTCATTGAGATTGATCGGAAAGTCATACGCGGCGAGCCGTGTGAGAGCCGCTGCAAGTCGGTAGATTGCGTTTTCCTTAACCGGCACCGCGCTATGACCGCCTTTATTGTGCACTTCCAGCTTAAAATCAAGATAGACTTTCTCGCTCGTTTGTATCGTCATCACGATGTCCCTGCCATTCTTGCTGTCACCGCCTCCACCGTCCGGATTTATGCAATACTCTGCATCGATAAGGTCGCGGTGATTGGTAAGCAGCCATTGCACACCGTTGGCATCGCCGTTCTCTTCGTCTTCCGTGAGAGCAACAATAATATCACGTTGAGGAACGAACCCTTCCTGTTTCAGCCGGATGAGATTTGTGATCAGGCTTGCGTCATCGCATTTCATATCTGTTGTTCCGCGACCATAGAAGTAACCGCCGCTTTCGAGGAACTTGAAGGGATCGAAAGACCAATCTTGCCGGAGCGCCTCAACGACATCGAGGTGTCCGATCAACAGAATTGGCCGCAGGGTGCCCTTACCCCGGTAACGCACAACAAGATTCATGTGCAGCGGCTGCGGCCCGAGCAGTCTCACATCATTTTCTGCAAAACCCGCTGCTCTCAACCGCGCAGCCATCGCCTCGGCGGCTTTTGTGCAGCCCATATTCAGTGTTGTATTGATCTCAATCAGTTCCTGGAATAACTCGCGGGCCAATCTTTGATGTGCAATAGTAGCATTGGATCCCTCGAACGATTGAGTATAGACCACGGCGGAAGGAATGACGATCGCAGCGATGAGCGACCATGTGATAAGCGATTTCATTGTAATTCTCCTTCGAGAATAGATGTCACACAACAGTATGTGCATAGGGTTCTCCTCGTTCCCACGCACCGCTGGGCCAGAGGCACTTCGACGAGCGAGAAGACCACATGACCAGCCAACAGGAGGGTATTGCTATGGCAATTCTTCGTACCGCACCAGCCTTCGTTCGGTCCTGATGTTTGCGGAAAAGCCGCTCTTCACCATCGTCACGAATTGCATGAAGTCCGTCCGGTTTCCCTGTGCATCCTGATCGGCGTATGTTGCCCATGAAGGAACGTGCTTCAGCGGCAGGTTCATTCCCACTGATGCGATGAGGCGGTTGTTCGGCAAATGCGCAAATCCATCCGGCAACGTTGCATCCATAGGCACCCAGCCAACGGCGGGTAGATACACTTCGCTCCAGACATGATAACCAAATTTTCCGTCGTCGATCACAAGACCCGACTGCTGCCGCGCCGGAATGCCGGCAGAGCGGCAGAGTCCGATGAAGAGGGCAGAATACTGGCCGCAATCTCCTTCGTAGCACTTGATCGCCTCCAGTACGCCGCGAGCATCCGGCGGATATTTATAGTGCATTCTCTTGCGCACAAAATCGAAAATGCGATGCGTTTTTCCCGGTAGCGCCCGTTCGCCGCGGACAATGCTGTCCGCCAACAGGATCAACGGCGGCGTCTGTTCAAGCGACGGTTCCGCCTTTGTGTAGAAATAGAATACATCGTCCGGTACGCCGCCATAGGTTTGCGGAACAGCGGATTCGTCGAAGTGTTTCACATAGTCATAGGTGGTGTAGGAGAACTTTCTCTTGACGATGATCGATTCTTTGTCCGTCAACCGTTTCGAAAGATCCCAGAAACAGATACGATTGCCGTTTTCATTCTCAGTGGTAATCTCCGTTGGCGGCGTCGAGGAAAATTCCGATTCTTTCACCCGTTGCGCGGGCCGGCCGATGATGTCGGAACACCAGAGAAGAAATGTCGGAGGTTGATCTGCAGATATTCCCCGGCGTAGATTGGTCGCTTTGAGAGAATCCGGTTCAAGGAATACCACGCTGTCGATAGTGATGACGAACTCCGCTTCCACCAGGCGCGGATGGGTGTATCCGTTGACTGGCAGGAACAGCGAATTCGACGAAGAGCATCCAATGAAGAGCGCGACATTGATGAGCAGTAAAGCCGCAAGTGATACGATTTTCATGAGCCCGATCCTTCAAGAAAATGACTTGCCACAGAGAGCACAGAGAATCTGGAGTAGACCCATCTCCCCCTACCTCATTCTTGTCTGTGGCAAAAATAGCAACCTATTCGTTCATATACAATCCGCCGGTTTCTTCCATCCAATCGGCGATTGTATCTGTGGCAGCTGCAATATTGTTGTCGGATACGTCCAGTCGGTACCTCGGCAGTATTGACTGAGCAATCAGTTCATCCATAAGCCGCTGCTCGTCGACGAATGTTCCCAAATTGTCGTACTGCGACGGTTTGCCCGATACTTTCAAGCGCTCTTTCTTGGCGGCGGCAAACGATTCCGGGGTTCGCGTGCAAAAGACAATGCGAAAACCGAGCGGCAGTAATCGTTCTTCAAACCACCCAAAATCGTAGACCCTGCCGCAATATTTGCGTTGATACATCTGCGTTGAAATGTGAAAACGATCGACGATCCAGGAATAATAGCGCTGCAATTCAAACAACCGCGCCCAGGTCGCATATGTTTCCATTGCCAACGGCTCTTCCTGCTGCTCAAAGTTAATGAGTCCCCGGCCCCAGGGAAAGTTCGTAAACGCACACCATTCACCGGATATCAACGGCGAATGATATCGATACTTGCGCGGACCCACAATGCGCGGATGTTCATTCAATGCAAAGGCGATGTCCGTCTTGAGCGTCAGGCGGGTGCCTTCAAGAATTATTTTCGGACAGAGTTTCGGCACCGCTTCCCTCCTTAGAACGCTATGCCCACGCTGATCCGCTGGACATTGGGCAGAATGTCGTAGATACTGTAGCCATAGTCAAAAGCGAGCAGCGATCCGGCAAATGGAAACGAGGCTCCGGTCCCAAAGGTAAAGCTCTCATCATCGTAATGATAACGGTACCCGCCGCGCAGGTACACGCGATCAAAGAACGACGTCTCGATTCCTGCGTTGATGCGCTCACGATTGTCGCTGGGATGTGCGGCGTCCACTGCGCCGCGCACGGAGAATGTTTCCGAGCGGTACAGATCCATTCCTATCCCCACCTGAAAATGAAGCGGCAGTGGGTACTGATCGGGCTCATAGCGCGCGGGCGCCAGACGGCTATTTGGAAAATTTTTGTCGCGAAGATATGTGATGTTCAGATCGGGTCCATTGAACTGAAGATCGCCGCCGAAATTCGTCATGCTCATCGCAATGGTCAGATTCTGGAAATCGATGCGGTATTGTGTTCCAATGTCGAAGGCAATACCGTCGGCAACTTCATTCCAGATGCGTTCGTACACATATTTTCCCGTTATACCGACACTGAACCGGTCAGTCAAAAATCGTGCATACGTCAGACCGAGCGCAAGATCCTGCGCATCAAAGAACTGCCCGGTTCCGTTCGGCTGCGACTCCGTGGTCACTTCCATCCGATCCATCGACAGCACGATCGCGCTTGCCGCCAGCACACCGGACTCTCCCATCGCATGCACCACCGAAACCGCATTGATGTCGAACGATTGAAGCCAGCGCATGGACGAAAACTGCGCCGCGTTGTTTTCCACACGGGCGACACCTGCCGGATTCCAGAACACGGCAGATGCATCATCCACTGTCGCGACGCAGGCGCCCGCCATGGACGTTGCACGCGCACCGATCGGTATTTGAAGGAATTTGGCTCCGGCGGATCCCAGATTCGGATTCTGCGCCGCCAACGGCAGCGCGATGAGACATATGCCGGTGATAGTACTGAGCGTTCGTTTCATATGCATGTCCTGTTATTTGATCACAGCAAATCGTCCAAGGAATTCACCGGCCGCAGATTTTACCATGAAGACGTACATGCCGGCAGCAATTTCGCGCCCGCCTTCCGCGCGAAGATCCCATGCCTCCGTCCCGGTCTGATTATTATGATGCAGCGTCTTGACCAGATTTGCATCCAGCGTGAAAACATAGATTGCGCAATCCGTCGGAAGGTGTGTGAACTGTATCTGCCGCACCGGTTCGCGCCGGAGCTCGCCATATTCCACTTCATACAGGGAGGAAACGACGTACGGATTCGGTACGACTTTAATCCCTCCAATTTCAGCAGAGGCTTTCTGCACATCCACGGTCGGCGCAAGGATGGAAAATCGAAACCTATCCAAGAGTGACGGTTCGACGGAAACGATGCAATCAACTGAATAGCTGTTGCCCGGCAGCGGCGGATTATTGCTGTTGAAATCGATCATTGCCGTAATGCCGTTGAAGGTAATTGACGTTCCAGCAAACACTGTGTCCTTCGTCAGGATTACCGTTGACACAGAATCGCGCACGGAGAGGGACACAAATCCTTTTCCGGCGGCAGTTCCCTTTCCTATGGTCGAGAGCAAATACCGGTTCGTTCTAAGCGCGCTGCTGTTTCCTATGCTGAAGGTTGCTGCGAAGGAAAGATCCGTTCCGCCCACACGTGAAATATTCTGAAACGTTTCCGGCGGCTGCATTGAGAAACGGATCCCGTCCGTCGTTGTCTGCATAGCGCCGGACTTAAATGGCCTGGCTGACGATACGGTGTCTGCGTTGTCGCGTGTGCAGTAGGATTCAAAACTGAGAACGATATAGTCTCCCGCTTTGGGCAGATAGATCGCAGAGTCGAGCGGATTCGGATCCTCCACACGGATATTCAGGATAATGGTAAATCCCTGGGATTGAATTTTTGTATAGGTGATTCCGGTCGCCCGATTGTAATTCTTTTCTGCCACAACATCTAGGCCGGTCGTCAGGTCTGTGATCGTCACCGTGCTGGGAGTGGTGAAAAGAATCCCGTAGCTGCGGGGTACAAGTTTCATCGTATCGAGCACAATAGCCCGTACTTTTGTCCTCAGGGTTCCTTTCTCGGTCCGCTGCCTGTAGGTGAATCCGACGTCATAGGCATGGTTGGCAAGCAACGGAATGTCCGCCGGTTGAACGAGAATCTCGTAGTTCGATTTTCCCTGGCCGTAATGCATCGTTGCACCGGAGCGAACGGGTGTGCGTCCAATAGCTTCCGACCGCGGTGTGACGATTGCCAGATTCGTGACTCCAGGAGTCTTTCCGCGCGGACATTCCAGGCTTGCGGACAGCGAATCTCCTTTGTCGTACGCAGTAACGGTGTACCAATACTCGATTCCGTTCATGAGCGAGGTATCGACAAAGCTGCGTTGAATATTCCGGCTGTAGGTAAATTCGTTCACCACATCAAAATAGTCGGCAAGCAGTGACCAATTGGTGCCTTTGTCGACCGAACGATAGAGACGATATCCCTGAAAATCCCTCTGAGCCGGATTCTCTCCTGTGCGTTCCGCTTTGTCATCCCAAAATATCGTCACTCGCCGATCACCGGCGATACCCGTTACCGTCGGAGTGCTCGGCGGTTTCAGAATCACAAAATCCTTCAGCATGATGCTCCTGGCAGTGTCCACACTTGCGAGAGCCTCCTGCAGCGTATTGCCGGCGGCAATCGCCGTATAGAACGTCAACGTATCGCCCGGTTTGATGGTGTAAGGACCGGACGCAATTTCTGCAACCAAGTCCATTCCTGCCGGAGGAATCAGAGTCGGATCGTCAAAGTGAAGATTCGTATCTGATCTCACATGAAAATATTTCTTGCCGATCGGCGAATAATAGAGCGACGGTTTCGATGCCATGATACCGTACAACACGGTATCAATGTCATTATTGCTGTCGTCATTATAGAGATAATAGTGCATGTCGGTAATACCGGCTTCTTTGCCGTTGATCATCGGCGTTTTCAGAAATGTGCAGCCGAAAAATCCCGTCTTTCCTGACGTCCAGTCTGTCGTTAGACCGTCATCATAGAAGTAGACAAAACTGCGCGCCTTGTCAAAAGCAAGCAAGTCGTCAGTATATTCCAGCGCACCGCCGGGATCGACATCACCGACATCTATATCGCAGTACATTGCAAAATAGAGACTGTCATACGTTCGCGAACTCTTATTCACAACGTCATATTTAAAGAACAACAGATTCTGTGCGTACTTCACGCCGTACGCATACCCTGTTTGCGCCACCGTGATTCCCAATGCGCCGCGGCTATTGTTTGCGTCATTGAACACGCAGTAGCTGTCCTGATCCGATTTGATGACGGGACTGCCCGTGGCATCTTTCACAGGCCAGCCAAGAGTCGGATGCCATGTCGCCGGATTGTCTGAAAAAGCTACCATTGACAATTTCGCGTTATGGTACCCGCCGACGGCTTCCCATTCTTCGTCTGTTCGGTACCGTCCCTGAATGACGCTCCCTGGAACACCCACATACGGGTTTATCCGGTAGATATAGTTCTGCCCGGAATTGATTGGAAATTCTCCCGACGGTCCCTGCGCTACACGCCTTGGGTAGAGCTTTCCACGGTTTTCAAAAAAGAGCCCGATGTTGCTGGCATTGTGCACACCGGCGGCGCGGTCTTCCACACCGGACGTTTTGCCAAGCCGCACCGGTTCAGCGTTCCGATCCCGCGCCGGATTCTGCTGCTGCGCCGCCATCCAGCCGTACAACACTATCACCACCGTGCAAAGGAAAAGAAATCGTTTCATAAGTCAATCATCCTTTCATCAGAATCTGATCGCTGCACCGATGCGAACATTCATCGGCGGCCCGTAATTTGAAGGATCCCGCATATATTCCTTCGACGAATTCTGCGCGAGCGTGAAATCCGGATCTCCCGTATCGGCATAAACATAGAGCA